>JBQCFF010000492.1:0-3534 GCA_051959485.1 Devosia sp. | reverse complement strand
CCGTCGGCAGCCGACACGACCAGGATCGCGCCATCCATCTGGGCGGCGCCGGTGATCATGTTCTTCACATAGTCGGCGTGGCCCGGGCAGTCGACGTGGGCGTAGTGCCGCTTCTCGGTCTCGTACTCGACGTGCGAGGTGTTGATGGTGATGCCGCGGGCCTTCTCTTCCGGCGCGTTGTCGATCGCGTCATACGCCCTGAAGGTGGCGCCGCCGGTCTCGGCCAGGATCTTGGTGATCGCTGCGGTCAGCGAGGTCTTGCCGTGGTCGACGTGACCGATCGTGCCGATGTTGACGTGCGGCTTAGAGCGGGAAAACTTTTCCTTGGCCATCGTATTCTCCGTTGGGTGCCAGCTTGGCGTGCCGGCAGTAGGATCTCAGTTGTGTGTCGGGTTGCGGCGATCCGGGACTACTCCCGGACCAGCCTGATCTTGTTGTTAGGCGTACTTGGCCTGGACTTCCTGGGCCACCGCGGTCGGAACCTGCTCGTAGTGGTCGAACGTCATGGTGTACTGCGCGCGTCCCTGCGACATGGAACGCAGCGAGTTGACGTAGCCGAACATGTTGGCCAGCGGCACCATCGCGTCGATCACCTGGGCAATACCCCGGGCCTCGGTGCCGCGGATCTGGCCGCGGCGGGAGTTCAGATCGCCGATGACATCGCCCACATAGTCTTCCGGGGTGACAACTTCAACCCGCATGACGGGCTCGAGGATCTTCGGCGCCGCCTTCTCGATGGCCTCGCGGAAGCCCGCACGGCCGGCGATTTCGAAGGCGAGGACCGAGGAGTCCACGTCGTGGTAGGCGCCGTCCGTCAGGACGAACTTCACGTCCACGATCGGGAACCCGATGATCGGGCCCGAACCCATGACCGAGGCCACACCCTTCTGCACGCCCGGGACGTATTCCTTGGGCACGTTGCCGCCGACGACTTCCGAGGCGAACTCGAAGCCCTTGCCGGCCTCGTTGGGCTCGATCCGGAACTTGATGCGCGCGAACTGGCCCGAACCACCCGACTGCTTCTTGTGGGTGTAGTCGTGCTCGACGGTGCGGGTGATCGCCTCGCGGTAGGCCACCTGCGGCGCACCGATGTTGGCTTCCACCTTGAACTCGCGCTTCATGCGGTCGACGAGAATGTCGAGGTGCAGTTCGCCCATGCCCGAGATGATGGTCTGGCCGGACTCTTCGTCGGTCTTGACGCGGAAGCTCGGATCCTCGGCAGCCAGGCGAGCGAGGGCGAGGCCCATCTTCTCCTGGTCGGCCTTGGACTTGGGCTCCACGGCGATGTCGATGACCGGCTCGGGGAACTCCATGCGCTCGAGGATCACCTTGCTGTTCGGGTCCGACAGGGTGTCGCCCGTGGTGGTGTCCTTGAGCCCGACGATCGCAACGATGTCACCGGCATAAGCCTCGGTGATCTGCTCGCGGGAATTGGAGTGCATCTGGAACATGCGTCCGACGCGCTCTTTCTTCTCCTTGACCGTGTTCTCCAGCATGTCGCCGCCATTCACATGGCCCGAGTAGATGCGGCAGAAGGTCAACGAGCCCATGTGCGGGTCGTTGGCGATCTTGAAGGCCAGCATCGACAGCGGCTCGGCATCCGACGCGTGACGCTCGATCTCGGCGCCCGTCTTGACGTCGATACCGGCGATCGACGGAATGTCGGTCGGCGACGGCAGGAAGTCCACCACGCCATCAAGAACCGGCTGCACGCCCTTGTTCTTGAACGACGAACCACAAAACACCGGGAACAGCTTGACCTCGATGGTGCCCTTGCGGATCAGCCGGCGCAGCGTCTCGTTGGTGGGCATCTCGCCGTTGAGGTAGGCCTCGGTAGCCGCATCGTCCATCTCGACGGCGGTCTCGATCAGCTTCTCGCGGTACTCGACGGCCTTGGCCTTGAGGTCCTCGGGAATCTCGACGACGTCCCACTGAGCGCCCAGCTCTTCGTTGTGCCAGATGAGCGCGTTCATCTCGATCAGGTCGACGACGCCCTTGAAGTCGGACTCGGCGCCGATCGGCAGCTGCATCACCACCGGCTTGATGCCGAGGCGCTTGTCCAGCGTCTGCAGGCAGTAGAAGAAGTCGGCACCGATCTTGTCCATCTTGTTGACGAAGATCAGGCGCGGCACGTTGTACTTGTCGGCCTGGCGCCAGACGGTCTCGGTCTGCGGCTCGACGCCCTGGTTGCCGTCGAGCAGCGCGATGGCGCCGTCGAGCACGCGCAGCGAACGCTCGACCTCGATGGTGAAGTCCACGTGGCCGGGAGTGTCGATGATGTTGAAGCGAAACTGCGTACCGTCACGGCCCTTCCAGAAGGTGGTCGTGGCGGCAGACGTGATGGTGATCCCGCGTTCCTGCTCCTGCTCCATCCAGTCCATGGTCGAGGCACCATCGTGCGTCTCGCCCATCTTGTGGTTCTTGCCGGTGTAGTAGAGGATTCGTTCGGTCGTCGTCGTCTTGCCGGCATCGATGTGGGCCATGATGCCGAAGTTACGATAATGGTCGATTGGGTATTCGCGGGCCATTTGCGGGAAGCCTTCCGTTACCAGCGGTAGTGCGAGAAGGCACGGTTGGCGTCAGCCATACGGTGCGTGTCTTCGCGTTTCTTGACGGCCTGGCCACGGCCATTGACGGCATCCATGAGCTCGCCCGACAGGCGCTCCTTCATGGTGTGCTCGCCGCGCTTGCGGGCGCTCTCGATCAGCCAGCGGATGGCCAGAGCCTGCTGACGTTCCTGACGGACTTCGACCGGAACCTGGTAGGTGGCACCGCCAACGCGGCGCGAGCGGACCTCGACGGCCGGACGGATGTTGTCCAGCGCACCGTGGAACACGGTGATCGGATCCTGCTTCAGCTTGGACTGCACCAGGTCGAAGGCGCCGTAGACGATCGACTCGGCGACCGACTTCTTGCCGTCTTCCATCAGCGAGTTCATGAACTTGGTGACGATGATGTCACCGAACTTCGGATCGGGGTTGACTTCGCGCTTCTCGGCAGCGTGACGACGGGACATCTAATGCTCCTTACTTCGGCCGCTTGGCGCCATACAGCGAACGGCGCTGCTTGCGGTCCTTCACGCTCTGCGTGTCGAGGACGCCGCGGATCACGTGGTAGCGAACGCCCGGCAGGTCACGCACACGGCCGCCGCGGATCAGCACGACGGAGTGTTCCTGCAGGTTGTGGCCTTCGCCGGGAATGTACGAAATGACTTCACGTGACGTGGTCAGCCGGACCTTGGCGACCTTGCGAAGCGCCGAGTTCGGCTTCTTCGGGGTAGTGGTGTAGACGCGGGAGCACACGCCGCGCTTCTGCGGGTTTGCTTCCATCGCCGGTACTTTGTTCCGCTTGGGCTTGGAGGCCCGGGGCTTGCGGATCAACTGATTAATGGTCGGCATTCACGCTCTTTCCATCGGTCCGAATACATTGCGAAAGACCATGACAAACCAAAGGGGCGCCCGTTCCATCCCCACGCGGGATAGCGGCGCCTCTATTGCAGCGGACCACCGGAATTCCGGCGTTCATGCGCACAAA
>JBQCFF010000491.1:0-2268 GCA_051959485.1 Devosia sp. | reverse complement strand
GTGACCGGGGCGTAAGGCCTGAGGCTTTCCCCCCCACCCCAGCTTCGCTAGGCGCTGACGCGCCAAGCTGCGCTACCCTCCCCACCAGGGGGAGGGAGAGCCGTGGCGCGGCCCACGACACAACGTCTCCCTCCCCCTGGTGGGGAGGGAACAAGGGTGGGGGGCAACGCGCTCGGCGCTTCGAGCCCAGCGCTGTTCCGCCGGACCGGGGCCAGCCCTTGCCTCCGGCCCGGGATGGCCTATCTAGGACCTGCGGGGACGGCCCCGCCCTTCGTGGAACGCACTGCCGGGACGGCCCGGACGAACAGGACCGTCACCATGCGCACCACCGGCGACCGTATCCGCCATGCCCTGAGCTTCGAGATCATCGGGCTCATGCTCGCCATCCCGCTCGGCACGCTCGTCTTCCACTATCCGATGGACCAGATCGGCGTGGTGACGATCGTCGCCTCGATCCTCGCGACCGGCTGGAACTACGTCTACAACCTCGGCTTCGACCACGCGATGCAGCGGCTGACCGGCTCGGTGAAGAAGTCGGTGGCGGTGCGCGTCGGCCATGCGGTGCTGTTCGAGCTCGGGCTGCTGGCGCTGATGCTGCCGTTCGTCGCCCTCTACATGGGCATCAGCCTGATCGACGCGTTGCTGCTCGATGTGGCGCTGGCGGTCTTCTACATGCTCTACGCGTTCGTCTTCAACTGGGCCTACGACCGGGTCTTCCCCATCCCCGGCACCGCCGTTTCACGTGAATCCTAGCCGAGCGCCCGCGTCAGCGCCGTCCTGATCGGCGTCGTCCCGCCGGTCAGCTGGATCGCCTTGCCGATCGCCTTCCCCTCACCCAGCGTCGCGACCACCACGGCCGCCACGTCGGCGCGGGCGATCGGCTTGCCCTCGAGCGCCTCGAGGCTGGCGGTCACCTTGCCGGTGCCGTCATCGTCCGTCAGTTCGGCCGGCTCGACGATGGTCCAGTCGAGGCTCGAGCCGGCGATGTGCTTCGCCGCCGCGCGCTTCTGCTTGTAGTAGTCCTTCATCTCGTCGTTCATCGAGCGGGTCGAAAGCCCGGTACTGGCGCCGATCGAGGAGACCGAGACACAGCGCTTCACCCCCGCCTTCTCGGCCGCCCGCACGGTGCGCAGCGTCCCCTTGCGGTCGAGTTCGCTGGTTTCGCCCGCCGCCGAGCCGGCCGCGAACACCACCGCGTCCGCGCCCTGCATGGCGGTGACAATGGTGTCGAACTCCGACTTGTCGAGATCCACCAGCTGCGTCTCGGCGCCGAGCTTCACCAGCTCCGCCATGTGCCTGGGGTTGCGGATGGTGGCGACGACCTGGTGCCCGGCGGCAAGCAGCTGTTCGACGACCAGCTTGCCGGTGCGGCCCGAGCCGCCGATGACGGTGACGCGCATGCGACCTCCTCCCGGAATGAACCGGCGCAGAGTGGCACGCGCCGGCTCGGGCCGGAAGCGCCCTAGTTCAGCCGGCGATAGGTCGACACCAGGTTGCCCTTGCTCGTCTGCACGTTGGAGACCAGCTCCAGCCGGGTGGTCGGCGTGCCCGGCTCGAACAGCTTGCGGTACCCCGCGCCCGCGATCACCGGGTGGGTGATCAGCGTCAGCTCGTCGAGAAGGCCGCTCAGGAACAGCTGGTTCACCAGCGAGATCGAGGCCATCACGGCGATGTCGCCGCCGTCCTTCGCCTTCAGGTCGCGCACGAAGGCGTCGAGGTCGCCCTTGATGATCGACGAGTTCTGCCAGGCGGGCAGGGTGGTCAGCGTGCGGGTCGCGACGTGCTTGGGCACCGCATTGATGAAGTCGGCGAAGTCGCCGTCCTGCTCGGCGGTCGGCCAGTAGCCGGCCCATTCCGAAAATCCCTTGCGGCCCATGATGACGGTATCGGTGCGGCCGAGCACTTCGGTGAGCATGGCCCCCAGTTCATCGTCGAAGCGGTCGAACTGCCACTCGTTCGGGGCTTCGACGGCGCCGTCGATGGAGTGGAACAGGCCGGCGGTGAGTTTACGCATGCTGAAATCCTCTGTTCGCGGGCGCTCCGGGCGGGCGCCTTCGCCATCACGACGAAGCACCCGGCCCGGGATCGACATTAGCGCACGGAAAACTTGCGCACGGAAAACTTGCCGCTAGTACTCGCCGCCCGTTTCGATGATGCCCTTGGTGACCGAGCCGGTGGCCGGGAACAGCGGGATCAGGCAGGCCTGCAGCGCGTGGTAGATGTCGCCCTTGCCGGCGAACAGCGAATAGGCCGGCTGCATGTCCTCGG
>JBQCFF010000490.1:0-9213 GCA_051959485.1 Devosia sp. | reverse complement strand
TGGCCTTCACAACGACGATCGAGGCCACAACCGTTGCCGGCAACACCCTTCACCACGCCCGCAACGGCACAACAGTTACGAAATTCTGATTCATATCCCGAGATTTGCGTTGCAAACCTCCGGACGAATGATCCAAGGGTTTGAGCAAATCGTTACAAGGTTCGGATTTTCTGATTCAGCAGATAGCCCTGACCTGCACCCCTGATTGCCCTCGTTTATAAGTAGACTCTGTTCTGGTTTTCGCCCCTGTTGGAGCGGTTGGCGAACTCGGTCGGTGTAAGCCCGTTGAGGCTCGTATGCGGTCGGGTGGTGTTGTAGTCGATCCTCCAGTCCTCGATGATCTGCCGGGCCTCGCTGAGGTTGGCGAACAGGTGTTCGTTTAAGCACTCGTCTCTCAGGCGGCCGTTGAAGCTCTCGACAAAGCCGTTCTGCATCGGTTTACCCGGCGCGATGTAGTGCCACTCGATGCCGAACTCCTCCTGCCAGGCCAAGACGGCGTTCGAGGTGAACTCGGTGCCGTTGTCGCTCACAATCATCCGCGGACAGCCTCGGCTTTCGATCACCTGTTCAAGTTCGCGCAGCACCCGCAAAGCGGTCAGCGACGTGTCGACGACCAGTCCCAGGCATTCCCGGGTGAAGTCATCGACCAACGTCAGGATACGGAAGCGCCGGCCGCTGACCAGCGTGTCCATCACGAAGTCGAGCGACCAGCGCAGGTTCTGATCTTGCGGGATGGTCATCGGCGCCCGGGTGCCCAATGCCCGTTTGCGGCCGCCGCGCTTGCGCACCGACAGCCGTTCCTCCCGGTAGAGCCGATACAGCTTCTTGTGGTTGATCCGGCCTCCTTGCCGGGCCAACAGCAAGCCCAGACGGCGATAGCCGAAGCGGCGACGTTGCGAAGCCAATTCCTTCAGCTGGGTCCGCAGCGGGCCGTCGTCCGGCCGTGTGGACGTGTAGCGATAGGTTTTCGGATACAAGCCGACCAGATCGCAGGCCCGTCGCTGCGAGTAGCTCCTCTCACTGATCGCCCAGGTCACAGCACGTCTCCGCAAGCTGGGCGTCAGAAGTTTTTTCCGAGCATCTCCTTCAGTGTCGACACTTCCAGCATCGACTCCGCCAGCAGCTTCTTGAGCTTGCGGTTCTCCTCCTCCAGCGCCTTCAGCTTCCGTGCCTCGGAGATCTCCATGCCGCCGTAGCGTGAGCGCCACTTGTAAAAGGTGGCATCGCTGACGCCGTGCTTGCGGCATAGATCGCCCGCCGAAACACCGGCGGCATGCTCCTTCAAGACCTTGATGATCTGCTCTTCGGTGAACCTGCTTTTACGCATCGTCTGTCTCCTCGATGGAGAACAGAGATCCTCACTTAAAATCGGGGGCGTTTCAGGGGTGCAGGTCAGCTTGGGCGCAGGCCAGCGGGTTTGATCGGCGGTATGGACGGCGCTCACTAGCAATTTTCATGAGCCCGGCAAGGCCGGAGAGTCGTTCTCGGCGGAAGCCGCGATCCGATACTCGAAAGGCTGGACGCGCCTCACGCTTGGCGCCGCCGTCAGCTTGAAATTCCTCACTGAAACAGAATGGTCAATAAAAGAGATGAATCCTGAATGCCCGTTACAGAATGCATAGTACCGCCCTCTAGATAGATCCATTGATGAGCACATAGTTCCACAGCGGATTCGCGCAGTCCTAACTTAACGTGGCCTTCCAGACAGTGCAGCATGATCGGGCCATCGACTTGATGATCCGCGATATTCATTCCCTCATGGACAATTAATCGAACGGCTTCGAATGTCTTGGATTTGACGATGGCGGTCGTTTTCGCGTGCTGTAAGGCACTCCCTAGCGGCTGCAGGTTCACGACCTCTTCGGGCTCCGCATGATGAACTGCCATGGTTTTCCCTCGTCGTCTTAGCGATATGCAATACGCCCCATTGAAACGGCCTATTCTTGTACATTCGGTCCGTTGGAATCGGTCTTTAGTGCCCCGATCCCGGCTCGATCTTGCCGTCGAAGATCTCGGTATTCTCCGGTCCCTCGACATGAAGCATCCCGACCAGCCCGCGTTCGGCCCGCGCCAGTGCATGGTCGACAAGCGTGTAATTGCCCGGAACGTCGACCTTGAACTCGGTAATCACCGCGCCGCCGGCCGGCACAAGCACGGTCTGGATGCCGTGAAGCGGCTCGCTAATCACGCCGCCGAGATTGTAGACCTTGTCGAAGATCTCGCCGATGACATGGAACGACGAGGTGAAGTTGGGTCCGCCGACACCGAAGTAGATGCGGACGGTCTCGCCCACCTTCGCCTGCATCGGATGGAACTTGGATAGCGCTCCCACCGATCCGTTGAAGACGAAATATTCCGGCCGCTCGTTCAGCAGTTTCTCGACGTTGAACTCTTGGCTGCCGTGCTGGCCGAATGCGCCGTCGGTGTAGATCTCGCCCTGCATCACGTAGTATTCGCGATCGACCGGCGGCAGGCCGCCCTCGGGTTCAACCAGGATGAGTCCGTACATGCCGTTGGCGATGTGATGGGCGACCATCGGCGTGGCGCAGTGATAGACGAACAGGCCCGGTGTCAGCGCCTTGAACTTAAAGCTCTTCTCCTCGCCGGGATTGGTCTGCGTCGATGCGGCGCCGCCACCCGGGCCGGTCGCCGCGTGGAAATCGACCGCGTGCAGCCTCGAGCTGCCATCGGCGTTCTTCAGGTGGACATCGACGGTGTCGCCGACGCGGACGCGCAGCATCGGGCCCGGCACCTTGCCGTTGAAGGTCCAGTAGCCGAACGTCGTGCCTTCGGCGAGTCGGGCTTCAAGCTCGACGGCGACGAGATCGACCCGCACCGTCTGCGGTCCGCGCTTGCCGATCGGCGCGGGAACGTCGGTGGGCTTCTGCGAAATATCAGCCTCGACCACGGTCTGCGGCGGCGGCTGTGGCGTGATCAGGAATTTGCCTTCCATACCGGCGAGGCGATGTCCCGGCACGCTGCAATAATAAAGATAGTCGCCGGCTTTCGAGGCAACGAACGCGATGCTCGTGCTCGCGCCTTTCCCGACGATGTGCGACGAGCTTCCCGCCGGCCCCTGATCGGCGAATACGATATCGTGCTCGGCGCCTTCACCGTTGATCAACGTGATCTGGACGACCTGTCCTTCTGCGGCCGACAGCAGGGGATTGATCTGAGCATCGATCGAGCCGCCGACACCGACGAAGACCATGCGGCCCTCGGCGATGCCGGAACGCAACGTATAGCGCAGCCCCGGCACATAGTTCGACCCCGGCACGGCCGAGGCCGGTGGTGTTGCCGTCGCCGGAGCAGGCGCCGGCGCGGCAGCCGCGTTCGGGGGAGCGGTTGCAGCCTTCTGCGCCGCAGGTGCCACCGCGGCAGGTGCGCCACCGCTCTTGGAGTTGGCGGCGAGGAGCGCGATCACCGCGCTACGCTCGCGTTCTGTCTTCAGGCCAGGGAAAGGCATCTTGTTGCCCGGCACCACTTTCTGCGGGTCGGCGAGATAGGCATCGAGCGTCGCCTCGTCCCAGGTCAGGTTGCTCGCCTTCATCGCGGGCGAAAAATTGTAGCCCGGAACGGCGGCGGCTTTCTCGCCGACGATGCCCGCCAGCGACGGTCCAAGCCCGTTCTTGCCGGCTTCAAGTGAATGGCAGGCCTGGCATTTGCGGAAAACCTGACGACCTGCCGCAGCATCGCCGGTCAACGCCGCGGGCGTTGCTGCGGGTGGAGCGGATTGCCCGGGGGTCGGCGCCGGCGCGGCCGCTGCATGGTTGTGGGTCATCGGCGGAGCCGCCTGCGTCACCTGTGGAGCAGGCGCATTGTTGGCCTTGGTGGCAGGTGCCTTGGGCTCTGTCTTGGACCCTACCTTGGATTCCGACTTGGATTCTGCTTTGGCGGCAGCCTTGTTGTTGTCCTTGGGCGTAGCCTTCGCGTTTGTGCTGGCGGGTGCCGCCGGGGCCGCAGATGGTGCTGCCTTTGGTGCTGCGTTGGCTGTCGGCGATGGAGCAGGAGCGGGTGGGACGGCTTGCGGCGCTGCCGTCGGTGCGGCTGCATCACTCTGCGTGGCCGCCACCTCGGTCGATGGAGCCGGGCCGGAGGCCGGCTGAAACAGCGCGCCGATCGCAATGCTGCCGCCAATCACCACAACTCCAAGCACCAAGATCAGCCATTGCTGAAGTTTCTCCGCAAACCATCGACCCATGATTATCATCCCTTTGATTGGACGCACGCACCCAGCCGGCGCGGTTCTCTCTCTGGGCATTTCCACGCTAGCGTGGGCAGTCCGAATTCCAAGCGCTAATAGTTGCTGGACATTCTGCCGCTATCACTGCGTCAAATCAACAGATCTAAGCCAATGTCGCGTCGGTGCATTGCAGCATCAGCACGTTCAGGGACGCATATCGCTGCTGCTATTTCTATTATGTCGCCTCAGAACGAAGAGCCGACAACTTCAAACGCGACTTTTGAGCTGAACTAGGCGGATCTCAAACTGCAGGTTTGGCCTCTTGGCTAGACTCTCAGCAAGGTGATGACTGCGCCGATCAGCGCTAGTAGCCACACGCCCATAAATGCGTTGATGAAACGTCGCGCCAGACCAGATCGCCACAAGCGCAATTTGTCCTCGCACCGCGCATGAGACAGCTAGAACAAGCGTTCCGATGGCAATTTCCGAAGAAGCGCGACGGACGATGCGAGCTACGCGACGAAACGAACCACGCCGCCATCCACCCGTAAAGCCGCACCGGTTGTCGCCGAAGCTTGCTCCGAGCAAACGTAGATGATCATGTTGGCTACCTCAACGGTGGTCGCGAAGCGTTGGATGAGGGTGGTCGGCCGCATCGCCTTCAGGAAGCCCTGCTCGGCTTCTTGCTGCGTGATGCCGTTTGCGTCAGCCTGCTTTGCCATGAAGTCGCTTAGGATCTCAGAGCGGGTGGGTCCCGGCAGAACGGCGTTGACGGTGACGCCCGTGCCCGCGACGGCCTCGGCAAGGCCGCGCGAGACTGCGAGTTGAGCTGTCTTAGTCATGCCGTAGTCAAGCATTTCCTTGGGGATGTTGACTGCGGACTCGCTGCTTACAAACACGACGCGGCCCCAGCCTTTCGCCACCATCCGCGGGAGGTAATGACGGGTTACGCGCACGCCACTCATTACGTTCAACTGGAAGAGGTCAAGCCAGTCCTCGTCGGGGATATTTGCGATATCCTCGACGCCGTTGTAGCCTCGGATGCGAGCCGTGCCGACATTGTTCACAAGGATGTCGGCGTCCGGCACCTGCGCGATCAAGGACGCGGTGCCCGCCGCTGTCGCAAGATCGGCAGCGACGCCGGAGATGTCGCTGCCGGGAAAGGCCTGCCGCATCTGCCGCACGGCCTCGTCAACTCGGGCTTCTGTACGGCCGCTGACGACGACTGATGCGCTGGCGCGGGCCAACTCTTCCGCAGTCGCGCGGCCAATACCGGCGGTGGATCCGGTGACAATCGCCTTGCGGCCCGTGAGTTCGATATTCATGATATTTCATCTCCAAACTATAGTGAACAAGGTGATCGATCCACTCACCTAGGCTGAAAGCGCAGATTGTTACCCGTCGAGTACCGACAGCATCTCGACAAAGGCAGCGTTGGGAATCCAACCGTCACCCGGCTGTATTTCGTCCCACGCGCCAGTTCCCTTTCACCGCTCAGGATCTTGACCTGGTCTTCGGGAGGGAAGTAGGTCGACCAGTTCTCGGCGTCGACCAGCAGCCTCCATACCACTTCAGGAGACGCCCTCACGTCGATGTCGTTCAGCGCATAAATGGCCGACGTTTTCGGACCGTACTGCTCAGGCCAAATCACACGGTCGTACATCGATTACTGCTCCTTCTTGAACAAATCCTGGAAGATGAGCTGGCCCCAAGTGCGGTCGCGTGCGTGCATCAGCGCGCCACCCTCGTTGAGCTTTCCCAGCTTGACAGGTGCGAACCCGAGTTGTTTGGCCAAGGCCGCGACGGGAGCGATCGCGTCCTCTTCATCGCTCGACAGAAAGACGACCCGGTGGCCACCCTCGACGACCGGATCGGCGGCCAGAATGGCCGCAGCCAGGTGATTGAAACCTTTGACGAGCTTGGCTCCGGTGAACGCCTTCGCGACGAAAGCGGAGGACGGGAGACCGTCCAGTTCTTCTGGGAGAACTCCAAACGTGTTTGTGGCGTCGATGACCGTCCTGCCTTCCCAGTTCGGCAGGGCCTTCGCTACTTCGCGATGCTCCCAGAACGGGACTGCCAGCATGAGGGTGTCGGCCTCGACTGCATTCTGCAGCGACTTGGCGAGGACCGTGGGGCCGATCGCCCGAGCCTGAGGCGCCAACGCCTCGGGCGGTCGGCGACTCGCAACGGTCACGTCGATGTTTTTACGGGCGAAGGCGCGGGCGAGCGCCTGACCTACTTTACCGAATCCTACAATTGCGTAGCTCATAAGGCTTCTCCGATCTGTGTTGATATTGATTCCCGGCTTCAACGGCGCTGGGGTATTCGTTTTGCTGTGTGACGACCTTTGCGTAGACGTCCCGTCGTGAACGATTTCCGTACGACCCTGCTGACCGTCAAGCGGAAGTCGCTCCACCGTGGACATGCTAGTTCCCGCTGATCAGCCACTTCCTGCGATCCGGCGCGATTTCAGATGGCCGAGAAGCCTCCGTCGACAGACAACTCCAGCCCATTCACGAAGCTCGAATCGTCTGAAGCAAGAAACAGCGCTGCCGTCGCAATTTCCTCAGGACGACCCATCTTTCCCCGCGGGATCAGGGATTCGAACATCTGCTTCGCTTCCTCGGTGAGGACCTGGTCCTGCATCGGTGTGGCGATGGGCCCCGGGTGCAGCACGTTCACCCGGATATTCCTGCCCTTGAGTTCGTTGAGCCACCCGCGTGCGAATGCGTGCAGCGTCGCCTTGCTCGCCGCATAGACGCTGTAACCGGGAAAACCTTTGATCGAGGCAACCGACCCGGTCATGAAGATCGATCCGCCATCGTTGAACAGCGGCAGCGCTTTCTGCACCGTAAACAGCGTGCCGCGCGCATTCAGGCCGAAAGCCGCATCGAAATGCCGCTCGGTAATCTCGCCCAGTGGGGCGGCTTCGCCCGTGCCGGCGCTCGCGTACAGGATGTCGATCTTGCCCTTTTCCCGCTTGACCGTGTCGAACAGACGGTCGAGGTCGTTGAGATTGGCCGCGTCGCCGCGCACGCCGGTCACGTTCCGGCCGATCAGCTTGACGGCCTCGTCGAGCGCCTCCTGCCTCCGGCCCGTGATGAAAACATAGGCGCCTTCTTCAACGAACCGCTTGGCGCTCGCTAGCGCCATACCGCTCGATCCACCCGTGATGACTGCAACCTTACCGTCCAGCTTACCCATGACTTTTCCCTTCGTGGTGTCGGGACAGCATCTGCTCCCGAGGACCTCGAAATGGACCCACCGGCGTCCGTTGTTGAGTACGGAAGCGCGCACATCGGTGGTGCAAAATCGATCCGGCTGGACGAGCGACGTCGGCCAAGACGATCGGTGTCCATTCTTCGGAATTGGACTGTGGTCGTCGACCTAAGCTGTGATGATCGCCCGTACTGCTGTTCCATGTGTTAGATACAGGCTTTGGAAGGCGCACCGCGCGGTGCGGGATTGCACCATGATCGACTGGGATGACGTTCGCTATTTTCTCGCCGTCGCGCGTGGAGGCTCGGTGCGGGCTGCCGCCGAGCGCCTCGGCGTGAACCACGCGACCGTGCTGCGACGCATCGCCCAGCTCGAGGAACGCCTCGGGGTGCACATGTTCGAAAAGCTGCCTTCGGGCTACCGCCTGACGGCTGCGGGCGAGGAGGTCCTCGAGTTCGCGGACCAGATGGAAGCGTCGTCGCACCTGCTGGAGACGCGCGTCTTCGGGCGCGATCAGAGCGTGCGTGGACTTCTGCGGGTGACGTTGGCGCCGCCCCTCACGACACATCTGCTCATGCCGGACTTCTCCGATTTCGCGCGTCTGCATGCGGACATCGAGATGGACATCTTGTCGTCCGGCGAGCTGGCAAATCTGACCAACCGAGAGGCCGACGTCGCGATCCGCGTCGTCTACGACCGCAAAACCCTGCCGCTCAATCTTCACGGACTAAAGGGACCGGAATTGTTCGGCGGCATCTACATGTCCCGCGATCGACTAGCTACGTGGCGTGCGGGTGCGCCTGATCCCATCCGGTGGATCGTTATAAGCGCTCATGGAATTCCAGATTGGGCCAGCGAGGGTGAGGTTCGCACCACCGGGGTTCCGTTCAGGACCATGGACGCCGGGGCGCAGATCGCTGCTGTACGGCAAGGGCTTGGGATCACGACGTTGCCGTGCTTCGTCGGAGATGCCGATCCCCTGCTGGCAAGGGTGCCGGGCACCGACCTGCACATGTACGGAACGGTTTGGCTACTCACACAGGGGGAGACACGTAAGACGAAGCGCGTACGGCTCTTCACGGAGTTCATATCCCGCAGGCTCGCCGCGTATGCTCCGCTTCTCGCCGGACTGTCTGTATCGGACGACTGATGCGCAGCAGATCGCCGGCGAAGCCCATACGCCAGCCCATACATCGTGAGTAACCGTCGGCGACCGAGAGCGGTTCGAGGCGGATAGGAGCACCAAGCATTCGTCAATAATGGCGGGCATTGCCGAACTCAGGCGAACCGATGTGACCTACCTTTGAGGTCATCCCGTTGGACGCTCTCTCCGCCATGACAATGCATCAGGAATAATCCCGCCACTGCTGCGCTTGAAGAAGTGGCTGCCAATCTCCTGATGCCGTGCCGCCCCGTCCGCGGCCTCAACACCAGACGCCGCAAATCTTTGATGTGCCGGTCATCAGGCCCATTGCTGCCCGCAAACCGCGACGCGATGCCGTAAGCGAACGCCCATTGGCTGGCTGATCGTTCGCGGCGCTTTTATTACCGGGCATGATCGTCCTTGCGCTGAGCATCTTCAAACTCCGCCACCAAGGCCGTCGCGAGCGGCCTCGTTCACTTCGGGCATGCCCGAGGGTGCCGCCGTGTGCGCTCCTGCCTGAACCTCAATTCACCCGACGAACTCCAAACGTCAGCTGAATCCGTCGCCGGAACCGCCTGTCATGTTTCCGGCGATTTCCGCGCTTTCCGCTGTTGCCTTCCCCGGTCCCAGCCATTAATATGTCACTGATATGTTAGATTGGACAGTC
>JBQCFF010000489.1:0-2488 GCA_051959485.1 Devosia sp. | reverse complement strand
CGCGCCCTCTCCCCCTTGGGGGGGGAGAAAGCGAAAACCCGGGCTTGGCGCAGCCAAGTCCTTGGTTTTCGCAAGAGAGGGGGTGGTTCCAACCCGCCCTGCACGGCGATGCCACGCGCCATCCTCTCCCGCTTGCGGGGGAGGGGGACCGGCGAAGCCGGTGGAGGGGGGAGCAACGCGCGCCACCCGCCGGCACGATCGCTGTCGCCCTCGCCTCCGGCGTCACGCTGTGCCACTGATGGCACCGGCAGCACCACCACCCCCCGGGAGTCCTCATGCCATCCTACATCTGCACCACCTGCGGCGTCGGCTATGCCCCCTCCGACGCGCCGCCCGCGCACTGCGCCATCTGCGCCGACGAGCGGCAGTGCGTGAACGCCCGGGTCCAGGGCTGGACGACGCTCTCCGAGCTGCAGGGAACGCACCAGAACGACATCCGCGCGCTCGAGCCCGGCCTGTGGGGCATCGGCGCCACGCCGCAGATCGCCATCGGGCAGCGGGCGCTGTTCATGCCGCAGCCGGGCGGCGGCATCCTGTGGGACTGCACGCCGCTGGTCACCGACGCGGCGGTCGCGCACATCAAGGCGCAGGGCGGGCTGCGCGCCATCGCCATCTCGCACCCGCACTTCTATTCCTCGATGGTCGACTGGTCCGAGGCGTTCGGCGGGGTCCCCATCCACCTGCACGAGGCCAACCGGCCCTACGTGATGCGCCCCTCGGCCAACATCCGCTTCTTCAGCGAGGAGCGGCTCGAGCTGGGGCAGGGGATCACCGTCACCCGCGCCGGCGGCCACTACCCCGGCAGCGCCGCGCTCCACTGGCCGGGGCTCGACGGCAAGGGCGTGCTGATGACCGGCGACACCATCATGGTGGTGCCCGACACGCGCTGGGTCAGCTTCATGTACTCGTACCCCAACCTGATCCCGCTGCCCGCCCGCGAGGTCGAGCGCATCGTGGCGACGGTGGCCGATCTGCCCTACGACCGCATCTACTCGGCCTGGTGGGACCGGGTGATGACCGCCGATGCGAGGCAGCGCGTCCGCGCTTCGGCCGACCGCTACATCGCCGCCATCTCGTGAGCCGTAGCGGCCACCGGCCCGCGCCCGGCGGCATTACCTGAAGTCGCGCCGATTTGACTCGCGCGCCAAGCGGGGGCTCCCTACAACCGACGCCATGCTGTTCCGTCCGATTTCCTGCGCCGTAGCGCTGCTCGCCCTTGGCTTGCCTGCTTCGGCAGGCGAGCTGCGGCAGGGGCCGAAGGCCGTGCTCGAGCTCTTCACCTCGCAGGGCTGCGCCTCCTGCCCGCAGGCCGATGCGCTGCTCGACGAGATGGGCAACCGGCCCGACGTGGTGACGCTCGCCTACCATGTCGACTACTGGGACTATATCGGCTGGCAGGACACGTTCGGCGCCAAGGAGAACTCCAAGCGCCAGCGCGACTACGCCGCCGCCTGGGGCTCGTCGCGCATCTTCACGCCGCAGCTGGTGGTCAACGGCGAGTCCGGCGTCGTCGGCAGCAAGCGCGACAAGGTCGATGCGGCCCTCGCCACCGCCGCCCTGCCGCTCGAGGTTAAGCTCACCGAGGCCGGCGGCGACACGCTCGACATCGACATCGCCGCCGGCAACGACAATGCCGCCGCCGTGGTGTGGCTCGTCACCTTCCGCGATCGCGCCGAGGTGGAAATCGACCGCGGCGAGAACGAGGGCAAGACGATCGCCTATACCCACATCGTCACCGGCCGGCAGGTGCTGGGCCTGTGGGACGCCGGCAAGGGCGCCAGCCTGAGCCTGCCGCTCGATGACGTGCTCACCGGCGGGGCCGACGGTGCCGCCATCCTGGTGCAGCAGGACAAGGACGGCCTGCCCGGCCCCATCCTCGGCGCCGCCAGCTTCACCCGCTGACCTCCGGATCCTCCACCGCGCAGCGGGCGAGGGGGACCATGCAAAGCATGGCGGAGGGGGCGGCCAGGCGCCGGCCCGTCTGTCCAGGTGGCTGTCAGCCCAAACAAAAAGCCCGTCGGCATGGCCAACGGGCGAGAAATGACTGTTGCATAAAGGCGGCTGGCACCCGGGCATCATGGTTTGGGGGCTCGGTCAGCCCGGATGCCAGCCACTGGAGGCAATGTCTGGATGCTGCCGGGCCATTCGGGCGCGATAAGGGAGGCAATGTGTCCAAATTGGGGATTCTGGATCACATCCCCCCGGTGGCTGGACAAGCCGCCGGATCAAGGCCAACATGACAATAGCGTGTCGGAGGCAGAATGGTGGACGAACCAGAGCAGCTGAGGTCGGGGCGCCTGATCGATTTCGCGCCGATCGCGAGTCCCGCCCCGACACCGCCGACCCGGTTCATCGCCTCGGTCACCTTCGACCGCAAGGAACTGAGCACCATCCTCAATGTCTACGGCCGCAAGGTCGTCAGCGGCGACTGGCGTGACTACGCCATCGACTTCCTGCGCGAGCGGGCGCTGTTCTCGATCTACAAGCG
>JBQCFF010000488.1:0-22054 GCA_051959485.1 Devosia sp. | reverse complement strand
GAAGCTCGCCAATGACGACGTGCAGATGCGCTCGGACTGGCTGTTCCCGATCTGCACCGGCGCCGAGCGCCTGAAGGGCGACGACGACGAGAAGCTGCACCCGACGCAGAAGCCCGAGGCCCTGCTCTACCGCGTGCTCTCGGCGACGACGAAGCCCGGCGACGTGGTGCTCGATCCGTTCTTCGGCACCGGCACCACCGGCGCCGTCGCCCGGAAGCTCGGCCGGCACTTCATCGGCATCGAGCGCGAGGACACCTACGTGGCGGGCGCGCTGAAGCGCATCGCCGGGATCAGGCCGCTGGGCCCGCAGGTGGTGCAGACCGCCGTGCCGAAGCGCGCCGCGCCACGGGTGGCGTTCGGCTCGCTGGTCGAAATGGGGCTGATCTCCCCGGGCACCGAGCTCTTTGACGAGCGGCAGCGCTGGAGCGCACTGGTGCGGGCCGATGGCTCGCTGATCTCGGGCCAGCACATGGGCTCGATCCACCGGGTCGGCGCCCTGGTGCAGGGAGCCGAGGCCTGCAACGGCTGGACCTTCTGGCACGCCAGGCAAGCCGGCAAGCTCGCCCCGATCGACCTCTACCGCGCCCAGGTCCGCGCGCAGATGGAACAGCTTTCAGCCTGACGTGACCTCCAATCACAGGCTGCCCTCGCCGCCGGCATCCACCTCGGGTGCCGGCGGTTCTCTTGCAGGCCGATGATGGTGACCACTATTCCTGCCCCAACCTTGAGGTCACCCGGCGCAGGCCGTGGCCCATCCCGAGCGCTCTTAACTCTGGTGCCGGCGGTGAAAGTCCGGCAGGCGGGGGCAACGCGCGCCTTCTCCCCCCGGGCGGGGGAGAAAGCGATTTCTTGGGCTTAGCGTTTGCTAAGCCTTAGAAATCGCAAGAGAGGGGGTCGTCTCACGGCAGGGCGCAACACCCCCTCTCCTCAGCTACGCTAACTCGCTGCGCTCGCAAGCTCCGCTATCCTCCCCCGCCAAGGGGGAGGAGGCGGGGGTAGCGAGGAAGCAGCCTCGTCATCGTGCTCCCCTCACTCCACCCCGGCCACCGCCAGCACCTTGCGGAACACGCTCGGCAGCGCCTCGTTGTGAAGCTCGCGCGGGTCGGTCCACCAGCCGTCGCCGAGCAGCAAGGGGTCGGGCACGGTGGCGGTCCAGACGTCGAGTTCGAGCCGGAAGTGGGTGAAGACGTGCACCACCTGCCCGGCGTGCCGCCAGGCCGCGGCGACCGGATGCACGACCGCCTCGCGACCCGGCGTCCAGTCGGAGACCGGCGTCTCGGTCATCTTCGCCAGCAGCCCCTTCTCGCCGCGCGTCTGCAGGTACACGTCGCCATCGGCATCGCGCATCACGAAGGCGTGGCCATGGCGGGTCGGCCGCTCCGCCTTCTCCGGCTTCACCGGATAGTGCAGCGGCTCGAGCCGCGCACCGGCACAGCCCTGCTCCAGCGGGCAGAGCAGGCAGCTCGCCTGGTGCGGCGCGCAGATCGTCGCGCCCAAATCCATCAGCGCCTGGGCGAAATCGCCGGCCCGCGCCGGCACCGAGGCCTGCACGGTCGAACGGATCAGGTCCTTCTCGTCGCGCACCGGCACGTCGAGCGCGAGGTAGCGGGCGAGCACCCGGTCGACGTTGCCGTCCACCACGGCGATCCGCTCGTCGGCGGTGATCGCCGCGATCGCCGCTGCGGTGTACGGCCCGACCCCGGGCAGCGTCAGCAGTTCCGCCGAACTCGCGGGGAACACTCCGCCGAACCGCTCCACCACCGCCACGGCGCAGGCATGCAGGTTGCGGGCGCGGGCGTAGTAGCCGAGCCCGGCCCATTCGACGAGCACCGCCTCGAGCGGCGCCGCCGCCAGGTCCGCGAGGGTCGGCCACTGCGAGGTGAACCGCGCGTAGTAGCGACCGACCGCCGCCACGGTGGTCTGCTGCAGCATCACCTCGCTCAGCCACACGCGGTACGGATCGGGCGGCACGCCGCGGGCCCGGTCGGCGGGCGAGACCCGCCACGGCAAGGCCCGCGCATGGCGGTCGTACCAGCCGAGCACCGCCTCGGCATCGAGCGGCTTCAGATTCGCGTTCGGGTTTGGCATGATCGGCCGACCAGATGGCGCGGCGGCGCGGCAGGCGCAAGCGGCGCGGAGAAGTTGTTACCAGTGGCGGCGAAGAAACAGGAGAAGGAACCGCGGCGCCTCAACCGCGCCGTCGGGCTCACCGAGGCGCTGGGCAAGGCGCTCGACCCGGCCCTGAAGCGGCGCGGCTTCGCCAGCCGCGACCTGATCGCGCACTGGCAGGTCATGGCGCCCGCCCCTTACGACCGGATGGCGAAGCCCGACAAGCTGACCTGGCCGCGCGGCGAGAAGGGCGCCGAGGGCGCGGTGCTGCACCTGCGCTGCCACCCCGGCCACGCCCTGGCGCTGGCGTACGAGGGAGAGCGCGTCGCCGGCGCCGTGAACCGCTATTTCGGCTATTTCCTCGTCGGCTCGGTGCGGCTCAGCGCCGCGCCGTTCGAAGCGCCCGCCGACCAGCCCCAGACCGCCCCGGCGGTCCCCGACGTCACCCGCGCCCGCATCGCCCGCACCGTCGACCGCGTGGACGACGCCGGCGTCCGCGACGCGCTCCGCGAACTCGGACTGGCCATGGCCCGCAAGAAGGCGCGCTGACGCGGGAGCGTTCCACGACGCCACACCCTCCCCTTCAAGGGGAGGGCTGGGGAGGGGCCGTCCGGCCGGTTCTTTCAGGTTCTCGCGAACAGTTCATCGCCGCCGGGGGCCGTTCATCGCCGGTTGAACTTGCCGCCCCTAAGCTCGGCACGATATAGGCAGCCAACCAAGAACGGAGAGAAGCGTGGCCAATCGTCGTAACATCCTCATCGGGTCGGGCGCTGCCGTCCTTGCGGCTGCCGCAGGCACCGGCCTCTCCTTCGTGTTCGGCTCGAGCGCCGCGCTGGCGCAGCAGTTCGACGCGGCCAAGCTCATGCAGCCCGCCGGTGGGGTGCCCGACCATCCGCTCGGCAACAAGGAAGCGAAGGTGACGGTGATCGAGTACCTGTCGCCCACCTGCCCGCACTGCAAGTCCTTCCTCGACAACGTGTTCCCGCAGCTGAAGGCGGAATACATCGACACCAACAAGATCCAGTTCATCCCGCGACCGTTCAGCCGCAACATCCTCGACTCGGTGGTGTTCATGCTGGCCGAGGCCGCCGGCGAGGCGAAGTACCACGAGGTGGTCGACACCTTCTTCAAGACGCAGGACCAGTGGGTAACCTCGAACAAGCCGGCCGACGCGATGTTCGCGATCGCCCAGCAGCTCGGTTTCACCAAGGAAACCTACGACGCCGCCTTGACGAATCAGGACCTGTTCAATGGGCTGGAAGCGATGAAGAAGCAGGCGATCGACGAGTTCAAGCTCCAGGGCACGCCGACCTTCTACGTCAACGGCAAGATGCTGAGTGGGGAAATTTCGCTTGAAGCGTTCAAGGCCGAGATCGATCCGCTGCTCGCCGCCTAAGCGCACTCCGCTCCGGGGCGCGTGATGAAGTTCACGCGCCTCAAGCTCACCGGTTTCAAATCCTTCTGCGACCCGACCGAACTCTGGCTCGAGCCGGGTCTCTCGGGTGTCGTCGGGCCGAACGGCTGCGGCAAGTCCAACCTCGTCGAAGCGCTGCGCTGGGTGATGGGCGAAAGCTCGTACAAGGCGATGCGCGCCTCGGGCATGGACGACGTGATCTTCTCCGGCTCGGGATCGCGCCCCGGCCGCAACACCGCCGAAGTCACCCTCGTCCTCGACAATTCCGACCGCACCGCGCCGGCGCCGCTCAACACCGCCGACGTGCTGGAAGTGACGCGCCGCATCGAGCGCGAGGCCGGCTCGGTCTATCGCGTCAACGGCAAGGAAGTCCGCGCCCGCGACGTGCAGCTGCTGTTCGCCGATGCCTCGACCGGGGCGCACTCCCCTGCCCTCGTCCGCCAGGGCCAGATCGGCGAGCTGATCGCGGCCAAGCCGGTGCAGCGCCGCGCATTGCTCGAAGAGGCGGCCGGCATCTCCGGGCTGCACTCGCGGCGGCACGAGGCGGAGCTGCGGCTCAAGGGCGCCGAGGGGAACCTCGAGCGCGTCGACGACATCATCGGGCAGGTGGAGCAGCAGCTCGAGACACTGAAGCGGCAGGCCCGCCTCGCGGTGCGCTACCGCTCGCTCAGCGGCGACATCCGGCGCGCCGAGGCGACGCTGTTCCACATCCGCTGGGTCGCCGCCCGCTTCGCCGAGAAGGAGGCCGAGGCCGCGCAGGCAAAGCTGATCCGCGAGCTGGCCGACGCCCAGCACCTCGAGCTCGAAGCGCAGAAGGTGGTGTTCCTCGCCGAACAGGCGCTGGGGCCGCTGCGCGAGGAGGAGGCCAAGGCCGGCGCGGTGCTGCAGCGCTACACCATCCTCGCCGAGCAGCTCGAGGCGGAGAAGTCGCGCGCCGAGGCGCGACGCAGCGAGCTCGCCGAGCGGCTGCGGCAGATCGAGCAGGACGGGGTGCGCGAACGCGCCCTCGTCGCCGAGAGCGACGAAACGCTGAAATCCGCCGTCGACGAAAAGGCCCGGCTCGAGGCCGAGGCGGCCTGCGAGGCGCAGGCCTTCGAGGCGGCGAAGGCGGCGGCAACGGCAGCCCAGTCCCGCGTCGCGGAGGCCGAGGCCGCGGCCCGCGCCGCAGCCGATGCGCTGGCGCAGCTGCGGGCCCGCCGCGGCGCCGCCGAACGCACGCTGGCCGACGCCCGCACCCGCGCGCAGCGGCTCGAAACCCAGGTCGCCGAGATGGGGCGCGAGGCCGAGGCGGTCGCCCGCACGCTCGCCTCCGATGCCGTGCTGCAGCAGCGCACCGAGGCCCTCGCCGCCGCGCAGCAGAAGGCCCTCGCGGCGGAAACGCACGCCATCGCCGCCGAGGCCGCGGCCAGCACCGCGCAGGCCGCTGCCGATGCCGTTCGCCCCGAGCTGCAGCAGATCGAGGCGGCGCTGAACCGGCTGGAAGCCGAGGCGCAGACGCTGGGCCGCATCGTCAACGCCGCCGGCACCGGCAAGTGGCCGGCCATCGTCGATGCGCTGAAGGTGTCGCCGGGATACGAAACGGCGCTCGGCGCCGCGCTGGGCGACGACCTCGATGCCTCGAGCGACGCGCGGGCGCCACTGCACTGGTCCGGCGCCGCCGCCGCGGACGACCCGCCGCTGCCGGATGGCGCGGTGCCGCTCTCCAGCTTCGTCACCGGCAGCCCGCTGCTCGCCCGCCGGCTCGACCAGGTCGGGCTGGTCGACCCCGCCGACGCGCCCCGCCTCGCGCCGCTGCTCCGGCCCGGCCAGCGCCTCGTCGGCAAGGCCGGCGGGTTGTGGCGCTGGGACGGCTTCGTCGCCGCCCCCGATGCCCCCACCGCCGCCGCCGAAAAGCTGCGCCAGCGCAACCGCCTCGCCGAGCTCGACGCGGAACTGGCCGAGGCGCGCACCCGCCGCAACGCCCGCCGCGCCGATGCACAGGCGTTGGCCGAGACCCTCACGACGGCCCGCGGCGACGAGCGGCAGAAGCGCGACGCCTGGCGGAATGCGCAGCGCGAGATCGCCACCGCCCAGGCTGCCCTCGACCAGGCGCAGAAGGCGCTCGGCGAGCTCACCGCCAAGGCGGCGGCCTTGGCCGAAACCCGCACCCGCCTCGAAGCCACCCGGGCCGAGGCGGTCGCCGCCGTTGCGGCGGCCCAGCAGGCGCTGGCGGAACTCGCCGACGAAACCGCGGCCGCCGCCCTCGCCGCCGCGCGGCAGTCGGCCCTCGCCGAGCTTCGCGACAAGGCCGACCAGGCCCGGCAGCAGCTCGGCAGCCTCGAGACCGCCGCCCGGGCGCGCACCGCCCGCATCAGCCAGATCGCGCAGGATGTCGCCGCCTGGCAGCGCCGCCGCGAGGGCGCTGCCGGCCAGCTCGCCACGCTCGAGGCGCGAGCGAAGGAGGTCTCGGCGCAGCTCGCCGCCCTCGACGCCTCGCCGGAAGGCTTCGGCGAGCGCCGCGCCAGGCTCGACAGCCTGATCGCCATCGCGAAGAAGGAGCATCAGGCCGCGGCCGATGCGCTCGCCGCCGGCGACAACCGGCACCGCGAGGCGGACCGGGCCCAGCGCCTCGCCCATGACGCGCTCGCCGGCCTCCGCGCCGAGCTCGCGCGCGTCGAGGAGCGGATCAAGGGGCTCGTCGCGCAGCGGCACCAGATCGAGCGGCAGGTCGAGGAGACGCTGAACATCGCGGCGAGCCAGACGCTGGCGGCGGCCGGCCTGAAGCCCGAACAGGCGCTGCCGCAGGAGGCGCAGGTCGAGTCGCAGGTCGATCGGCTGAAGGCGGAGCGCGAGCGGCTCGGCGGCGTCAACCTCGGAGCCGAGAAGGAAGCCGAGGAGGTGCAGGCGAAGCTCGACGCGATGGTCACCGACCGCGACGACCTCATCGCCGCCATCGCCAAGCTGCGCGCCGGCATCCAGTCGCTGAACCGCGAGGGCAGGCAGCGCCTCAACGAGGCGTTCGAGAAGGTGAACGCGCATTTCCAGCAGCTCTTCACCTCGCTGTTCGGCGGCGGCACGGCGGAGCTGCAGTTCATCGAGAGCGACGATCCGCTGCAGGCCGGGCTCGAGATCATCGCCCGCCCGCCCGGCAAGAAGCCCTCGACCATGACGCTGCTTTCGGGCGGCGAGCAGGCGCTCACCGCCATGTCGCTGATCTTCGCGGTGTTCCTCACCAATCCGGCGCCGATCTGCGTGCTCGACGAGGTCGATGCGCCGCTCGACGACGCCAATGTCGAGCGCTTCTGCAACCTGCTCGACACCATGCGGCAGCGCACCGAGACGCGCTTCCTCGTCATTACCCACAACCCCATCACCATGAGCCGCGTCGACCGCCTGTTCGGCGTCACCATGATGGAGCGCGGTGTCAGCCAGCTCGTTTCGGTGGACCTCAGCACGGCGCAGCAGGTGGTGGCGGCGGAGTGAGGGGTCGTCGTCGCGACTCCTTCGTCACCCCCGCCCACAAGCCGCCGCAATCCGGGAGGCCGGAGTCGCCCCTGACTCAATGTCACACCCACTCCGCGAGGCACAAACCGTTGAAATATCAACGAGTTAAGCTTTCGTTCACGCGCTTGACACCACTGGGGGCGACCACTATGTTGCCCGCGACTTTCAGGGGCTTGGCTGCTGGTTTTTCAGCCCGGAGGCGCAAGGTAGGAGCGGATGACTGAACCGCAGAAGCCGAAACGTCCCCAGAGCTCTGGCGACACCACGCCCCTGACCTCGGATCTGGCGTCCCGTATCGCTCGGGCGCAGGGCGAGAGGCGGGTTGCGCAACAGGCCAACCAGGCCGGCGCGAAGGACATGAGTGGGTGGAGCCGGGGTTTCCGGCTCGCATCCGAGTTCGTCGCGGCGATACTGGTAGGTGCGGGCATCGGCTGGCTGCTGGATTTGTGGTTGCACACCACGCCGTGGCTGCTGCTGGTGCTGCTGCTCCTCGGGTTCGCTGCCGGCGTGCTCAATGTGGTGCGCACCGCGGGCGAAATGAACAAGGCGGCTCCGCCGCCGACGGCCGACATGCGCGTGCCGGACGACGAAGAAGACGAGTGAAGGCTTAGAGCCTGAAGGAACACAAGTTGGCCGATCCGAACAAAGTCGACCCGATCCACCAGTTCCTCATCACCGACATCGTACCGCTCGGGGGCGGCTTCTCCTTCACCAATGCGGCGCTGTTCATGGTGCTGACGGTGGGGGTGATCGGGCTTTACCTGATCCTCTCGACGCAGAAGCGCGCGCTGGTGCCCAACCGCGTGCAGCTCGTGTCCGAGATGCTCTACGAGTTCGTGGCCAACATGGTCACCAGTACCGCCGGTACCGCCGGCATGAAGTTCTTCCCCTTCGTGTTCTCGCTGTTCATGTTCGTGCTGGTCGCCAACATGTTCGGCATGATCCCGTTCTTCTTCACGGTGACCAGCCACATCATCGTCACCTTCGCGCTCGCCATGCTGGTGATCACCGTGGTGCTCGTCTACGGGTTCTGGAAGAACGGCCTCCGGTTCTTCAAGCTCTTCGTGCCCTCGGGCGTGCCGGGCTATGTGCTGCCCATCGTGGTGCCGATCGAGATCGTCTCGTTCCTGTCGCGCCCGATTTCGCTCAGCGTTCGTCTTTTCGCCAACATCCTCGCCGGCCACATCACCCTCAAGGTGTTCGCGGGCTTCATCGTCACCCTTGGCGGCCTCGGCTTCCTCGGCTGGCTCGGCGCGCTGCTGCCGCTGATCATGACGGTGGCGATCACGGCGCTCGAATTCCTCGTGGCGGCCCTGCAGGCCTATGTCTTCGCAGTGCTCACCTCGATGTACCTGAACGATGCCATCCATCCGGGGCATTGACGTTCCAACCCCAATCGGCGGCCGCAGTAGGTTCGCCACAACAGTTCTCAAAGGAGAGAGTTATGGACGCTGAAGCCGCAAAGCTCATTGGTGCGGGTATCGCCGCGGTCGGTATGGCCGGCGCCGCCATCGGCGTGGGCAACATCTTCGGCAGCTTCCTGTCGGGCGCCCTGCGCAACCCGGCCGCTGCCCAGGGCCAGTTCGGTAACCTGATCTTCGGTTTCGCCGTGACCGAAGCTCTCGGCATCTTCTCGTTCCTGATCGCGCTGCTGCTGCTGTTCGCAGTCTGATTTCGCGTCAGGGCGGCCGTCCGGCCGTCACGAGCTCGGCTCCGGGTCAGCTGATCCGGAGCTCAATCGGCCGTAAAGGGTTCTGAGATGGCGGGTTTGACCCAGGACATCATCATCGTGGCGCAGGCGGACTCGCTGCAGGAAGGCGAAGTCGTCGCTCCTGCCGCCGAGGGGCATGCGGTCGACACCGGCGAGCCTGCCGGCACCGAGACGCACGCTTCCACCGAGGCGCATGCGGAAGTCTTTCCGCCGTTCGACGGAACGACCTTTGGCGGCCAGCTGCTGTGGCTGGCGATCACCTTCGCGGCGCTCTACCTCTTGATGAGCCGCGTGGCGCTGCCGCGGATCGGCTCGATCATCGAGACGCGGCGCACCCGCATCGAGGGTGACCTGGCCGAGGCCGAACGGCTCCGCAAGGAGACCGAGAAGGCCGCGGCTGCGTACGAGGCCGCGCTGGCCGAAGCCCGCAAGAATGCTCAGGCCATCGCCGAGGAGACGCGCACTTCGATCCGGGCCGACATCGACAACCGCCGCGCGGATGTCGAGGCCGGCCTCAACCAGCGCATCACCGAGGCCGAGTCGCGCATCGCCGCGACCAAGGCGGCGGCGCTCGCCAATGTCGACGACATCGCGGCCGACACGGCGCAGGCCCTCGTCGCCAAGATCGCCGGCGGCGCCACCGCCGAAGAAACCCGCGACGCCGTCGCGGCCGTGCAGAAGGGTTAAGCGCCATGTGGAGTTTCGGTTTCGACGCCACCACCGGCGCCACCATCTGGGCCACCATCGGGCTGGTCATCTTCATCGGCATCGTGCTGTATTTTGGCGTGCACAAGATGATCGCCAAGACGCTGGACGACCGGATCAGGAAGATCGAAGTCGACCTCGCCGAGGCCGAACAGCTGCGCAAGGAAGCCAAGGCGCTGCTCGACGACTACGCCCGTCGCCGCGAAGAGGCGGAGAAGGAAGCGCAGTCGATCGTCGACGCCGCTCGTGAAGAGGCGTTCCGGCTGACCGCCGAGGCCAAGGACTCGCTCGAGGCCATGGTCGCCCGCCGCGAGAAGTCGGTGAACGACAAGATCGCCCAGGCCGAGGCCCACGCCGTCGCCGAAGTCCGCGCCCGCTCCGCCGACCTCGCCGTCGAAGCGGCCCGCGTGGTCCTCACCCGGCAGATGGCAACCAAGGGCGACGCCTTGGTCGAACAGTCGATCAAGGACGTGGCCGCCCGCCTGAACTGAGGTTCAGCAGCAGCGAAACGCAACAGGCGGGCCCAGTGCCCGCCTTTTCGTTTTCAAGCCCGCAGCCCCACCCCTTCCCTCCCCCTTGTGGGGAGGGTAGCGGCGCTTGGCGGCTCCGCCGCCTGGCAAAGCTCGGGTGGGGGTACGCCTCGCCCCAGCGCCCGCTGCACCCCCCTCCACCGCCTCCGGCGGTCCCCCTCCCCCGCAAGCGGGAGAGGATTCCTGCCCTCCACCGCGCTGGCCACGCGCCAACCTTCTCCCGCCTGCGGGGGAAGGTGCCCGGCAGGGCGGAACGGGGGAGCAACAAACTGAAGCCCTCCCCCCGCACCGCCAACTCAAGGCACTCCCAACCCACACCCCCTGTCACCCCGGCGCAGGCCGGGGCCCATCCTGACCGCTCTCCACCCCGGTGACCGCCCGGCTATCCCCTCAGGCTGGATCCCGGCCTGCGCCGGGATGACAGTGTACAACTGCAAAGCGTCCAATCACTTACCGACTTATCCCCGCGCCTCCAACCTGTGCGAAGATACCTCGTCTCCTGCAGGGCGGGCGCTCGCGACGAACGAACGGCGGGGGATATCGAGGGCCAGGGGAGTCGTCCCCTGGCGGGCCGCGGTGCCGAGCAACCGGCGGTTGGCTGAGGCCGAGTTCCGTTCCTTCTCAGGGCGGACTACCGGGAGGAGCCGCCGACCGTTCCCTTGGCACCCCCGTCTAACTCCACCTCGGTGACCGGCGAGGCTCTTGTCTCGCTTTCATTGCGGACTACCCGCGTCGAGGCACCAGCCTCGCCGGTCCCGCCCACTGTTCACCAACCCGAGGCACAAGGCCGGCGGGGGCTTCCGCTCGCCCCAACCTCGCCCGGATCCTCCCCCGCAAAGCGGGGAGGGGGACCAGCGAAGCTGGTGGAGGTGGCGGTACAGGCACACCCCCTCTCCGTGGAGACCAAGATGCCCCTGCCCCTACTCCGCCGCCTGCGGCAAAGCCTCCGGCCGCTCCCATTTCAGCACCGGCGACCGCGCTGCGCGCGTCTCGTCGAGCCGCCGGCGCGGGGCGCGGGTCGGCGCAGCGGTGAAGCGTGTGGCGTTGCCGGCCTGCGCGTCCGCCGCGAGTTCGAGCATGACGTCGCAGAAGCGGTCGAGGGTCTGCTTGCTCTCGCTCTCGGTGGGCTCGACCAGCATGGCGCCGTGCACCACCAGCGGGAAGTACATGGTCATCGGGTGAAAGCCCTCGTCGATCATCGCCTTGGCGAAATCGAGCGTCGACACGCCAGTACCCTCGAGGAAGCTGTCGTCGAACAGCGCCTCGTGCATCGCCGGCTGCCCCGGGAACGGCACGGAGAAGGCATGCTCGAGCCGCGCCTTGACGTAGTTGGCGTTGAGCACCGCGTCCTTCGCCGCCTGCGCCAGCCCGTCGCCGCCGTGGCTCAACATGTAGGTCAGCGCCCGCACGTACATGCCCATCTGGCCGTTGAAGGCGGTAATCCGCCAGAGGTGCTGGCCCTCGGCGTGTTCGACCAGGGTCAGCGGGCCTTCGCCCCTGCGGACGAACGGCACCGGGGCGAACGGCGCCAGTGCCTCGGACAGCACCACCGGCCCGGCGCCCGGACCGCCGCCGCCATGCGGGGTCGAGAAGGTCTTGTGCAGGTTGATGTGCATGGCGTCGATGCCGAGGTCGCCCGGCCGGACCACCCCCATGATGGCGTTGAAGTTCGCCCCGTCGCAGTAGAAGAAAGCGCCCGCCGCGTGCACGGCAGCGGCGATCTCGATCACCTGCGGCTCGAACAACCCGCAGGTATTGGGGTTGGTCAGCATGATGGCGGCAACGTCCGGCGACAGGGCCGCCCGCACCGCCTCGACATCGACGGTGCCGTCGTCACGCGCCGGGATCGAACGCACGCTGTAGCCGAGGAAGGCCGCCGTGGCCGGGTTGGTGCCGTGGGCGCTCTCGGGCACCAGCACGACCTTGCGGTGCCCCTGCCCTGCCGCTTCCTGCGCAGCGCGGATCGCCATCATCCCGGCCATCTCGCCATGCGCGCCGGCCTTGGGCGTCAGGCACACCGCGGCGGTGTTGGTGAGCGTCATCAGCCAATGCGCCAACTCGTTCATCAGCCTGAGCGCGCCCGAGACGGTCGAGACCGGCTGCAGCGGGTGGATGTCGGCAAAGCCGGGCAGCCGCGCCAGCTTCTCGTTGAGCCGGGGGTTGTGCTTCATCGTGCACGAGCCGAGCGGATACATGCCGCTGTCGATCGAGTAGTTGAGCCGGCTCAGCCGCACATAGTGGCGCAACGCCTCCGGCTCGGTCAGCCCGGCCAGGTCGATGGCGCTCCGCCGCTCGAAGCCGCCGAGGAACGAGCCGTCGATCTCCACCTCCGGCAGGTCGACGCCGGAATGCTCGGTGTCGCCGATCTCGAACAGCAGCGGCTCGTCGGGCAGCAGCGAGGAGCCTGCGGCAGTATCGCCGGCCGTGCCGACGCTGGTGGGGCGGCCTTGCGTGTTCATGCTCATTGCAGGTCCTCCCCGAGGGCTGCCGTCAGGCAGTCGGCCAGCATCTCGATGTCGGTGTCGGTGGTCAGTTCGGTCGCCGCCAGCACGATCAGGTTGCTGCAGGCGGGGTTGCCCGGCTCGAGCCGGCTGACGGGAACGCCCGCCAGCACGCCGGCCTGCGCCAGCAGTTCCACCACCGGCCCGGCGGGGACCGGCAGCCGGATCGTCATCTCGTTGAAGAAGCTCCGGTTCAGCAGTTCGACGCCCGGCACGGTGCCGAGCATCCGCGCCAGCTTCACCGCATTGGCATGGTTGAGCCGGGCCAGCCGTTTCAGCCCCGCCTCGCCCAGCAGCGACAGGTGGATGGAGAAGGCCAGCGCGCAGAGGCCGGAATTGGTGCAGATATTGCTCGTCGCCTTCTCGCGGCGGATGTGCTGCTCGCGCGTCGACAGCGTCAGCACGAAGCCGCGCCGGCCTTCGGCATCGACGGTCTCGCCGCAGAGCCGCCCCGGCATCTGGCGCACGAACGCCTTGCGCGTCGCCATCAGCCCGACATACGGGCCGCCGAAGTTGAGCGCGTTGCCGATGGATTGCCCCTCGCAGACCACGATATCGGCGCCCAGCGCGCCCGGCGCCTCGATCAGCCCCAGCGACACCACTTCGGTGACCACCACGATCAGCAGCGCGCCGGCGGCATGGGCCGCATCGGCAGCGGCCCGGAGGTCGCGCAGATGGCCGTAGAAGTCGGGGGTCTGCACGACGATGGCGGCGGTTTCGGCGTCGATGCGGCTGAGGATATCGCCCTGCCCTTCCGGCGAGGCCGGGAGGCAGACGAGGTCGGGCCCGTCGCCGAGATAGGTGCGCACCACGTCGCGGTAGTGCGGGTGGAGGCCGCCCGACAGCACGATGCGATTGCGGCGGGTCAGCCGCCGCGCCATCAGCACGGCCTCGGCTGTGGCGGTCGAGCCGTCATACATCGAGGCGTTCGCCACCTCCATGCCGGTCAGGTGCGCCACCTGGGTCTGGAACTCGAACAGCATCTGCAGCGTGCCCTGCGACACCTCTGGCTGGTACGGCGTGTAGGCCGTCAGCCATTCCGAGCGCTGGATCAGGTGATCGACCGTCGCCGGCACGTGGTGGCGATAGGCGCCCGCGCCGACGAAGAACGGCCCGTCGCCCGCCGCGTGGTTCTCGGCTGCCAGCTTGCGCATGTGCGCCTCGACCAGGAACTCGGGCGCGTGCCGCGGCAGGTTCACCGGCTCACGCAGCAGGGCGTGCGGGGGAACGCGGGCGAACAGGTCCTCGGCGGTGGCGGCGCCGATCACCGCGAGCATCTCGGCCCGCTCGGCTTCGGAATGGGGAAGGTAGCGCATCGCTTACTTCGTCAGCTCGGAGTAGGCCGCGGCGTCCATCAGCGCGTCGAGCTCGGAGGCATCATCCAGCGCCAGCCTGAAGATCCAGCCCTCGGTCTCCGGCGCCGAGTTGATGAGGCCGGGTTCGCCGCTGAGCGCGGTGTTGACGGCGGTCACCGTGCCGGAAGCCGGCGCATAGATTTCGGAGGCCGCCTTCACCGACTCGACCACCGCCGCCTCGTCGCCGGCCTTCAGCTGCTGGCCGACCCGCGGCAGCTCAACAAAGACGATGTCGCCCAGCTGCTCCTGCGCGTAGGGGGTGATGCCGACGGTGCCGTCGGCGGTGATGTATTCGTGGTCCTTGGTGTACCTGGTCATGCGCGGGGTTTCCGGACGTAGCGATGGGGGACGAATGGGAGGGTGGCGACTTCCGCCGGCTGCGGCTTGCCGCGCACCAGCACCTGCAGCCGGGTGCCGGGCTCGGCCTTGCCGGGCGGCACGAAGCCGAGCGCGATGGCGCGGTTGAGCGTGGGCGAGAAACCGCCGGAGGTAACGCGGCCGATCTCGGCCCCGTATTGATCGAGGATCGCGGCGCCCTCGCGGGCCGGTGCGCCCTCGACGAACAGGCCGACCCGGACGCGCTCCAGCACGCCGCCGAGTTCGCCGAGGATGCGGGTCGCGCCGGGGAAATCAGCGGCTTCGCGGCGACGGCGCGCCACGGCGAAGTTGAGCCCTGCCTCCACCGGCGAAACCGTCTCGTCGAGGTCGTGGCCGTAGAGCGGCAGCCCGGCCTCGAGCCGCAGGCTGTCACGGGCGCCCAGGCCTACGGGTTTCACCCGCTCGTCAGCGAGCAGGCGATCCCAGAGCTTCCCGGCGTGGCTCGGGTCGACCAGCAGCTCGAAGCCGTCTTCGCCCGTGTAGCCCGAGCGCGAGATCACCAGCCTGGTGTCCTCGAAGTCGAACGAGTCGTAGTGCATGAAGGCGAGATCGGCGGCGGCCGGGATGATCCCGCGGATGACATCGGCCGCCTCGGGACCCTGCAGCGCGAGGAGCGCGGCGTGGTCGGACCGGTTCAGCGTCGCCTTGCCGAGCGACGCGGCGGCGAGGCGCTGGAAATCGGCCTCCTTGGTGCCGGCGTTGACCACGATGTAGAGCGCCCCGCCCCAGCCCTCCCCGGCGGGGCGGGCGATCATCAGGTCGTCATAGGCGCCGCCCTCGTTGTTGAGCAGCAGGGTGTAGCGGATCTGGCCGGGCTTCAGGCCGAGGATGTCGCCGCAAACCAGCGGCTCGACCAGCGCCGCCACAGCCGCATGGTCGGCCTCGCCGTCGCCCGACTTCTCGTCGAGCACGAGGAAGCTCGGGCCCATGTGCGACACGTCGAACAGGCCGGCATGCTCGCGGGTCCACTTGTGCTCGGCGATGATGCCGGCCGGGTACTGTACCGGCAGCGAATAGCCGGAGAACGGCACCATGCGGCCGCCCAGCGCGAGGTGCCGATCGTTGAGGAGGACGGGCTTCAGGTCTTCGGCTGGCGCGTCGGCCATGGGGGACACCGAGGGTTTGGTTGCACGATCACGAGGAACGCGTGTTCCCCGCGGCCGGTGCCCCCTCTGTCCGCTAACCTGAGAGATTTCCTCGCCGCAATCCGAGTAGTCGCGCCGTCGAGGTGGAAAAGTCTGCTACTTTTCCTGACGACGCGCCGCCGGCGAGTTGCTCCTTCGGTGAGGCGAAATCGCCTGCTTTCCAGAGTTCAGTGTCGACTGCGGTCCGTTGGCCTGAGAGTTTCCGGGGCGGTTGCTCCTTCGGCGCCAGCGAGGGCTGGACTCTCCCGCAGTCGACGGGAGTTAGGCTGGGAATTCGGGAGGAGTCAATCGGGATGCGGTCCGCCCTCGCCGAAGCGGTGGCCGGACCCACCCGCCCCCTCAGCTGTCGAAGCCGACCCAGATGGTGATGCTCTCGCCGCCCGTATAGGGAATGGCGACGTTCTCGACCACCTTCACGAACTCACCCGACTGGGTCGAAGGATCGATGGCGGTGGGGATCTGGTACTTCTCGGAGTAGAGCGGCACGCCGTCCCGTTCGACCGCGAAGCGGATCGGCACGTCGACCTTGGCCTGGCTGCCGGCCGGGCCAATCAGCACGCGGCCGACCACGCCCATTTTCACCGTGATCAGACCGTTCGAGGCGACGCAGTTGCGCGACTGCTTGTCGAGCACCGCCTGGTAGTTCAGGGCATGCGGATCACCCACCTTGCCCTTGCCGTAGTAGAACAGCGCCTCGCCGCCGGGGCGCACCTTGATCGGCGGGCACTCCGTGGCAATCGCCGGCAGCGCCGCGGTTGCGGCGGCACTCAGTTCCTGCGGCGTCGGGTTGGCGGTCCGCATCGCGGAGGTGGACGACGGTCCGGCCGAGCCGAACATGTCGCCCATCGAGCAGGCAGAGAGCAGCAGCCCGGCAGCAGCCAGCGCGCCCAGACGAAGCGTCCACGCCCGGACGCCCAAACCGAAATGCCCCATCATCACCCTCACGCACTCACATTCTGTCGCGCCTCGAGCGCCAGCAGCAGCGCCGGCGCCCCGCTGACGGTCACCCCAGCCACATCCTGCACGAAGATTTCGCGCACTACACCATCCTCGATGAGCATGGCAAAGCGGGCAAAGCGCTTGCCCATGCCGGCAATCTGCTTGGACAAGCCCAGCGCGTCGGCCAGCTTCCCCTCGCCATCGGCGATGAAATCGACCTTGCCCAGGGCCTCCGAACGCTCGGCCCAGGCCTTCACCACGTGCTGGTCGTTCACCGCGCCGCAGACGATCCGGCTGACGCCGAGATTGGCGAACTTCTGCGCGTTGGAGACGAAGCCAGGCAGGTGCGACGTGTCGCAGGTGGGCGTGAAGGCGCCGGGGACGCCGAAGAACACCACCGTGCCGGTGCCGAGCACCGCATCGGACGTGGTATCCGAAATGCCATCAGGGTCGACCAGCTTGATCGGGACGGAGGGAATCTTGTCGCCAGCCACTATCATGCGGTCTTTACGCCTTTGGTTATCGTTTCGTTAACGCGCCGTCAGGGCGCGAACCATAGATCAGGGCGCAGCCGCCGTCGACCCGCCGACAACCGTCGTCGACAGGGAAAATGGCCCCGTGTCGGTCATGAAGGTGAAGCTAATCGGCTTGCCCTCGACTGCCGTCTCGGCTGCTCCCCCGAGCAATGGCAGCAAGATTGTCGAGCCATCCGGGCTTTTTTGGGGCGCGCCAAAGACTTGGCCCGAGCTGCTCGCATCGGCGATGAGCGTGAGCGGATCTACGGTCGGGTCGCTCATGGCGACGGAAATGGCCTCGGCGGCAGGGTTCCAGGACACCGCGCCGAATGGGGGATGCGGCGCCGACCAGGCCCGCGGCGTCAACGCCTCGGCCTGGGCGATGCGGAGGCCCTGCCCCCGATCCGGCTTCGCGAAATCGAGCGGCAGCGTGAAGCTCGCCATCGCCGGGACGCAGACATCGGAGCAGATGCCCATCACCACGGACGCCCGGAGATCGGCGCGCTCGCCGTCGAGCTGCAGCCTGACCGGCAGCACGGTGGGCCCGCGGTAGACGAAATCGGTGAGGCCGCCGACCACTTCGATCCGCGGATAGGGCCAGAGAATCTCGTGCCCGGCGACGCCGCTGGAGCCGCCGGTGTCGATTTCGGTCGCGATGCCGCTCTCCCCGGGGATCCGCCAATAGGTCTTGGTGCCCTGGGGCATGTCGAGTTGCAGCGCCACGGTGGTCGTACGATCGGCCGCGAGCACATCGGAAGAGATCATCCGCAGGCGAACGCCCGGGGCGATCTCCTGCCAGGCGGTCTCGGCAGCCGCGGCAGGAAACGTCAGCAGGGTCAGGGCGAGAAGGGCCAGTGAGCGCATGGCAGCGGGATAGCCCACGCCGAGGCCGAGCGGAAGCCGGCTCAGCCCAAAGTGATGGGTAGTCAGCAGTGTCGGCGAAGGGGTAAGCTCAAGCTTGGTACCCGTATGGGTGGCCGGGCGGACGGAGGACGGGCACCGTGCCGCGGTGTTTTGGACGCGCGCTCCGGGAGTGTGCCATGGAATCGCTGAGGGGTCAGTTTCTCGTCGCCATGCCGGGCATGGGCGACGACCGTTTCCACGAAACGGTGGTCTACCTCGTCGGGCACGGCGAGGAGGGCGCCATGGGGCTGGTGGTGAACCAGAGCCTCGAGGACATGCGCTTCGCCGACATCCTCGAGGAGCTGAAGCTGGGCGACAAGGACGAACTGATCCAGCTCCCCGACAACGTCAAGAACCGGCAGGTGCTGCGGGGCGGGCCGGTGCAGAAGAGCCGCGGCTTCGTGCTGCACTCGTCGGACTATTTCAAGGTCGGCAACTCCTACGAGGTGACCGACGATATCTGCCTCACCGCGACGCTCGACATCCTCAAGGCGATGGCGTTCAAGAGCTCCCCGATCGAGGCCCTGTTCGCGCTGGGCTATTGCGGCTGGAGCCCGGGCCAGCTGGAGCAGGAAATCCAGGCCAATGGCTGGCTGACCGTGCCGTTTTCGCGCGAGTTGCTGTTCGGCCTACCGATCGAGGCCCGCTACGATGCGGCGCTGGCACGCCTCGGGATCACCCGGGCGACATTGAGCGCGACCGCCGGGCACGGCTGAGCAGACCTGCCCTTGCGCTGGCCGTAAGGCCTACCGCCCGGTCAGCTGGCTCGACAGCCGCTTGCCCAGCTCCTGCCCGGTCATCGCCGCGCCGAAGGCAAAGCCCTGCGCGAACTGGCAGTTGAGCTGCTGCAGGCGTTCCACTTCCTCGATGGTCTCGACTCCCTCGGCGATCACCGCCAGGTCGAGTTCGTTCGCCAGCGTGACGATGGAGCGGATGATCGGCACCTGCGTGTGGGCGAAGCCACTGTCGTCGCTCAGTTGCACGAACGGCGCGGGGATCTTGATGGTGTCGAACGGGAAGCGGTGCAGGTAGCTCAGCGAGGAGTGGCCGGTGCCGAAATCGTCGAGGGCGAGGCGAAGACCCAGAGAGCGCAGGGCGCTCAGCACGTAGGCCGAGTGCTCCGGGTTGCTCATCACCTGGCTCTCGGTGATCTCTAACTTCAGGTGCCGGGCGATCTGGCGGTGGTCCGAGACCAGCGCGCGCATGTCGTTGAGCAGGCTCTCGGTCGCCAGCTGGGTGGGTGAGAGGTTCACCGAGACGAAGAAGTCCTCGGGCAGCGGCAGCTGGCTCGCCCAGTCGCGGGCCTGTCCGGCAGCCTGTTCGAAGGCCACCCGGCCGAGCCGGTCGATCATGCCGGAGCGCTCGGCCAGGGGCACGAACTCTTCGGGCAGCACGACGCCGCGCTGCGGGTGGTTCCAGCGCATCAGGGCCTCCGCCCCGGCAATCGTACCCGAGTGGATGTCCATGATCGGCTGGAACATCACCGCCAGTTCGCCATGACGGAGGCCGCGGTCGAGGTCCTCCTCCGACGCCTTGGAGTAGGCGGCGATGGAGCGGGCCGAGGCGCGGAAGGCTTCTATGCGGTCGCCCCCCAACCGCTTGGCGTAGTACATGGCAAGCTCGGCATCGCGCAGCACCTCGGGCGCACCAACCGGGTTGCCGTCATAGATGGTGACGCCGATCGAGGCGGTGAGGCTCAGGTCGCGCTCGCCGAAGTTGAACGGCGACTTCAGCGCCTTGCGGATCTGTTCGGCGGTCTCGGCAATCTTGCCGGCGGCCTGCTCGGAGGCGAGGATGACGCCGAACTGGTCGCCGCCCAGCCGCGCCACGGTATCTAGCGGTCGCATGACGCGGGCAACGCGACGCGAGATGGCGAGCAGCACCGAGTCGGCGGCGGAGTGCCCGACGCGCTCCTCGAGTTCGCTGAAGCGGTCGATGTCGATGAGGAAGACCGCCGGCTTGGTGCCGCTGGGCAGGCGGGCGCGGACCAGGGCACGCTCGAGGCGATCCAGGAAGAGCTGCTTGTTGGGCAGGCCGGTTAGGCTGTCGTGCACGGCGTCGTGCAGCAGGCGCTCGCGGGAAGCGCGATCCTCGTTCACGTCCTGCAGGGTGCCGACGATGCGGTTGACCTGGCCGTCGCCGCCGAGCACCGGCTTCACCCGCATGCGGAAGGTGCGGTAGCTGCCATCGTGCGCGGCGAGGCGGATGTCGGCGCTTACCTTGCCGCGGCGGAGTTCCACCAGCGTGTCGAAGGCGGTGCGGAAGCGGTCGCGGTCCTCCGGGTGGACACGGTCGAGCCAGCGCTTGATCGAGCCGCGCAGTGCCCCACGGCGCTCGCCCAGCCGCGTGCCAAGCTCGTCGGAGACAGAAACCCGGTCGCGCTCGATGTTCCAGTCATAGACGAAGTCGCCCGAGCCGGTGAGCGCCAGCGCGCGGCGCTCGACCTCGCTCAGCGTGCCGATCGATACCTGCCCCTCGGAGAAGGCGTGCTGCACCGAGGTGAAGCCCAGCAGCATGACGATGAGCACGAGGCCGCCGGCCACCGCGGGCTGCGCCACGTCGTTGGACACCTGGCCGGTGACGACCATCCAGGCGTAGAACAGCCAGGCGATGTAGATGATCCAGGTGGGAACCAGCAGCACGGCGCGGTCGTAGCCGCGCAGCGCCAGCAGCAGGATCAGGAAGAAGCCGGTGACGCCGAGCAGCGCCAGCACCAGCCGGGCAACGGTCGAGGCGATCGCCGGCTGGAAGAAGGCGAAGCCGAACAGCGCCAAAAACACCACGACCAGCGCGAGGGCCAGGTGGATGAACCTGAGATGCCAGCGGTGGAGATTGAGGTAGATGAAGAGGAAGCCGAACAGCGTCGTCGCGATGCCCGCCTCGGCGGCGGCGCGCAGTGGCTGGACCGAGCCGTTGGAGATGTTGAGCAAGGGCCCCAGCACGCCGAAATCGACCAGCAGGTAGGTCAGCACCGCCCAGGAGAAGGCGGCCGTGGCCGGGAAGATCCCCCTGCCCCGCACCACGAACATGATGGTCAGGAACACGGCGGCCAGCGAGGCGACGCCGAGCACCACGCCGCGGAACAGCGTGAACGAGTTCACGTAGTCGCGGTAGGCGTCGGGTTTCCACAGGTACAGCTCGGGCAGCGAGCCGTTCGACAGCTCGGCCACGAAGGTGACCGTGGCGCCCGGGTCGAGCACCACCTCGAACACGTCGGCCTCGCGGTCGGTGAGTCGGGTGGGGCGGAGGCCGGCCGACGGCGTCAGTACCTTGATGCGCTCGGCCCCGAGGTCGGGCCGGAACACGCCCGAGCCAGGCAGGCGGAAGAACGGCGCGACCAGCAGACGCTCGAGCTGCACGTCGGAATCGTTACGGAGCGCGAACAGGGCCCAGTTGGGGTTGGTGCCGCCGACCGAAGCCAGCACCTCGATGCGGCGGATGATTCCGTCTTCCCCAGGGGCGGTGCTCAACTGCACCTTGCCCCCTTCTCCCGGGACGATGTCGACGACGCCAGTGAGGTTCACGGCGTTGACGTCCTCGGGAGCAGTGATCACGTCGAACGCGGTGGCGCTCCACGACCCGGCCAACACGAACGCAATACACATCGCGAGGTACAGGATGTGACGCATCAGCTTCGATATGGCCTTGCCGCAGTCATGAGATGGGAACCTTGGTATCGGTGTTTCCACGAGGCGACAAGCTTTACCGGCGGGTGAGCCGGAGCCCTGCTTCGTAGCGTTCGCGGGTGAGACCGAAGAGGACGTGATCCGCCCACTTGCCGTCGATCTGGAGGTAATGTTCGGCGAAGCCCTCTTCCCGGAATCCGTTTTTTTCAAGGACGCGCCGGGATGCCATGTTGTCGGGGAGGAAGGCGGCGTGGATGCGGTGCAGGCCAAGCGTTTCGAAACAGAACGGCACGACGAGGCCGACCGCCTCGGTCATCAGTCCCTTGCCGGCATAAGGCTTGCCCATCCAGTAGCCGAGATTGACGAACTGCGCGGCGCGGCGGCGGATGTTGGACAGCGTGATGCCGCCAACCAGCACCTCTTCCCCACCCGCCCGAAGGAAGAGGAAGAAGCCGTAATCTGTACCGGCACGCGCCTCCTCGCGGCCGCGCTTCAGGCGCGAAGCGAAGACGCGGGGGTTGAGGTCCGACTCCGTCCAGCGCGGTTCGAACGGCTTGAGGAAGTCGCGGCTCAGGCGGCGGAGGTCGCGCCACGCGGTGTAGTCGGACGGACGAGGAGCGCGCAGGGTAACGCGGGCTCCCATCAGAACCGGCGTATCGTCGCGTGCGAACCAGGTGAGCATCATCGGATGCCGGGCCCGATCAGTTCTTCAGCTTCGCGGCAATGTCGCGATAGTCGGG
>JBQCFF010000487.1:0-3654 GCA_051959485.1 Devosia sp. | reverse complement strand
GGCGTGCGCTTCAACATGCCCGGCTGGTGGGAGCTGAAGGTGCATGTCGACGGCGCCGCCGGCGAAGACACCGCCACCTTCAACATCGCGCTCTGACCATGCGCGCGGCTGTCGTCATCGCCAGCGCCGCGGCGCTGGCCGGGGTCTTCGCCCTGGTGCAGGTCGTCGATGCCGGCGGCCACACCGGCTCCTGGAACGCCGAGCAACGGGGACGGATCGCGGGGCTGTCGCTCGGCGCCCTGCCCCCGTTGCCGCCCGACCCCTCGAACGCGGTCGCCGACGATCCGGCCGCCGCGAAGCTCGGCGAGGCGCTGTTCTTCGATACCCGCCTCAGCGCCAACGGCAAGGTGGCCTGCGCCACCTGCCACGACCCCGACACGCAGTTCCAGGACGGCACGGCGGTCGGGCATGGCGTCGGCACCGGCAACCGCCGGACCATGCCGATCGCCGGCACTGCCTACAGTCCGTGGATGTTCTGGGATGGCCGGGCCGACAGCCAGTGGGCGCAGGCGCTGGGTCCGCTCGAGAATCCGGTCGAGCACGGCAGCAACCGCACGGCGATCGTCCAGCAGGTCGCCGAGAATCACGCCGCGGCATACCAGGCCGTGTTCGGCGCCCGGCCGGAGGCGCAGCCGGTCGATCGCGCCTTCGCCAACCTCGGCAAGGCGATCGCCGCCTATGAACGCACGCTGCTGCCGGCGCGCACCCGCTTCGACGATTACGCCGACGCCGCCGGCCGGGGCGAATCGTCCGACGCCCTCTCCGACCGGGAGGTGGCCGGGCTCGGGCTGTTCATCGGCAAGGGCAAGTGCCTCGACTGCCATAACGGCCCGCTGTTCACCGACAATGACTTCCACAATCTCGGCGTCCCCGGCTCCACCGATGAGGGCCGGCTGGTGGCCACTGCCAAGGTGCAGGCGGACCCGTTCAACTGCCTCGGCTCCTACAGCGACGCAGCCCCGGAGCAATGCATGGAGCTTGCCTTCATCAAGGCCGACGGCGAGGAACTGCGCGGCGCCTTCAAGACGCCGTCGCTGCGCGGCGTGACCCAGCGGGCGCCCTTCATGCATGCCGGCCAGTTCGCGACCCTCGACGAGGTGCTGGCGCACTACAACACGGCGCCCGCCGCGGCGGTCGGTCACTCCGAACTGACGAAGCTCGGCCTGACTCCCGACGAACTCGCCGCCCTCGCCGCCTTCCTCCGGACCCTCGGCCCGGAGGCAGCGCCGCAATAGGCGGCGAAAGGCTGCAGCAGCCGCCTGGGCGTATCGATTACAGACTTAGCGGAAACTGGAGCGGGTGAAGGGAATCGAACCCTCGTATTCAGCTTGGAAGGCTGCTGCTCTACCATTGAGCTACACCCGCCTGCGCTCCTTTCGGAGCTGCGGCGGGCAGGCCCGCCAAGATTCCACCGAACTCGTCTCGACATGACGCTATTCGGGTGGCCAGCCACCCGAAGCCCGCTGGGAGCGAAGGGTGGTGGGAGAGGTAGGACTCGAACCTACGAAGGCTTAGCCAGCGGATTTACAGTCCGCCCCCTTTGCCGCTCGGGACACTCTCCCGGTCCCTGGGGAACCGCTGGCTTGCGCCAGGCGCCGGCTGGAGTGCGAAGACCCCGGTCCGAAGCGCGTGCGGTTTATGCTGACCGCCGCCCGGACTGTCAACACCGAATGTTCCCCGCGCGGCGAACTCCCCACCTCGCTTGCCGCCGCTGCGCAAAACCGCTACCCGGTGCACGATGAGCCGCAACAAGTTTCCGCCCAAGCCGCGCTACGATCCCGATACCGGACCGGTCTATCTGTATGGCCTGCACACGGTGCGGGCGGCGCTCGACAATCCCCGGCGCGAGAAGCGGGCGCTGCTGGCGACCCCCAACGCGCTGGCGCGACTCACCGAGGGCGGCGCCAGCCTCGCGGGCATGAAGCCCACCGAAACGACGCCGAAGGAACTCGACCGGCTGCTCGGCACCGACGCCGTGCACCAGGGCGTGGCGCTCGAGGTGGAGCCGGTGTCGCGCTTCGGGCTCAAGGACGTCGAGCCGCTGCGACTGGTGGTGGTGCTCGACCAGCTGACGGATCCGCACAATGTCGGCGCCATCCTCCGCACCGCCTGTGCGTTCGGCGCCGATGCGGTGATCACCACCGCCCGCCACTCGCCGCGCGAGACCGGCGTGATGGCCAAGGCCGCCTCGGGCGCGCTGGACCTGGTGCCGCTGATCGAGGTGCGCAACCTCGGCGACGCCATCCAGAGCCTGAAGGAACGCGGGCTGACCGTGATCGGCTTCGATTCCGATGCCCCTGCCCCGCTGAAACCGCGCACCGACGACGTGCCGATGGCCATCGTGCTCGGCGCCGAAGGCAAGGGGCTCCGGCAGCGCACGCGCGAGCTCTGCGACGAGATGGTGCGGCTCGACATGCCGGGCCCGATCAAGTCGCTGAACGTCTCCAACGCCGCGGCCATCGCGCTGTTCGCCGCCACCGCCGGCCGGACATAGCAAAAGGCCGCGGGCGTTACCCCGCGGCCTCCGAACTCCCTTCCCCCGACTTACGGCAGCGTGCAGCGCACCAGCGCGCGGGCGTTGACGCTGATCCGGTCGGGTGCCGACTGGATGATCGCGAAGGTCTTGTCCCCTGCCACCAGGGTGGCGCGGCCGTCCTTGGGCGTCACCGCATCGACCAGCGTCAGCGCCGTTCCCTGGCGCAGGCTGACCTTGGTGATGACGGTGAAGTCGCCACCCGGCCGGTCCACCGTGTCACACGCCTCCGCGCTCGGCGCCCAGATGCCGAGATACGGGTACTCGCCAGTGTCGGACCGGGCGGCCAGCCGTGTGTCGGGCTTGTAGTCGGCCGTTGCCGTTGCCGGCGCGGCAGGGGCGGCCTCGGCGGTCTTGGGCTCGCTCACCGCGGCTGCGGCATCGGCCGCACCCTTCGCCTCGGCCTCGGAGGCAGCGGGGGCCGCAGCTTCGGCATCGGCGACGGCAGCTTCGGCGTCGGCAGCGCCCTTGGCTTCGGCGTTCGGCTGTGCGGCAGGCGCAGCCGGGGCGGTCGCGGGAGCCGCCGCGGCCTCCTTGGCGGCCGCAACCGCCGCCTCGGCGTCGGCCACGCCCTTGGCGAATGCCGCGCTGGTTTCGGCCGGGGCGACGTTGGCCGGTGCAGCCGCCGCGGTCTCGGCCGCCTTGTCGGCCGCTTCGGCCTCGGCCTGGGCAGCGGTCGCTGCGTCGGCGACGGCAGCTTCGGCGTCGGACTTGCCCTTCGCATTCGCGGCCTCGACCTGCGCCTTCGCGGCCGCGTCAGCCTCCGCCTTGAGCGCCGCTCCGGCATCCGCGACGGCAGCCTCGGCGTCCGCCTTGCCCTTGGCGTTGGCGGCGTCCGCCAGCGCCTTCGCTGCGGCGACCTTCTTGTCTTCCTCAGCCTTGGCCGCAGCCTCGGCAGCCTTCTGTTCTTCCGCAGCCTTCGCGGCAGCAGCAGCCTCAGCCGCCTTCTTCTCTTCCGCAGCCTTGGCGGCAGCGGCAGCCTCAGCCGCCTTCTGCTCTTCTGCGGCCTTCGCAGCAGCTGCAGCCTCGGCGGCCTTCTGCTCCTCCGCGGCCTTCGCCGCAGCGGCGGCATCGGCCGCCTTCTTCTCCTCAGCGGCCTTGGCGGCAGCGGCAGCCTCGGC
>JBQCFF010000486.1:0-4214 GCA_051959485.1 Devosia sp. | reverse complement strand
TCCGCGATCGAATGGTGCCGGAGCAAAGCCTTTGCGGAACACAATCGCAACCCCTATATCTCCGCGGCATTCACCCCTCAGCTGCGGGAGACACAGATGGTCGCGAAGATCTTCATCGATGGCGAAGCCGGCACCACCGGGTTGCAGATCCGCGAGCGCCTCGAGGGCCGCCGCGACCTCGAGATCGTCTCCATCGCGCACGAGAAGCGCAAGGACCAGGCCGAGCGCCAGCGCCTGCTCAACCTGGCCGACGTCGCCATCCTGTGCCTGCCCGACGAGGCGGCGAAGGAAAGCGTGTCGCTGATCGAGAACGACCGCACCAAGGTGATCGACGCCTCCACCGCGCATCGCGTCGCCGAGGGCTGGGTCTATGGCTTCGCCGAGATGGACAAGGGCCAGTCCGCCGCCATCGCCAACGCCAGGCGCGTCACCAATCCCGGCTGCTATCCGCAGGGACCGATCGCCACGGTGCGGCCGCTGGTCGAGGCCGGCCTGCTGCCGGCGGACTTCCCCATCACCGTCAACGCCGTGTCGGGCTACTCGGGCGGCGGGCGGCAGATGATCGAGGCCTATGAGGGCGAGAACGGCATCACCAGCCGCTACGCCCCCTATGCGCTCGGCTTCAACCACAAGCACCTGCCCGAGATGCGGAAATACGCCAGGCTCGGCCACGATCCGCTGTTCCAGCCGGCGGTGATCAACGTCCGGCAGGGCATGGCGACCTACGTGCCGCTGCAGCTCTGGACGCTCGACAAGGTGCCGACCGGCGCCCAGCTGCACGAGGCGATCCGCGCGCATTTCGCCGCTATCCCCGACAGCTTCGTCGAGGTGGCGCCGCTCGAGCGGCTCGAGAAGTCGCCCGAGCTCGACCCGACGGTCTACAACGACACCAACCGCATGCGCCTGCACGTCTTCGCCAACGACGACCGCCGGCAGGCGCTGCTCGTCGCCGTCTACGACAACCTCGGCAAGGGGGCCTCGGGGGCGGCGGTGCAGAACCTCAACCTGATGCTCGGGCTCGAGGCGACGGCCAGCCTCGCGGCCTGATCGTCCAGCCGCCGTTCATCGGCGCGGCAGATTGCCGGATCGAATGCGGCAGCGCCGGGGATTTCCCTTGCGCATCAAGGGTGGCGGGCGCGATCGCCTGCCACAATCGCCGGCCCGCCGCCGCGGCCGCAAGTCCACTTGACCCGCCGCGGCCGCTTGGGCCATTAAACCGGCGACCGAAAAGGGGCAGATGCCATGGAAAAGTTCACGAACCTGACCGGAGTTGCGGCGCCGTTGCCGATCATCAACATCGACACGGACATGATCATTCCCAAGCAGTACCTCAAGACGATCAAGCGCACCGGCCTCGGCACGGCGCTGTTCTCGGAGATGCGCTACAACGAGGACGGCACGGAGAACCCGGATTTCGTGCTGAACAAGCCGGCCTACCGCAACGCCAGGATCATCGTGGCGGGCGACAATTTCGGCTGCGGTTCGTCGCGCGAGCACGCGCCGTGGGCGCTGCTCGATTTCGGCGTCCGCTGCGTCATCTCCACCAGCTTCGCCGACATCTTCTACAATAACTGCTTCAAGAACGGCATCCTGCCGATCAAGGTGACGCCCGAGCAGCTGGCCCTGCTGCTCGACGATGCCGAGCGCGGCTCCAACGCGACGCTCACCGTCGACCTCGAGGCGCAGACCATCTCCGGGCCGGATGGCGGCACGATCCAGTTCGACATCGACCCGGCGCGCAAGCAGGTGCTGCTCGAGGGGCTCGACGACATTGCCGGCACGCTGAAGTCCGATCCGGCGATCGCCAGCTTCGAGAACCAGATGGCGCAGAGCCGGCCGTGGCTGTGACGGGCCGGAGCTGAGGCGATGGTCGTCCACATCTCCTCGGGCTCGCCCTTCGAAGCCAGGATCGGCTACTCGCGCGCCGTGGTCGACGGCGACATGGTCTATGTCAGCGGCACCACCGGCTACGACTACGCCACCATGAGCATGCCGGAGGATGCCGGGGCGCAGGCGCGCAACGCCTTCGCCAACATCGGCCGGGCGCTCGAGCAGGCCGGCGCCTCGCTCAGGGATACGCTCCGCGTCCGCTACTACATCACCGACATGGCCTGGTACGATCCGCTGGTGCAGGTCGCGGGCGAGATCTTCGGCGCGGTCCGGCCCGCCGCCACCATGGTGGTGTGCGGCCTCACCACCCCCGAGATGAAGCTCGAGATCGAAGTCACCGCCCGCATCGGCGCGTCCGGGAGCTGACGCCATGGAGATCAGGCTCAAGCTCGATCCCGACGCCGCGGACGAAAACCTCGTCCGCGATGGCCTGCGCGCCTACAACGAGCAGGCGGGCGGTCCCACCGAGTTCCAGCCGGTCGCCTTCATGCTGCACGACGACGCCGGGCAGGCGGTCGGCGGCCTGATGGGCGTCGCCTTCTACGACTGGCTGTTCGTGCAGTACCTGCATGTCCCGCCGAGCCTGCGCGGGCAGGGGCTCGGGCGCCAGCTGCTGGAGCAGGCCGAGGCGTTCGCCCGCGAGCGCGGGCTGACCGGCGTCTGGCTCGACACCTTCGATTTCCAGGCGCGGCCGTTCTACGAGAAGCTCGGCTACCGCGTCTTCGGCACGCTGCCCGACCATCCGGTCGGCGGCGCCCGCCACTTCCTCGCCAAGCGCCTCGACGGCACTTAGCGCCGAACTCCGCCACCCGCCCGCACGTGCAGGCTTGCGCCAGCAAGTTTTGCCCGTGTTATTGCCCCGCCGCGGCATACGGTATACCAGTCCGCCGCTCCCGTAAGCACTCCTGCACCTTCCTGATCAAAGAGGCATCATGCCCGACGACACCCTGCTCGATCGCGCCCTGACCCGTCTGGACGAGGCCGCGAGCCACCTCCAGATCGATCCGGACGTCATCGAGAAGCTCAAGTACCCACGCGAGACCACCAAGATGCGGCTGATGATCCGCATGGACGACGGCTCGCGAAAGTCGTTCCTCGCCTGGCGCTGCCGCTACGACGACACCCGCGGCCCGACCAAGGGCGGCATCCGCTTCCACCCGGATTCCAATGCCGAGGAAGTCGAGACGCTCGCCTTCTGGATGACCTTCAAGTGCGCCGTGATGAACCTGCCCTATGGCGGCGGCAAGGGCGCCGTGCAGGTCGATCCGCGCCGCCTGTCGAAGGCGGAGCTGGAGCGGCTGTCGCGCGCCTACATGCAGGCCTTTGCCAGCGTGGTCGGGCCGGATCGCGACATCCCGGCCCCCGACGTCTACACCAACGCCATGATCATGGGCTGGATGGCCGATGAGTACAGCCAGATCGTCGGCGAGCTGAGCCCGGCGGTGATCACCGGCAAGCCGCTGGCGCTCGGCGGCTCGCTCGGCCGCAACGACGCCACGGCGCGCGGCGGCTACTATCTCGTCCGCCACCTCGCCAGCGAGCTCGGCCTGTCGGGCGGCATGCGCGTCGCCATCCAGGGTTTCGGCAATGCCGGGCAGTTCTACGCCCAGCTCGCCGCCGCCGACGGCCACCGCGTCGTCGCGGTCTCGGATTCGGCCGGCGCCATCCACCGGCCGGAGGGCCTCGACGTGGCGCGCCTGCTGTCGGGCAAGCTGTCGGGCCGCTCGGTTGTGGCGCTCGCCGCGGAACTCGGCGCCCAGGTGATCCCGGCCGACGACCTGCTCGGCGTCGAGTGCGACCTGCTGGTGCCGGCGGCGCTCGAGGACATGATCACCGCGAAGAACGCGGCGACCATCAAGGCAAAGGTGGTGCTGGAGCTCGCCAACGGCCCGGTCACCCCCGATGCCGACCGGGTGCTCGACGAGCGCGGCGTGATCGTGCTGCCCGACATCCTCGCCAATGCCGGCGGCGTCACCGTCTCGTATTTCGAGTGGGTGCAGAACCGCCAGGGCTATTACTGGGATCTCGAGGAGATTCACGCCCGCCTGCTGAAGATCATGGAGCGCGAGGGGCGGGCCATCTGGACCATCGCCCGCGATCGCAAGGTCAGCGTGCGCGCCGCCGCCTACATCCATGCGCTGGGGCGGCTCGCCACGGCCATAGAGGCGCACGGCACGCAGTCCTTCTTCAGCAGCTGACGCGATCCATCGACTGGACGCCACCGGCCCTTCCCGGCCTTGCGCCGCGGGGGCCGGTGGCGATATGTCGGCCCCAGGGCACCGCAAGCAATCGAGGACCAGGCATGGCTGCGCACAAACTTTTCC
>JBQCFF010000485.1:0-2500 GCA_051959485.1 Devosia sp. | reverse complement strand
CGCCCCGTGCGAGGCCAGCTGCACGCTGAACATCCGGGACGTGCCGGTGGCGATCAAGACGATCGAGTGCGCCATCGTCGACAAGGGCTGGCAGGAAGGCTGGATCACGCCGCAGGTCAACCCCGACAAGACCGGCAGGAAGGTTGCCGTCGTCGGCTCCGGCCCGGCCGGCATGGCCGCGGCGCAGCAGCTCGCCCGCGCCGGGCACGAGGTGCACCTCTATGAGAAGGCGCGGCAGATCGGCGGCCTGATGCGCTACGGCATCCCCAACTTCAAGCTCGACAAGCAGGTCATCGACCGCCGCGTCGAGCAGATGGTGGCGGAAGGCGTGGTGCTGCACACCGGCGTGCATGTCGGCAAGGACATCTCGGTCGACGAGCTCGCCGGCCAGTATGACGCCATTGCCATGGCCGGCGGCGCCGAGAAGCCGCGCGACCTGCCCATCCCCGGCCGCGAGCTCGACGGCATCCACTTCGCCATGGAGTTCCTGAACCAGCAGAACCGCCGCATCACCGGCGAACCGCTGGACAACCTCAGCCCCATCCTCGCCGGCGGCAAGCACGTCATCGTGGTGGGCGGCGGCGACACCGGTTCGGACTGCATCGGCACCTCCAACCGGCAGGGCGCGCTCTCGGTCACGCAGATCGAGATCATGCCGATGCCGCCCGAGAAGGAGAACAAGCCGCTGGTCTGGCCGAACTACCCGCTGAAGCTGCGCACCTCCTCGAGCCAGGAGGAAGGGGTGGCCCGCGACTTCGCCGTCGCCTCGATCAACTTCGAGGGCAAGGACGGCAGGGTGACGGGGCTCAACTGCGCCCGTGCCGACGAAAGGTTCCAGCCGATCCCCGGCACCGAGTTCACGCTCAAGGCCGACCTCGTGCTGCTCGCCATGGGCTTCCTCGGCCCGGTGCAGGAGGGCATGATCCAGGAGGCCGGCGTCGCCGTCGACAAGCGCTCCAACGTCATGGCCGACACCATCCGGTACCAGACCAGCCGGGAGAAGTTCTTCTCCTGCGGCGACATGCGCCGCGGCCAGTCACTGGTCGTCTGGGCCATCCGCGAGGGCCGGCAGTGCGCCCGCGCCATCGACGAGTGGCTGATGGGCCGCAGCGACCTGCCGCGGTAGCCGCGGTCTCAATGCCGACGAACAAAGGGGCGCTGCGGCGCCCCTTTCCTTGTCCGACACCCGCCGCCTAGACTAGTGCGCTCCGGCGGCCTCCAGCAGCCGCGCGATCTCGCCGAAGCGGCGCTGCCGCGCATGGGTGAGCGGCGTCACGCCCTCTCGGTCGGCGATATTCACGTCGGCACCGCCTTCGATCAGCAGCCGCACGACCTGCTGCGACACCGGCCCGCCATCGGTCAACACCACCGCCTCGAGCAGCGCCGTCCAGCCGAGGCCATTGATGTGGTCGGGATCAACTCCGGCTTCGAGCAGCAGGCGGACATTGTCGGGATACCCCTTCTCCGCCGCCGGGATCAGCGCCGTGCCGCCGTAGCGGTTGGTGTCGCGGAGATCGGCCCCGGCGGCCAGCGTCAGCTTCAGGATCCCGGTCCGCCCCTCGGCTCCGGCGTACAGGTACGGCGTGTCCTGGATGCTGTCCTTGGCATTCACATCGGCCCCTGCCCCGATCAGCAGGCGTGCCGCTTCGAGCTTGTCGGCGCGCGTGGCCAGCAGCAGCGCCGTGCGTCCATTGCCGTCGCGCGTATCGACCGGTTGCCCGGCATCGAGCAGCCGGGTCAGCTCGGCGACATCACCGGCGGCAGCGGCAGCGAGGAAAGCGGTATCATCGGCGGCCATGGCGGGACCCGTGCTGGTAACAAGCAGCAGTGCAAGGAACAGCCGGCGCTTCACTGCTGCCCTGCGTCGGCCGACTCTTCCGTCGGCACGATGCCCACGCCGAACGCATCGGCGCGGCCGACGGGGGCCTGGATCAGCAGTTGCGGATCGAAGCCGACGGGGTCCATGTCCTCGGCCGTGGCGGCAACGCTGGTGGCCGTCACCAGATCGGCGGCGCGCCTCGGGGCATGGGTGAGCGAGATCACCGCGCCGGCCACCTCGAGCAGCTTCATCTGCCCCAGGCCCTGGTAGGGCGGGCGCACCATCTGCTGCGCGTCGGTGCCGAGCAGCGGATCGGCCACCGCGACGCCCACCGTGCCGCCGCCGCGATAGTAGTTGCGCAGCGACTGGCTCAGGTAGAAGGCCAGCTTGTCGGCGCCGGCGCTCGAGAAATGGATGCCGTCATCGGCGCGCATGCGCACGTTGTTGCCGTTGAGATCGGGCCCGCTGCGCGTGTACTTGCCCTCTTCGGTGGCGAACTTGTCGAAGATGTCGAGGAACTCCGCGCCGCCGCCAAAGGCCGCCAGCCGGTCGATCTCGTTCACCTGGATCATCGTCTGCCCGAATTTCGGCGCCTCCATCGGCGGCAGCCCGACCCAGATCGTCGGTTTGTTGGCCGTCCGCAGCTGCCGCACGATCGAGGCGACGCGCGCCGAGTACTCG
>JBQCFF010000484.1:0-6623 GCA_051959485.1 Devosia sp. | reverse complement strand
AACACCGACATCTCCGAAGAGTTCACCAAGCTGATCGTCACCCAGCAGGCCTACGCGGCGGGCACGCGCATCGTGTCCACTGCCGACCAGATGCTGCAGGAAGCGCTCAACATGGTCCGCTGACGCGGCGGATGACGATCTCGCCCGGCGCCGTCGCAGCGCCGGGCGGAAGCTTCACGGAGTAGGGTCGCATGGGTCTATCGGTCACGCTCAGCAACGCGCTCAGCGGCATGAAGATCGGGCAGAACGCCCTCGACGTGCTCTCGGGCAACGTCGCCAATTCCGGCACGCCGGGCTATCACAAGCGGTCGATCAGCGTCATCGACTCGCTGGGCGTCAACTCGACCTATGCCCGGCAGGGCGCGCTCACCCGCACCTTCAACCAGTCGCTGCAGCAGCACTATACGCGTGCCGTCTCCGACTCCTCGTTCTCCTCGGTTCGCGCCTCATACATGGACCGGCTGCAGACCCTGTTCGGCATGCCCGGCACCACCGGCTCGCTCGACTCCGCCTTCTCGGCGTTCGAAACTTCGCTGACCTCGCTCACCGCCAGCCCCGACAATTTCGCCAATCGCGCCGATACGGTGCAGAAGGCCCAGGAGCTTGCCGGCGCCCTCAACCGGCTGAGCGGTGACGTGCAGTCGCTGCGCCAGGAGGTCGAGAGCAAGATCTCGACCAGCGTCGACGACATCAACAACCAGCTCCAGTCGCTGGAGCGGATCAACAACCGCCTTGCCGACCAGGGCATCGATCCGGGCTCGCGCGCCACGCTGCTCGATCAGCGCGACCGCCTCGTCGGTTCCCTCAGCGAGCAGATGGACCTGCGCGTCACCTACCGCAGCGACGACACCGTGGCGCTGATGACGCGCTCCGGCGTCGGCATCCTCGATGGTCGGGCTTCGCTCCTCGCCTTCGAGAGCGCCGGCCAGCTCGGGGCCACTTCGCTGTTCGATTCCGAGGACGCCAGATCCGGCGTCGGCAGGTTGACCATCACCACCTCCGCCGGTCTCAAGATCGACCTGTTGAAGCAGAACGTCCTGAGCTCGGGCCAGCTCGCCGGGCTCATCAACCTGCGCGACAACGACCTGGTGCAGGCCCAGGATCAGCTCGACGAGATTGCCGCCGGCCTTGCCCAGTCGATGTCCACCAAGGTCACCCCGGGCACCCAGGTCACCAACGGTGCCTCGGCCGGCTTCCAGGTGCCGATCGACAACCTGCAGGACGGTAACGAGTTCACCTTCAGCTACACCCAGAACGGCGTCAGCAAGGCCGTCCGGGTCGTCCTCGTCAAGGACGGGACCGGGCTGCCGATCGATTACGTCGACAGCAACGGCGCCCGGGTCGTCGGCATGCCGCTTTCCGCCGGCGCGCCGGGCATAGCGTCCCGGCTGCAGGCGGTCGTCGGCTCGGGTCTGAGCGTCAGTGCGCAAAGCGTCGGCAGCCCAGCCGTGCCGCATATCCGCATCATGGACGATGGGGCCACCGGCGCGACTGACATCGTGTCGATGAGCAGCCGCGCCACCGTGACCGGCACCCAGTCCGGTGATCTGCCGATCAACCTCTTCGTCGACTACAGCGATACCCCCTTCACCAATTCGCTCTACGGCAAGGGCCAGAAGCTGGGCTTCGCCAGCCGCATCTCGGTCAACACCGAGATCGCTCGCGACAACCGGTTGCTCGTCCAGTTCACCGTGGGGACGCCGATCGGCGATTCCGACCGTGCCGATGCGTTGCTGGGAAACCTCGAGCAGATGCGCTTCGCCGGCGGTCGCGGCAGCGTCGCGCAGAGTGCCGGCTCCCGCCTTGCCGGCACGGTCAGCGACCTCATCAGCCAGTCGATCAACACCGTCGGCAACCGGGCAAGCGCCGCCATCTCCGAAAGCGAGACGCAGCAGCTGACGCTCGACGCGCTCGGCAGCCGGCTCGAGTCCGAGTACGGCGTCGACATCGACGAAGAAATGGCCCGGCTGATGGAACTGCAGAACGCCTTCGCGGCCAATGCCCGGGTGATGAGCGTTGCGCAGGAGCTCATCGACTCCCTGATGCAAGCGATGTGAGGCCGAGATGACCATCATCAACCGCTCGATGTTCCCGCTGTCGACGGGCATCAACAACATCATGGGCATGAAGGAGCGGTACGACAAGCTCCAGACCCAGCTCAGCTCCGGCCTGAAGGCCTCCAATCTCGGCGAGATGGGCTCCGACCGGTATTTCGACCTGGCGCTGCGTTCCCGCATCTCGCGCATCGACAGCTACCAGGGCAACATCAAGACGGTGAACCTCCGGCTCAACGTCCTCGATCAGACGGTCAGCCGCCTCGATGTCATCGAGGCCGATGCGCGCGCCGCGACCATGTCGGGCTCGGGTGGCCAGGCGAGCCTCAACTTCGAGACCACGCCGACCCTCGCCGCTTCGCGCTTCGACGAGGTGCTGACGCTGCTGAACGTCGACATGGCCGGCCGCTACCTCTTCGGTGGTTCGCAGACCGAGACCAGGCCGGTGGAGGACCCGTACTACGCCCTCAACGGCCGCGGCAGCCAGGCCGGCTACAAGCAGGTCGCCGCCGAGCGCAAGCTCGCCGACCTCGGAGCCGACCATCTCGGCCGCCTCGTCATCGCCGCGCCTGCCCCCACCGACACCGTCAGCCTTGCCGAGGACGGCACTCACCCGTTCGGGCTGAAGCTCGCGACCGCCTCGGCGACGAGCCCCGACATCGCCGTCAACACCACCGCCGGCCCCCCGAAGTCGCTGTCGGTGCAGTTCGGTGCCACCCAGCCGACCCCGGGCACGGAGGTGACGATCAGCTTCAAGCTGCCTGACGGCACCTCGGAATCGATCACCCTCACCGCCGCCGCCGAACCGGGAGCTGCGGGCAGCTTCGTCATCGGCGCGGATGCCGATGCCACTGCCGCCAGCTTCTCCGCCGCCCTCGAGGCACAGGTGAAGACGCTTGCCGAGGGCAAGATGGTGACTGCCTCGGCCTACGCCGCTTCGGAGAACTTCTTCTACGGCCAGGGCGGCCAGCCCATGCGCGTTAACGCGACCGGGACTGGCCTCGTCGCCGGCACCAGCGCCAACACCATCTTCTGGTACAAGGGCGAGGACTCCACCGAGCCCCGCCAGACGGTCACCGCGAAAGTGGGCGAGGGGACCACCGTCGCCTACGGCGTACAGGCCAACGAGGGTGGCATCGCCAACCTGGTCCGGTCGCTGGCCGCCGTGGCCATCCAGACCTTCAGCGAAGCCGACCCCACCGCTGCCGACCGCTACGGCGCCATGATCAGCCGCAACACCCAGCGCCTGGCCTCCAGCCCCTCGGTGGCGCCCACCAGCGCCAGCCTGTCGGGCGCCGGCGGTTCCGACATGACCGCGGCGGACCTCTCTGCCTTCGACGGCCAGTCGATCACACTCGACGACGGCAAGGGGCACACCAGCACCTATCAGTTCACCAATGCGCCGACCGGCCAGAGCGCCGCCATGCTCGCGGCCCTCGGCGCCGCCGGCTTCACCGTTTCTGCCACCGCGACCGGGCTCAGCATCAGCCGTGCCGACGGACGGAACTTCACCGTCACGACCAGCAATGCCGCGATGGCCGCGGCGATCGGCATCCCGAGCGGCACCGCGTCGACCAACGGCGTCGACGCCGCCGCGGCGCAGACGGCCAAGTCGATCGACGTGATCGCTGTCGAACTCGGCCTCGCCAAGGCGACGGCAGGTGCGGTGAGCGAACGCCATACCGACCACAAGGCGCAACTCGCCAACATGCTGCAGGCCATCGAGACCGCGCCCACCGAACAGGTGGCGATGGAGATCCTGGCGCTGAAGACCCGCCTCGAGGCGAGCTACCAGACGACCGCGCTGCTGAGCCAGCTGTCGCTCGTGCACTACCTCAGGTAGCCGCTCAAACGTCCCGGAACGCGAAAGGCCCGCGCAAGCGGGCCTTCGTCTGTTCCGGCGCGGGGCCTCAGGCGCGCTCGCGCAGCCCCGCCGCGATCTCGCGGTTGATGTTGATGAGCACGGTGAGCTTCTTCGCCTCGGGCTCGCCCAGCACGTTCAGCGTCTGCTTCATCACGAAGATGCCGAGGTTGGCGATGTTCTCGCGCAGCGGCTTGGGCAGCGGGCTGTCCTCGCCCGTCACCGATCCCAGGAAGACGGTCCACAGCTTGCGGTTGAAGAGCAGGGCGGAGGTCAGCTCGTGGCGGGAATTGTCCCAGTCGTCACGCACGCGCTGCAGCTGGCCGGCGGCACGGGAGAGCAGGTTAGCCTCGAGCATGCGTGGGCTGACCGTTTGCGCGCCTACCTGCTTGTAGGCGAACGCCGCACTATTTTGCATCTGCGAGGAGTTCCTGCTCGTACTGGATCAGCTTCTTGGCAGCCTTGAGAGCTTTGTAGAGCTGGCCGGTTAATATCTCGTTATTGATTTCATCGATCATGCGGATCGTGCTCGGCGCCGCCGAGATTATGTCGTTGACCAGCTTGAAGTAATCCTCCGACAGCTTCGCCACGTCCTCGTGGATGTACATCAGCTGCACGGCGAGATAGATGCGCTTGGCCGGGCTGTCCGCGGTCTCGAAGGTGAGGATGTCCTTCTCGCGCAGGATCGGCGCCTTGCCGTCGATGAACAGCCGCGTGCGCTGGTCCGAATTGGTGATGACGCAGTTGCCGACGATCAGGCGTTCGCCTGGCTTCAACTCGACCTTGAGGGACATGGGCTAGCGCTCGGCTGTTGATTCATCCGTCCCGACCATATTGCATCGGGCAGGATCACCAAAACGCTACCGTTTCAGCGCAAAGCCCAGCCCGGCGACGCCGAGCAGCGCCAGCAGCACGCCGCCGGTGAGGAATGGTGCCGGGATGCCCCAGCCGGTAGCGATGAGGCTGCCGATGAACGGCGCCGCCATCATGGCGACGATCATCACCGCCTCGCCGGCTGCCGAGACGCGCGCGATCCGGTCCGGCGGCGTTTCCGCCTGCACCACCGCCCGGTACGGCACCAGCATGAAGATCGTCGTCCCGCCCAGCACCGCCATGGTCGCGAGGTAAGCGGGCAGGGGCACGCTCCACCCCGCCTGCGCCGCCAGCGCCAGCCCGATCGTCACGGTTCCCGACAGCACCGCCGGCAGCGCCATCATCAGCAGCGGCGGCAGCCGCTTGATCGAGCCTGCCAGCACCGCCCCGAGTACGCCGCCCGCGCCTGAAGCAGCGATCGAGATGCCGAACACCGTGGCGTCGTAGCCAAGCAACTCGTTGAGGAAGGCGAACTGCGTGTCATAGAGGAACCAGATGAAGTGCGCCGACGCGGCAAAAGCCAGCACGACCAGGAGCTTGCCGTTCCGGGCAAACTCGGCGATGCCCCCGGTGAGCCGCTGCCAGAAGTTCTCGTGCAGTTCGGTCGGCAGCGCCCGCTCCGGCAGCCGCAGCCCGAGCAGTACGGCGAAGGCCACCAGCGACAGCGCCGCGTTGATGACGAACACACCCTGCGCCGGCATCACGGCGATCAGCAGTCCGCCGAGCGCCGGCCCGAGGATCTTGCTCGTCTGGTTGACCCCCTGGTGCAGCCCGTTCGCCGCCATCAGCAGCGGTCCGGGCGTCGCCAGCTGGATGGCCGCCTGCTTGGCCGGCGTGAAGGCGGAATCGACCACCGCGCGCAGGAACACCATCACCAGCAGCAGCTCGAGGTTCGGCACCACCGCCAGCCCCAGCGTCAGCACGCCCCGGCCGAGATTGGACAGCAGCAGCACGCGCCTGATCTCGCTGCGGTCGACCCAGGTTGCGAGCACCGGCCCGATCAGCACGTAGGGCAGGGTGAGCGTCACCGCCAGCGCCGCCAGCGCCACCGGCCCGTGCCCCCAGGTGTAGACGATCACCGCGATGATCGCGACGTAGTCGAGCCAGTCGGCGAAGTCGGCAGGCAGGCTCGCCAGCAGCAGCCGGCGCTGCACCGGCAGCTTCATCAGCGCGATCAGCGACTCCATGGCGCGACCATGCCGGGCAGCAACGGCCGGCTCAAACGAAAAAGGCGGGCCGGAGCCCGCCTTTCCCGGTATTTTCGATCGACTTAGAACAGGCGCAGCACGGCCTGGTCGGCCTGCGAGGCCATCGACAGCGCCGTCGACGACAGCTGCTGGCGGGTCTGCAGGGCAAGCAGGTTCGCCGCTTCCTCGTTGGTGTCGGCGAGCGTCAGGTTCGCCGCACCGGTCTGGAGCGTGTTGATCATGTTCTTGGTGAAGTCCTGGCGGTTCTCCACCACCGACAGGTTCGAGCCGAAGGTCGACGACTGCGAACGCAGCGTGTCGAGCGAGCTCTTCAGCACGTCCAGCTTGGCATCCAGCTTGGCGTCCGAGTCGAAGTCGGAATCGGTCACAGCGTCGATGCCGAGGGCAGTGTTGTCGATGGAGGTGGCGCTGCCCGACTTGTCCTTGGCCTGGATCTCGATGGTCGAGGTACCGGTCTCGTTGAAGGTCAGCTTCAGCTTGTCGCCGCGCAGCAGGTTGATGCCGTTGAACGAGGCGTCGTCGGCGAACTTGTCCAGCTGGTCGCGCAGTTCGTTGAACTGCTTCACCAGGTTGGCGCGCACGTCGTTGCCACCGATCGAGCTGGCGCCCGAGACCGTGCCGCTGACG
>JBQCFF010000483.1:0-7786 GCA_051959485.1 Devosia sp. | reverse complement strand
GACGAAGTAGCTCATGTTCTCGACGAGGCCGAGGATCGGCACGTCGGTGCGCACCAGCATGTCCATCGCCTTCTTGGCGTCGATCAGCGCCAGGTCCTGCGGGGTGGAGACGATGACGGCGCCGAGCAGCGGCACCTGCTGGACCAGCGAGATCTGGATGTCGCCGGTGCCGGGCGGCAGGTCGACGACCAGCACGTCGAGGTTGCCCCAGTCGCTCTCGCGCAGCAGCTGGCGGAGGGCGGAGGTGGCCATCGGGCCACGCCACACCACGGCCTGGTTGGCCGTGAGCATGGAGCCGATCGACATGGCCTTGAGGCCGTATGCCTCGTGCGGGGAGAAGATGCCGTCGGCGCGGACGGCGGGCTTGCCCTCGAGGCCGAGCAGTTTCGGGATCGACGGACCGTAGAGGTCGGCATCGAGGATGCCGGTGCGAAGCCCCTCGGCGGCGAAGCTCAGCGCCAGGTTGACAGCGACGGTGGACTTGCCGACGCCGCCCTTGCCCGAACCGACCGCGACGATGTGGCGGATGCCGGGGACGGCCTGCCGCGGCGGCGGGCCGGGACGGCCCTGCGCCCGCGCCTGGCCGGTGGCGGCGGCCGGGGCACGGTCGGAGGTCAGCGAGACCATGACCTTGCGGCCTTCGGCGACCTTTTCGGCGGCGGTCTGCGCGGCGGCGCGGGCGGGCCCGAAGGCCGCCTCCATGCCGGGCGCGACGGAGATCGCGAAGGCGACGGCGCCGGTGGTGACGATGATCTCGCTGAGGCCGCCATAGCCCGAGAGGCTGCCGCCGCCGGGGATTTCGACGGTGTTCAGGGAGTCACGAACGGCGGCGGCGATGGTTTCATTGGCCATTGGGCTTGGGTCCGATCAGGCGGTTGTGCCGGTGGCCGCCCCCGCCACCACCCTCCCCGGGGTCCCCCACCCCCCCAAACCCGTGGAGGATACCGCGCTGCACCGGACGTGGACTGCACGGATCCTCCACCGCGTAGCGGGGGAGGATAACCGCCGAAGGCGGTGGAGGGGGCGGCAACAAGCTCAAGGCCCCGCCCCCTGCTACTCGATCGGTTACAGGATCGTCTGGCCGGTGCCCTTCCAGTCCTTCACGAACTGCTCGAGGCCCGACTTGGTGAGGGGGTGCTCGGCGAGCTTGTGGATGACGGCGGGCGGGATGGTGGCGACGTCGGCACCGGCGAGCGCGGCTTCGGTCACGTGGTTGGCCGAGCGGATCGAGGCCGCGAGGATCTCGGTCGAGAAGGCGTAGTTGTCGTAGATCTGCCGGATGTCGCGGATCAGCTGCATGCCGTCGAGGTTGATGTCGTCGAGGCGGCCGATGAACGGCGAGATGTAGGTGGCGCCGACCTTGGCTGCCAGCAGCGCCTGGTTGGGCGAGAAGCAGAGCGTGACGTTGATCTTGATGCCTTCCTTGGAGAAGGTCTTGGTGGCCTTGAGGCCGTCGAATGTCAGCGGCACCTTGACCACGACATTGTCGGCGATCTTGGCGAGCACGCGGCCCTCGGCCACCATGCCTTCGTAGTCGGTGGCGGCCACCTCGGCGGAGACCGGGCCCGGGGTCACCGAGCAGATCTCCTTGATCACTTCCTTGATATTGCGGCCCGACTTGGCGATCAGCGACGGATTCGTCGTCACCCCGTCCAAGAGGCCGGTTTCGTGCAGCTCGCGGATGTCCTTGATCTCTGCGGTATCGACGAAGAACTTCATGGTCGTCCCCCTCCAGAGGGATAGTATTTTCTATACCTAACCTATGCTGTTTCCGCTCGGCTTCAAGCCGCTGCGGTCACAGCTCTAGCGGATGGCGGCGAGCAGCTTGTCGGCCAGTTCGCCGACGCGATCCTCGGGGATGCCGGCCACGTTGATGCGGCTGTCGTTGATCATGTAGATCGCATCGTCCAGCTTCAGCTTGGTGACCACGTCTTCCGGCAGGCCGAGCAGCGAGAACATGCCGGAGTGCTCGGCGATGAAGTCGAAATCCTTGCTGTTCGAGCGCTGGCGGATCGCGTCTGCCAATTTGACGCGAAGCCGCTTCATGCGTTCCCGCATTTCGGTCAGCTCGGCCTCCCACTCGGCGCGCAGCTCCTTGTCCTCGAGGATGACGCGGACGATCTCGGCGCCGTGGTCGGGGGTCTGGCTGATGGTGCCGCGGATGATGTTCTGCATCTGCGAGGAGACGACATCCGCCGACTCGCTGTCGCGGGCCACGGCGATGGCGACGCCGGCGCGCTCGCGGTAGAGGCCGAAGTTCTTCGAGGCGGAAAAGGCGATCAGCGTTTCGGGCAGGCTCGAGGCCACCTTGCGGACGCCATAGGCATCGGCCTCGACGCCATCGCCGAAGCCGAGATAGGCGAGATCGACCAGCGGGAAGGCGCCGGTGCGCTGGAGGCTTGCGACCACCGTGTCCCACTGCGCCGGGGTGAGGTTGGCGCCGGTCGGGTTATGGCAGCAGCCGTGCAGCAGCAGGATGTCGTCGGAGGTGAGGCTGTCCACCACCTGCATCATGGCGTCGAAATCGACGCCGCGGGTCTTCGTATCGAAGTACGGGTAGTAGTGCACCTCGAGCCCGGCATTCTCGGCGAGCGGGATGTGGTTGGGCCAGGTGGGCTCGGAGATGAAGATGCGGCCGCCGGGACGCGCGCGACCGAGCACGTGCATCAGGATCATCAGCGCGCCGGTGCCGCCGGCACCGTTGACGGTGCGGATGCGCGACTTGTCGACGACATTGTCGAGCGCCAGGTCGACGACGGCGGCGGAGAACTCCTTGTTGCCGACCACGCCCTTGTAGGTCTTGGTCCTGGCGCCATCGAGAATGCGCTGCTCGGCCTTCTTCACCGCCGACATGATCGGGGTGTTGTTGGCCGGGTCTTTATAGACGCCGACGCCCAGGTCGATCTTTCCGTTGCGGGGATCGGCGGCGTATTCGGCCATCAGCACGAAAATCTTGTCGAGCGTGGCCTTCTTGAGCGTCTCAAACATTCTCTGGTTCCGGGGGAGATAAGGCGGGGGATTTATAGGCGGTGGAGGCGGAATTGCAACGGGGCGGAAGGTAGGGGCAGAGATTGGAGCCCCACCCCACCCCAGCTCCGCTAAGCGGCTCCGCCGCAAAGCTGCGCTACCCTCCCCATCGAGGGGAGGGAGCCGTTGTTGCTTGCATACCGCCCCCAGTCTCCCGCCCCCGTGTGGGGAGGGTAGCGGCGCTTGCGAATGTAGGGGAGGTGGTCCCCCTCCCCCGTGGCTTCGCCACGGGGGAGGATCACGGGCCTCGGCGCTTGAGGCCCTCGATCAGTTTGGGGACGACTTCGGACAGGTCGCCGACCAGGGCGTAGTCGGCGAGCTTCATCAGCGGGGCTTCGGGGTCCTTGTTGATGGCGACGATCTTCTTCGCGCCCTGGATGCCGGCGAGGTGCTGCAGGGCGCCGGAGATGCCGATGGCGATGTAGAGGTCGGGGGCGATGATCTTGCCGGTCTGGCCCACCTGCCAGTCGTTGGGGGCGTAGCCGGCATCGACGGCGGCGCGGGTGGCGCCGACCGCGGCGCCGAGCGTCCTCGCGAGGTCCTCGACGAGGCGGAACTTCTCGGCCGAGCCGAAGCTGACGCCGCCGGCGACGACCACCTGCGCGGTGGAAAGCTCGGGCAGGTCGGCCTCGGTGCGATGGGCGGCGACGAACCGCGTCACCGCCGAGATGTCGGAAGCGACCGGCTCGACCGGGGCCTTGTTGCCGGCCGCCGCGGGGCGGACGGCGGCGGCGCGGATGGTCCGGAGGTGCCGGGGCTGGCCGGAGCTCACCGTCTCGATGGCGTTGCCGGCGTAGATCGGGCGATCGAAGCGGGTCGGGCCGTGGATGGCGATGACGTCGGTGACCGGCATGAGGTCGAGTTTCGCGGCGAGGCGCGGGATGACGTCGCGGCCGGTGGCGGCAGAGGCGGCGAGGATGTGGGGGTAGGGCTCCGCAAGCTCCGCCAGCAGCTGCGCCAGCGCCTCGGGGGCGGCGAGCGCCTCCGATTCGGCGACGAGGACGCGCTGCACGCCGGCGATGCCGGACGCTTCGGCCGCGGCCGCAGCAACGCCCTGCCCCGCGACCAGCAGGTCGACCGGGCCGAGCCTGTCGGCGGCGGCGACGATGCGGGCGGTGGCGGGGGAGAGGTGGCCGAGGTCATGCTCGGCGAGGACGAGGACGGCCATCAATGCGCCTCCAGCTCGGCGAGTTCGGATTTCAGCACGGTGACCAGCTCGTCGGCCGAGGCCAGCCGGCGGCCGCCGGGACGCTCGGCCGGCGGGCTGACCCGCTCGACGGCAAGGCGCGGGTCGAGGTCGACGCCGAACTCCGCCGCAGCGCGGACGGCGAGCGGCTTCGAGCGCGCCTTCATCACCATCGGCAGGGCAGCGTTGCGCGGCTCATTGAGGCGGAGGTCGGCGGTGACGATGGCCGGCAGCGGCACGGTGACGGTCAGGCGGCCGTAATCCACCTCGCGGGTGACCTCGAGCCCCTGCCCTGCCACCTTGACCTCGGAGGCGAAGGTGGCCTGCGGCCAGTCGATCAGGCCGGCGAGCATCTGGCCGACATGATTGGAATCGTCGTCGACGGCCTGCTTGCCGAGCAGCACCAGGTCGGGCTGCTCCTCGGCCACGACGGCCTTGAGCAGTTTCGCCACGGCGAGGGTTTCGACCGGCGTCTCGGTCTCGATCAGGAGGCCGCGGTGCGCGCCCATGGCGAGAGCGGTGAGGATGACGTCGGTACTCTGCTTCGGCCCGATCGACACCACGACAATCTCGGTGGCGCTGCCGGCCTCGGCGAGGCGGACGGCAGCCTCGACGGCGTGCCTGTCGAAGGGGTTCATCGACATGCGGACGTTCGCGGTTTCGACGCCGGTGCCGTCCGGCTTCACCCGCACGCGGACGGCGTGATCGACGACGCGCTTGACGGCAACGAGGATTTTCATCGGGCCCTCCGAGTTTGCCGCGGGTCTTCCCAGAAATGCCGGGGACGGGCAAGTTCGGGGGTAGAAAATCCGCCTAGCCGCTGCGTCGCCGGGAGAAAGGCTTGCCGCCGCGGGTTGACGCCCCGCGGCGGCGCCCGGCACAATGACCGCTTCAGAGCAGCAGAGCCCCTATGCCCGTCATCAACCGCATCGCCGAGTTCTCCGAAGAGATCGTCGGCTGGCGCCGCGACTTCCATGCCCACCCCGAGCTGCTCTACGACGTGCACCGCACCGCCGGCCGGGTGGCGGAGCTGCTGCGCTCGTTCGGCGTGGACGAGGTGGCGGAGGGGATCGGGCGCACCGGCGTGGTGGGCGTCATCCGGGGCCGCGGGCCGGGCCGCACCATCGGCTTGCGCGCCGACATGGACGCGCTGCCCATCGCCGAGCGCAGCGGCGCCCCGCACGCCAGCACCGTGCCCGGCCGGATGCATGCCTGCGGCCATGACGGGCACACGGCGATGCTGCTCGGCGCGGCGAAGTACCTCGCCGAGACGCGCAATTTCGACGGCACCGCGGTGCTGATCTTCCAGCCGGCCGAGGAGGGCGGCGCCGGCGGACGGGCCATGGTGGAAGACGGGCTCATGGACCGTTTCGCCATCGACGAGGTCTATGGCATGCACAACATGCCGGGCCTCCCCCGGGGCGCCTTCGCGACGAGGCCGGGCGGCATCATGGCGGCCAGCGACGCGTTCACGATCAGCATCGAGGGCAAGGGTGGGCACGCCGCGAGGCCGCATGTCGGGGTCGATCCGGTGGTGATTGCCGCCCAGCTGATCACCACGCTGCAGACGCTGGTGGCGCGCAACGTCGACCCGATGCGCCCGGCGGTGCTGAGTGTCACCATGTTCCACGCCGGCGATGCGTTCAACATCATCCCGCAGCGGGTGGAGCTGACCGGCACGGTGCGAACGCTCGACGAGGCGGTGCGGGACCTGATGGAGACGCGGCTCAAGGCGGTGACCGTCGGGCTGGTGGAAACTCTCGGGGGCAAGGCGGCGGTCACCTACCGGCGCGGCTACCCGGTGACGGTGAACACGGCCGAGGCGGCGGCCTACGCTGCCGGGATCGCCGAGCAGATCGCCGGACCGGACCAGGTGAATGCCAATACCGACCCCAGCATGGCGGGCGAGGACTTCTCGTACATGCTGCAGGCGCGCCCCGGCGCCTTCATGTTCCTAGGCACCGGCGACGGCCCGGACCTCCACTCGGACACGTACGACTTCAACGACGAGGTGATTCCGGTGGGCGTGAGCTACTGGGTACGGCTGATCGAGGGGACGGCAGGGCGGCTGCAAGGGGCGTGACTCCTCTGACCCAGTAAGCCGGGGACAGCAAGTGCTGCCACATTGAGGGTGCCGACATCGGCGACTTCTACTCCGTGTTGCGAAGAGCCGGTGCGACCGGTCCAGAAGGGGGAAGCCGGGCCACTACATGCTTTAAACAGCGGGTGGAGCGTGCAGGTCACGATTCCAGATGCCGGGAGCATGGTCGAGGCGCCAAGCCGGTGCTGGTGGGGCGGGCCGACTTCGACTATTATCTCCGCCGGCTGAAGCGTTATCTCCACCTGCCGGTCAGGCAGGAATCGCTGTGGGCGGTGCTGCATTCTCCTTCCTGCCCTGCCGCGGCTTGGGATGCGGGAGATCGGTACATGACCGGCCGGAAACATCGCGCGGTCAAGGCCTGCGGTTTTCTCGCGCGAGCGTCGTTGATCTTCGTGGCGGTTCTCGTCCAGACGAACGCCTCCCCGGCACACGGCGGCAGCGTCTTCGTGACCGCGGCACTCGGACAGCCATCGAAGGGTTTTTCCGACAACCATATGCGGGGCGCCAACACCGGCGCGGGGGTTGCTGCCGGAGAGGATGCGGTCGAGCGGGCCTTCGGATCGGACCGGGTGGTGGCAGGCGAGGCGGACCTTCCGGGCTGGTTGGTGAGGAGCGAGGCAGAAGGTGGCGCTGCCCGGGATGTCTCGAGTGCCGACGGCGTCCGCGTTCCCATCATGATCCGAGTCAGCGAGGAAGACGTCCGCATGGCCGCGGAAGACGGCGGACGTCTTGCGTCCCTTGTCGGCGCCCCTTGGGTCGACATGATCGCCTACGTGGTCGCGGGGAACAGCGAAGACAGGCCCATGCTCAAGACGGCCGGTGGCTATGTGGGCACGCCCCAGGGTCTGGCGATGGACGTGATCGGCAGGCTGGCGCGCGGCAAGCCGCGGCTCGTTTCCATTGGCAATGGCGGCGGGGACGGAGCGGCACTCGACGCGGACGAACTGCGGGCGGTGGTGTGGAGCGCCGTCATCCATGGCGCCTCCGGCATCATCTACGACGACCGCGGACCGGCCCCAGGCACCAGCGACGGCACACCCGCGGCGCTCAACGCCGAAATGGTCGAGATCCACCGCCTGATGAAAGACATGGGAAACATCCTCCTGGCGTCCACAGGTCTGCCGAACGGGGTACTGCTGAGAATGGCTCCGCGGGGCGAGATGCCTGCCCCGGACATGATGCCATATCCATTCGAAGCCCGTGCCTACCGCACGGGTGATCGCGTGTTCTATGCCATTCTCAACCTGTCGCAGGAGGGCGGGGCGGTGCTCGACCACGCACCGTTCGGGATACGCGGAATGGCCTTCAGGCGCTACGAAGTGAAGTTCGGCTACCTGCCAGACGATGCATCCTACGGCAGGACCGGCGAGGCCCCCTGACGTGGCAGCCTATGGTTCGTGGAGGCTTTCGTCGAGACCGCGCAGCAGCGGGTAGAGGAAGTAGGAGATCACCGAGCGCCGTCCCACGTTCAG
>JBQCFF010000482.1:0-3907 GCA_051959485.1 Devosia sp. | reverse complement strand
GTCATGCCGTTCCTCAGCTTGAACGGCTTCACCTGGAAGGCGGCGGGGCCGAGGCCGATCTTGATGTAGGTGAGCTCGGCGGTATCGCGCGGGCCGATCTCCGGGAACACGCCGGCGCGCGCCATGGCGGCTTCGAGCAGCAGCTGCGGCGCGTCGAACTCCTTCATGTCCTTCGGCGCGGGGACGCCGCCGGTCTTGAAGTCGATGATCTCCAGCGTGCCGTCGCGCCTGAGGTCGAGCCGGTCGGCCTTGCCCACCAGGATGAAGTTGTCGAGGGCGGGGAAAGGCCACTCGCCCTTCGTTTCGGCATGGCGTTGGACGATCTCGCCGTCGCGGCCCCGCTCGTAGGCGAGGAACTGCACCGCGGCGCGCTCGAAGCGCTTGAGCCAGATGTCGCGGCGCTCCTTGATCGCGTCGAGGCCGGCGAACTGCTGCTGCGCCATCGCCATCATCTGCGAGAGCGCCTCGGCGGAATCGAGGTCGAGCTGGCTCGACACCGCCTGCTCGAACACGCCGTGGATCATGGTGCCGCGTTCGCGGGCGCTGGGCTCGGTGCCGAGCGGCTCCATGCGGCGGAGGCGCAGCACGTGCCGCGCGTAGATGTCGTAGGGCGAGCGCATCAACGGCTCGATCTCGGTGATCGACAGGCGGCGCGGCCGCATGCCGGCCGGCGGGTTCGGCGCGGGCCGCGGCGCCGGTCGCGGGATGCCGGCATGGTCGATGGCCTGTGCGGCGGCGAGCCAGCGGGCGCCGCGTTGCCGCAGCAGCTTTGCTGCGTCGGTGCCGACGAAGGCGTCGAGGCGCTGCAGCAGTGGCGAGGGCAGGGCCGGCGAGGTGCCGCGGCGCTCGGCATAGGCGATCAGCACCTCGGCATTGCCGACCGCCTGGGCGAAATCGTGCGCCGCCTGGCCCTGCCGACGCTCGGGCGGCTCGAGCCCGACGCCGAGGCGCATGCCGCGGCTGAGCCATGGGCCGGGATCGGCGACCGGCGGCCAGATATCCTCGTTGACGCCCGCGAGGATCAGCAGGTCGGGCGACTGCAGCCGCGCCTCGAGCTCGCCCCAGATGGCGATGTCGTCCCGCTCGGACGGCCGCGCCTCGGCCGTAATGTCGGCCAGCAGGGCAGCCAGCACCGAGTCGAGGAAGAGCGGCGGAAAGGCGGTGCCGGACGGGCCGAGGCCCGCGACCTCCTCGGCCCAGCGGCGAAACTCGGCCATGCCGGGCAGGTCGGCGCCGTCGCTGAGGCCGTCGAGCGACGCGACGAGAGCCGAGGCAAGGTCGGCAGCGGCGAGGCTGGGCCGCGCGACAAGGTCGGTGACCGGCTGCAGCGCGGTGCCGAGCGCGTTCAGCGCCTCGTGCAGCGGCTCGTCGAGCAGGGCGTAGAGGCCGCGGAGACCCGCCAGCGGCCGGTCGCGGCGCAGCCGCCGGTCCAGCGCGTCGGCGCAGCGGCGGATCTCGAAGCGGTCGCGGCCCAGCGAGACGGCGGCGTTGCGGAGCAGCGCCACGGTGTCGACCGGCGCGAAATTGCCCGCGGCGACGGCGAGGACCTGTCGGGCGAGACGGCCGGCGGCCGACTGGAACAGCGGCGTGCCGGCGGCGTCATCGACCACCACGCCGTGGCGTTTCAGCTCGGCGGCGATGCGTCGCGCCAGCGTCTGGTCGCGGGCGATGATGCCGACGGTCCGGCCCTCGGCGAGGGTGGCGCGGGCGGCAAGCGCGATGGCGCGCGCCTCGGTGTCGGCGTTGGGCGCGGCGATGACGCCCATGCCGTCGAGGGCCGCCGCGACGTCGAGGCGCTCGCGCATGCCGGCCCAGCCCGGCGTCTCGGCGGCCGGGGCGAGGGCGGCGCGCACCAGCGTGGTGCGCGGCTGCTCGCCGGCGAGTTCCGTGACCTCCGAGACGGCCGCGCCGAGGCGCCGCAGCAGCTTCATCAGCCCGAACTGCGGGTGCCCCTGGGTCACCTCGCCCTTCAGCATCAGGTCGTGCTGCTCGGCGCTGAACGAGGTGTCGAGGCCGGGCAGCACCAGCGCCCCGCGCGGCAGGCCGGCGATGGCGGCGAGCAGATTCGCGGTGGCCGGGATCGAGCCGGTGGAACCGGCGGCGATTACCGGCCGGTCGCCGTAGAGGTGGATGGCGGCCTCGGCCTGTCGCGCCAGCCGCTCGTTGCGGGCCGCGGCGGCATCGGCCTTGCCGCGCTCGGCGAGGACCGCCGGCCAGGCCTCGAGCACGACGTTGAGGAAATCGAGGATCTGCTGCCAGTTGCCGGCCAGCTCCTCCGGCACCAGCTCGCGCAGCGCCTTGGCCGGCACGCCCTCGATGGTGAGGTCATCGATGACGGTGCCGAGCGAGTCGGCGAGCCAGAAGACTTCCGAGGCGTTGGGCGGGCTGGCGAAGCTGCCGGCGCGCTCGGCGAAAGCGCGGACGAGGCCGCTCAGCGCCAGCCGGCGTTCGAGCGGCGAGGCGGCCGCCGGGGTCGCCGGCATGTCGTAGGGCGGCAGGAACGGCTCCTCCTCGGCATGCTCGCCGCCGAAGGTACGGATGTCGGGCAGTAGCGCCACGCCCCCGAGTTGCCTCGCGAACTCCGCCGCCAGCGCCAGCCGCGACCGGCGGGTGGGGAGGATGATGGTGACGTCGCTGAGCCAGAAGGCGCCCTCGCGCCGCCAGTCGCCCAGCAGCGTGCCATCCAGCACCCGCTCGACCAGCGTGGGCAGGAACGGCGCGTGGGGAGCGATGGTGAAGAGCGAGTCGCGACGCATGCCCGATTTGAGCGGTTGGGGTGGGGTGTGTCCAGTCGGATTGCCCCTCATCCGGCGCTGCTGCTGAGGCGATGCGCTTCCTCCCCCTCGGTTGGGGAGGATAGCGGAGCTTCGCGGCTCTGCCGCCTAGCGTAGTTGAGGAGAGGGGGGGCGGCCTTGGCGCAGGACGGCGGGGAACCACCCCCTCTCTTACGAAAACTAAGGACTTGGCCGCACCAAGCCCAAGTTTCCGCTTTCTCCCCCGCCAAGGGGGAGAGGGCGCGCGTGGTTGCCGATGGGCTCTAAAATGCGCGCCCGTCTCTGAACCGAACGTCCGCCAGCCGGCCTTCGCCGCCGGGCGGGATGCTCAGCCGCACCGTCAGGTCGGCGCGCTCGGCCAGGCTGGGCGCGCGTTCGGGCCACTCGACGAGGACGATGGTCTCGGGCCGGTCGAACAGGCCGAGCTCGTCGATCTCGCGCTCCGAGGCGAGGCGGTAGAGGTCGGCGTGGAGGACGTCCAGGCCGTTGCCGTCGTACGGCTGCACCAGCGCGAAGCTGGGGGAGGGCACGTCGAGGTCCGGATCGGCCAGCAGCGTGCGGATGATCGCGCGGGCCAGCGCCGTCTTGCCGGCGCCGAGGTCGCCCTCGAGCAGCACGAGGTCGCCGGGGCGGAGGGCGGCGGCGACGCGGCGGCCGAGGGCGGCGGTGGCGTCGTCGTCGGCGAGGAGCAGGGGCTCCGCCATCGGCTATTCCGCCGCGCCGGCCATGGCGGCGTCGCTGGGCAGCGAGACGATCACCCGGCTGCCGCGCGGCTCGCGCTTTTCGAGGCTGATGGTGCCGCCATGCAGCGACACGAACGCCCGCACGATGGCGAGGCCCAGCCCGGCGCCGCGCTGCCGGGCCGAGGCCGCGGCCGTGTCGGTGCCGAGCATCGCGGCCCGCATCTCGTCGCTCAGCGGCGCGCCGTCGTCCTCGACCACGACCGGGATGCGGCCGGTGCGGCCGGAGACGGAAAGGCGGATTTCGCCGCCGGGCTCGGAACAGCGCGCCGCGTTCGAGAGCAGGTTGTAGAGCACCTGCACGATGCGCGTGCCGTCGGCGATGAAGGGCGGCAGGTCGGGCTCGATCGAAATGGTGAGATTGATCGACTGCCCGCCATCGGTGGCCAGCAG
>JBQCFF010000481.1:0-11925 GCA_051959485.1 Devosia sp. | reverse complement strand
CGCATGCTCTGCATGGCGACGCCCGGCGGCTTCGAGGAGTTCTTCCTCGAGGTGGAGCGCACCGGCGCCAGCGAACCCGCCGAGCTCGAGGCGATCGCGCGGAAGTACCGGCTGGAGTTCGTCAAGCCGACGCTGCCCGCGCCGATGCAGGGCGACACCTACGAGGATGCGCTGTCGGGCTGAGCGATGGCGAAGACCTCGCGGGTGCCGGCATCGCGGTAGAAGTTCACCCGCGCGCCGTCCCAGTGATAGTCGAGATGCCGGCCCTGCACAGGCTGCCGGGCGAGGTCGGGGTAGAACAACCCCACACAGGCGCCGCCCGGCCGCCGGACGCTGGGGTAGAGCACGCCGTCGCTGCCGGCCCGGTGCAGGCCGGCCGCCAGCGCCTGCCCCGCGGCGTAGTCCACCGGGTCGAAGACGGCGGGCTGCGCCGCGTGCAGGTCGTGCAGCCGGGCATCGACATCCACCACGAGCTCGCGGAACTGCGAGGTCCAGCCCGGCGCCTCGCGCGTCGCCGCCATGAAGCGGGCATGGTGATGGATGGTCTCGAACAGCGCCACCTCGAAGCTGTCGGCGATGTAGAGCACGCCGTAGCTGCCGTCGGAGAAGCGGCTGGGTCGGTCGGGCGAGGCGTGGGTGAAGGGCGCCATCAGGTAGCTCGCGCCCGGCCCCGACACGCTCCGGCCGGCGGGCACCAGGTCGAGCCGGCCGACCGCCTGCAGCACCCGCGGGTTGGTCTTCTGCTCGGCCGAGAGCAGCAGCGGCCAGTCGGCGGGGTCGGCGATGTCCTCGAACAGGTCGATCGGCGGGTAGAGGCTGCGGATGATCCGCACCGCCCCCTGCCACTGCACCGGCACGACCGGGTAGCCGGTCACCAGCTCCGCTCGGCGTCGAGGTAGCGGCGCACCCGCATCAGGTCGGTGAGTTCGCCACCGAGCATGATGTCGAGGGCGCGCTGGCCGCCGAAGGCCTCGTTGGGGGCCTTGACCCACTGGTAGCCGCGCGACGGCTCGCGGAAGATCAGGCGCAGCGCCTTGTGGATGCCCATCAGGTTGGAGAGCCGCGCCCGGCCGTCGCGCCCGATGCGGCCGATATCGCCGGCCTTCCAGCGCGCGAAGGTGCGGGTGGGCAGGTCGAGCAGCGTTGCCGCCTCGGCATCGGTGACGCCCCACAGCCGGAACAGGTTCACCACGGCCCGGAACATCGCCGCGGCCTCGGCCTCGGTGATGCCGGCCCCGGTGACCTCGGGCGGAAGGGTGTGGACGTGCTGGAGCGCGGCGTTTGTCATATGGCGGAATATAGGCAATGCGGTGCCAAATGGCAAGTGACATCCCGGCGGAGGCTGAGGGGTAGCCGCACGGTCACCGGGGTGGGGGGGCGGTCAGGATGGGCCCCGGCCTGCGCCGGGGTGACGGTGGAACAGGGGACGTATCAAGCCCGATCCGGTCGAGAGTCAGTCCAGGGTCTGGCGATAGCGCAGCATGGCGACGACCGAGATGACGAAGAGGATGGCTGCGAGCGCCCAGAGTTCGCCGGTGATGTCGGGGAGGTCGCCGCCTTTCAGCATCACCTTGCGCACGATGCGGAGGAAATGCGTCGCCGGCACGCCCTGGCCGATGAACTGCGCCCAGCCCGGCATGCCGGCGAACGGGAACATGAAGCCCGAGAGCAGGATCGACGGCAGGATGGTGAAGAAGCTGAGCTGCATCGCCTGCATCTGGTTGCGCGCCGCCGTCGAGATCAGGAAGCCAAGCGCCAGGTTGACCAGGATGTAGAGGTTGAAGCCCCAGAAGAAGGCAACGACGCTGCCCTCGAACGGCACCTTGAACAGCAGCATCGCGGCGACGAGGAACACCACCGTCTGCACGTAGCCGACGAAGACATAGGGCAGGATCTTGCCCAGCATCACCTCGAGCGGCCGCACCGGGGTGGAGATCAGCATCTCCATGGTGCCGCGCTCGGTTTCCTTCACGATGGCGACGGCGGTGATCATCACCATGGTCATCGACAGGATGATGGCGAGCAGCCCCGGCACGATGTTGGTGGAGGTCCGGCCTTCCGGATTGTACTCGCGGTGCACCACGACGGCGAACGGCGTGCCGCCGGCGCCGGGCTGCGCCAGCGGGCCGGTGAGCGTTTCGGCGATGGCCGTCGAGACGATGCCGGACAGCGCCGCCACCGCCCCGCCGGTGGCCGAGGGGTCGGAGGCATCGGCGGCGACCAGGATTTCCGGACGCTGCCCGCGCACCACCTGGCGCTCGAAATCCTGGGGGATGACGACGACGAAGTTGGCATCGCCGCGCCGCAGCGCTTCCTCGCCGGCCGCGGCGCCGGCGACCGGGCCGCGGAAGTCGAAATAGGACGAGTTCTGCATCGCGGCGATCACGGCGCGGCTGAGCGGGCCGTTGTCGCCCATCTCCACCAGCGTCGGCAGGTGGCGCGGGTCGGCGTTGATGGCGAAGCCGAACAGCAGCAGCTGGACGATCGGCAGGCCGATCATCATGCCGAAGGTGATGCGGTCGCGCCGCATCTGGATGAACTCCTTGTAGAGCACCGCGCCGAAGCGCCTGAGCGACAGCGCCATCGCCCGCCGCCTCCCTACGCCGCCCTGGCATCGGGCGGCGCGAAATTGTCGCGCGCGCCGGCCATCAGGTAGATGAACGCCTCCTCGAGCCCGGCGACCTGCAGGCTCCAGCGATGCGTGGCCTCGGCGTCGAGCCGCTTCACCGTGGCCCGCAATGCCTCCTTGTCGGTGCCCGAGACGTGCAGCACCGTGCCGAAGCGCGCCACCTGCTCGACGCCGGGCTCGTGCTTCAGCCGCTCCTCGAGCGCCGCGAGGTCAGGGCCCTCGACGCGCCAGGTCTCGAGCCCGACGATCTCGGGAATCTTCGCCGACGGCCCGTCGACCAGCTTCTTGCCGTAGGCGATGTAGGTGATGAAATCGCACTGCACCGCCTCATCCATGTAGTGGGTGGAGACCAGCACGGTGACGCCCTGCGCCGAGAGGCGGCGGATCTCGTCCCAGAAGTCGCGCCGCGCCTTGGGATCGACGCCGGCGGTCGGCTCGTCGAGCAGCAGCAGCAGCGGTTCGTGCAGCAGGCAGGCGGCGAGCGCCAGCCGCTGCTTCCAGCCGCCCGAGAGCGAGCCGGCGAGCTGCTTCGAGCGGTCGGCGAGGCCGAGATGCGCCAGCGCCTCGTCCACCCGCTGCCGCCGCCGGTCGAGCCGGTACATGCGGGCGATGAAATCGAGGTTCTCGCGGATCGACAGGTCCTCGTAGAGCGAGAAGCGCTGCGTCATGTAGCCGACCTGCTCCTTGATCCGGCCGGCCTCGCGGCGGACGTCGAAGCCGAGGCAGGTGCCCTCGCCCTCGTCGGGGGTCAGCAGGCCGCAGAGCATGCGGATGGTGGTGGTCTTGCCCGAGCCGTTCGGCCCGAGGAAGCCGTAGATGGCGCCGCGCGGCACCTTGATGTCGAAATGATCGACCACCCGCCGGTCGCCAAAGCTCTTGGTCAGGCCGGTGACGTCGATCACCGGCGCCCCGGGCTCAATCCTCGGCATCGAAGCGCTCCAGCGTCACCGGCTGCCCCGGGTGCAGGCTGCCTTCGTCGAGCCGCGCCTCGGCGAGGAAGCTCAGGCGCTGCCGCTCGTCGCGCGAGTAGATCACCGGCGGGGTGAACTGCGGGTCGGAGGCGAACCAGCTCACCGTCGCGGTGATGCCGGCCGGGCAGCCGTCGCAGCTCACCGCCAGCCGATCGCCAAGCGCGAACTGCTGCCGCTCCGCCTCGGGCAGGTAGAACTTCACCTTGAGCGCCCCGGCCGGCAGGATGGCGACCACCGGGGTGCCGGCGGCGGCCATCTCGCCGGGGTCGAAATAGAGCCGCTCGATGCGGCCGGCGGCGGGCGCGAAAACCGTACGGTCGGCGAGGTCGGCCCTGGCCTTCTCGGCATCCGCCTTCGCCGCCGCCAGGTTGGCCTCGGCGGCCACCTGCTGCTCGGTGCGGGCCGGCAGCTCGGCCACCTTGAGCTGCGCCTGCAGCTGCTGCACGGCGGCTTCGGCGCTGGCGAGGCCGGCCCGGTCCTGGTCGAGCCTGGCCTGCGTCACCAGCCCCTGCGCGAACAGCTTGTCCGAGCGCGCCGCATTGTCGCGCGCCAGGTTGAGGTCGGACTGGGCCTTGCCGAGCGAGGCGCGGATCACGTCGATCTCCGGCGCCCGGCTGCCGGTCGAGAGGTTCTTGAGGTTGGCCTCGGCGGCCGCCACCCGCGCGTTCGCGCCGGCGAGCAGCGCCACCTGGCCGTCCTGCTTCAGGGTGAACAGCAGGGCACCCTTGCCGACAGTATCGCCCTCGCGCACGCCGAAGCTTTCGATCTGCCCGGCCGTGGCCGGCGCGGCATAGACGTAGTCGGCCTCGACATAGCCGTTCCACCTGGGCGGCTCGGTCGTCCCGAAGCCGGGGACGACCAGGGCGATCACCCCGGTGATCCAGGCCAGCACGGAGGTGAAGATCTCGCCCATGGCGCGCGCCTCACGAACTCGACCAGGCCTTGGCGCTCGGGGGCGCGCTCAGGCCGTCGAACAGGATGCTCAGGTGGTTGTCGACCAGCCGGTCGAAATGCAGCCCGCCCTCGGGGTGGATGCCGAAGATCTCGGCCATCAGCAGGTGCAGCATCAGCGGCCCGATGATCGAGCGCACCGTCAGCTCCGGATCGACCTGCCGCAGGTAGCCCTGCTCGACCCCCTTGCGGATCAGCCCGGTCACCACCGGAATCACCTTGTCGAGCACCTCGACCCGGTACATCTCGGCGAGGTGCGGGAAGCCCAGCACCTCGCGGAACACCACCTTGGGGATGGCGATGATGCGCGGGTCGGAGAAGCGGTGCCCGAGCATGCGGATCACCGTGCCGATGACGATGCGCGGGTCGCCTTCGTAGTTGCGGAGGGCCTCGAGCGCGGTGTCGGCGATCGGGATGATGGCCCGCCGCACCAGCCCCTCCAGCACCGCCTCCTTGGAGGGGAAGTAGAGGTAGACCGTGCCCTTGCTGAGCCCGGCGCGCCTGGCGATGTCCTCGACCCGCGTTGCGGCGAAGCCGCGTTCCATGAACAGTTCCAGCGCCGCATCCAGCACCTCGTCGGGCCGCGCTTCGGCCCGGCGGCGGAATTTCGGCCCACGCTCGGGAAGGGTGTCGTTCATGCCGGATGGCCTTAACTGACTCGCTGGTCAGCAGTGTAATAACTGACTGGTCAGTCATTTGCAAGCAGGATCTGCGCGTAGCCCGCGGGCCCGCGTTCCATGGCGATGCGGGCCGTTTCCCGCTCGACAGATACTATACCCCCCTATAGTATGTGCGGATGAGCCATACGATCGCGAACAAGTCGAAGCTGCTGGCCCGGGTGCGGCGCATCAAGGGTCAGGTCGAGGCGGTGGAGCGGGCCCTCGAGGCCGAGCTGGGCTGCGCCGACATCCTGCAGCTGGTGGCCGCGGTGCGCGGCGCAACCGGTGGGCTGACGGCCGAGTTGATGGAAGACCACATCCGCCATCACGTGCTGGCGCCCGCCGACCCGGACGACCGCCGGCGCGGCGGCGAAGAGCTGGTCGACGTCATCAGGACATACCTCAAATGAACCACCTGCCGGCTGGCCCCCACGAGCACGTCTTCCTCGGCGACGACCATGACCGCAACACCCGTCGCACCTGGATCGTCATCGGCCTGACCGCGACGATGATGGTGATCGAGATCGCCGCCGGCACGCTCTTCGGCTCGATGGCGCTGGTGGCGGATGGCTGGCACATGTCGACCCATGCCGCGGCCCTGCTGATCGCGGCGCTGGCCTATGGCTATGCCCGCCGGCAGGCCCGCAACCCGCGCTTCACCTTCGGGACCGGCAAGATCGGCGACCTCGCGGCCTTCGCCAGCGCCGTGGTGCTGGCGCTGGTGGCGCTGCTGATCGGCTGGGAAAGCATCGTCCGGCTCTACGCGCCGGTGGCGATCAACTTCACCCAGGCGATCGTCGTCGCGGTGATCGGCCTCGGGGTGAACCTCGTGTCGGCCTGGATCCTCGGCGCCGGCCACCACCATGGTCACCACGAGCACCACCATGATCACGGACACGATCATGAGCACGGGCAGCACGATCACCCGCACCACGGCCACGCCGACAACAACCTGCGCGCCGCCTACCTGCATGTGCTCGCCGATGCGCTGACCTCGGTGCTGGCCATTGCCGCGCTGCTGGCGGGCAGCGTCTTCGGCTGGAACTGGCTCGACCCGGTCATCGGCATCGTCGGGGCGCTGGTGATCGCCCGCTGGTCATGGGGGCTGATCCGCGACGCCGGGCGCGTGCTGGTCGACTACAACCCGGCGGGCGAGGCACTGCCGGGCGAGATCCGCACGGCGGTCGAATCGGACACCGACCGCATCACCGATCTCCACGTCTGGCAGGTCGGGCCGGGACGGCACGCCGCCATCGTCGCCATCGCCACCCGGCAGCCGCAGCCGGTGCACGCCTACAAGGCCCGCATGGCCGGCATCCACGAGCTGGTGCATGTGACGGTCGAGGTCCAGGCAGTCTGACCGCCGCCGCGGGGACAAGGACCAGGAGCCCGCGTGGACAGCGGGGGTGACGCCCCTACCCAGAGGTCCCCAGGCCCGCCGGCCAGACCGGCATGGTTAGCCCGGCATTAACCGGCGCGACCTAAGCTCGGCTTTCGATCGGCCCGCCCCCTCCGGCGCGCCGGAAGTTCCTGTTGCGTAGAGTATCCGATGCCGGCACAGCCCCTGCTCGAAGACGCCCGTCACGCGGCCCCTCCCGCTATCGCCATCCGCATCCCGGTCCGCCTGATCGGCGCGATCCTGCTCGGGCTGGTGGCACTGGTGCTGGTCGCCCTCGCCAGCTGGCAGGTCGACGATCCGAGCCTCAGCTATGCCTCGGGCGAGCCGGCCCGGAACTGGCTTGGCTTTCCCGGCGCGGTGATCGCCGACATGGCGTTCCAGGTGTTCGGGCTCGGCGTGCTGCCGCTGCTGGTGCCGCTGGCGCTGTGGGGCTGGAGCTTCATCCGCCTGCGCACTCCCTCGAAGATGGGGCTGCGGCTGCTCGCCTGGCTGGCCTCGAGCCTGCTCGCCTGCGGCGTCTTCGCCTTCTTCGCCGCGCCCGAGACCTGGCCGCTGCCGACCGGGCTCGGCGGGCTGATCGGCACCGGCTTCACCAACCTCGCCACCGCCGTCACCGGCGAACAGCCGCAGCCGGTGACCGCGATCCTGTTCGCCAGCATCATCGCCGCCCCGGCGACGGCGCGGTTCTGGCTGGCGATGGGGCTGGGCAAGGTGGCGCTGCCCAAGGTTGCCGTGCCGGCCCGCAAGGGCCGTGGCGGCAAGGCGGCCCCCGCCGTCGAGCCCGAACTGCGCGACAATGACGGCGCCGACCGCGACTCGATCTTCGACGTGATCCTCGGCGGCGCCGTGCATCTCGGCTACTCCGCCAGCGCCGCGCTGAAGCGCGCCCGCGCCGGCATCGCCGCCCGCAAGGCCGCCGAAGCCGAGGCCGAGGCGCTGCGCACCGACGGGCTCGAGCCCAGCCTCGACGGCACCCCGCGGGTCGCCCCGGCGGTGCAGGTGCAGCCCACCATCGGCGGCAACACCCCGTACACGGCCAACCGGGCCGAGCCGCAGCTCGAGCGCCGCATCAACATCGCCCCCGCCCCGGCCGATGATTTCGACGATGTGGACGAGGACGAGCCGCCGTTCGAAATGGACGACGCCGACTTCGCGCCCGAGCCGGAGCCGCACCGGTGGGAAATGCCGACGCCGCTGCGTGGCCCGATGGCGCAGCGCCAGCCCGCGCCGCAGCCCGCCCGCCAGCCGCAGGCGCATGGCGACGGCCCGCGCGTCACTCCGGCGGCGCCGCGCCCGCAGCCCGGCACCCGTGCCGTGCGCGAGGCCCAGGGCTCGATGTTCGACGAGTCGGGCGCCGGCTTCCAGCTGCCGGAGCTCAGCCTGCTGACACCGCCCAAGCACAAGGGCACCAACCCCGAGCATGCACCGGAGCGCCTCGAGGCGACCGCCCGCAAGCTCGAGTCGGTGCTCGCCGATTTCGGCGTCAAGGGCGACATCATCAACGTCCGCCCCGGCCCGGTGGTGACGCTCTACGAGCTAGAGCCGGCCCCCGGCATCAAGTCGAGCCGCGTCATCTCGCTGGCCGACGACATCGCCCGCTCGATGAGCGCCATCTCGGTGCGCGTCGCCGTGGTGCCGGGCCGCAACGCCATCGGCATCGAGCTGCCCAACGAGGTGCGCGAGACCGTATACCTGCGCGAGATGCTGGCGAGCACCGACTTCGAGAAGATGAAGGGCAAGCTGCCGATCTGCCTGGGCAAGACCATCGGCGGCGAGCCGATCATCGCCGACCTTGCCAAGATGCCCCACCTGCTGATCGCCGGCACCACCGGCTCGGGCAAGTCGGTCGGCATCAACACCTTCATCCTGTCGTTGCTCTACCAGATGACGCCGGAGCAGTGCCGGCTGATCATGATCGACCCCAAGATGCTGGAGCTCTCGATCTACGACGGCATCCCGCACCTGCTCACCCCGGTGGTGACCGATCCCTCCAAGGCCGTGGTGGCGCTCAAGTGGGCCGTCCGCGAGATGGAGGACCGCTACCGCAAGATGAGCAAGATCGGGGTGCGCAACATCGACGGCTTCAACATGCGCGTCGGCGAGGCCAAGGCCCGCGGCGAGGTGATCACCCGCACCGTGCAGACCGGCTTCGACCACGAGACCGGCGAGCCGATCTTCGAGAGCGAGGAGTTCAACCTCGAGCCGCTGCCCTTCATCGTCGTCATCATCGACGAGATGGCCGACCTGATGATGGTGGCCGGCAAGGAGATCGAGGGCTCGGTGCAGCGCCTGGCGCAGATGGCGCGCGCCGCCGGCATCCACGTCATCACCGCCACGCAGCGCCCGTCGGTGGACGTCATCACCGGCACCATCAAGGCCAACTTCCCCACTCGCATCTCGTTCATGGTGACCTCGAAGATCGACAGCCGCACCATCCTCGGCGAGCAGGGCGCGGAGCAGCTGCTGGGCAACGGCGACATGCTGTACATGGCCGGCGGCGGCCGCATCCGCCGCCTGCACGGGCCCTTCGTCTCCGACCACGAGGTCGAGAGCGTGGTCAACCACCTCAAGTCCCAGGGCGCGCCCGACTATCTCGACTCGATCGTCGCCGAGGACGAAGAGATGGACGAGGGCGGCGCGGCGGGCGGCGACGACGGCTACGGCGCCGGTGGCGGCTCGGGCGACGAGCTCTACGACAAGGCCGTGCACGTGGTGCTCACCGACAAGAAGGTCTCGACCTCCTACATCCAGCGCCGCCTCGCCATCGGCTACAACAAGGCCGCGACCCTGATCGAGCGGATGGAGCGGGAAGGCGTCATCTCGGCCGCCAACCACTCCGGCAAGCGCGAGATCCTGGTGGGCAACAACGCCGACGGCTACTGACGGCGCTGCGGGGGTCGCGCATGCGCGATCACCGCGTCGAGGGCGCCGCGCAGGTCGTCGAGGTGCTCGGGGCGCATCAGCGAGGCGCCGAAGCGGGCATTGATCTCCAGCAGCACGACGCTGCCGTCGGGGCGATGCCGATAGTCGATCGCCGCCGGCCCTTCATAGCCCACCGGCGCGAGGAAGCGTTCGAACAGCGCCAGCTGCTCCGCCGTCGCCTGCTCGCGGACCAGTGCCCGGATCGTCGCGGGCGACTGCACCCGGGCCCCCGGTTCCAGCTCGTAGCGGTACGTGCAGTGCCACACGATCCGCCCGTCACGGCAGACGCAGTGGGTGACGCGATCGTGCGCATCGGCGACGTAGTGCTGCAGCAGCACCCGATGCCAGCGCCACTTGCGCTCGCCCCGGCGGCGCCGCAGTTCGCTCGCCGAGTCGACGACGGCGATGCCGTGCCCGGCGTAGAGATCGACGCGCTTCAGCACGCAGGGATACTGCGCCTCGGCGGCGCTGCGATAGAGCGCCGGCACGTGGGCCTCGAGGCCGGCGGCGGCGGCGAAGCGGGCAAAGCGACGCTTGTCGGCGAACGTCCGGATGGCCGCGCGTGGGGCGACCAGCCGCCAGCAGTCGGTCGGGCAGCGCAGCGAGAAGCGCTCGCGCACCGGAATGACGATGCTCTCGGCCCGAACTTTCCTGCCGATGGCCCGCAGGCTCCTGCTGAACCAGGCATTGAACACCACCCGCACCCCCGGCAGCCTGCTCCACACCGCTGCCTCGGAAGACAGCGCCGCGCGCCACGCCGGCCAGGCCCGGCCATAGACGATGATGCGATCAGGTGGCCGCGAACCGGCCGGCGGCGCGGCCGGCGCCTGCGGAGGGAGCTGGTGGGTCATGAAGCGGATGCGGCGGACGGAAATCGATCAGGCTGAAAGGCCTGAGCTATAGGGGTTTGGCAGTGGGCGCGGAAGCACCCTTGCTGCTCTTCGCCACACCTGGAGCGGCCACTCCCCCCACCCTAACTACGCTACGTCGCTACGCGACCAGCTTCGCTACCCTCCCCACAAGGGGGAGGGAGACCAGTGGCACGGTTCAAGCAACCGCGACTCCCTCCCCTCGATGGGGAGGGTAGCGCAGCTTGGCGGCGTCGCCGCCGTAGCGGAGCTGGGGTGGGGTGGCGCAACAGGCATCGTCGGTCGACCCCTCGCGAACCTTCCACCTCTTGCCGCATTTCCCGACTACAGGCATCGTCAAGCAACGAACGAACACGGAAACGCGTCATCCCATGCTTCGCCGCACTTTCATCACGCTCGCCGCCGTCGCCCTCGTTCCGGCGACGCTCCCCGTTTTCGCCCAGGAGCAGTCGGCGCAGGCGCCGCGCGAGCTCACCGAGGCCGAGCGCCAGCTGATCACCGACATCAACGGGCACAACTCGGCGATCAAGACCATGGTCGGGCGCTTCCTGCAGATCGACACGCAGGGCCAGCGCATCGAGGGCACCTTCTTCCTTGAGCGGCCGGGCAAGGTGCTGTTCCGCTACAACCCGCCCTCCTACGAGCAGATCGTCTCGGTCGGGCGCGGCTTCTACGTCGTCGACCGCAAGGAGCAGACGCAGTACGCCTATCCGCAGGACAAGGTGCCGCTGCGCCAGTTCCTCGATGCCAACATCGACCTGTTCAAGGCCAACATCGTCGCCGTGGCGCAGTCCGACGACTATTTCTCGGTCACCCTGCAGGACGACACGCCGCGCGGCGTGGTGCGGGTGGCGCTGGTGTTCGATACCGAGAGCAAGGACCTGAAGCAGTGGACGCTCACCGAGCCGTCCGGCAACGAGCTCACCTTTTCGCTCTACGACGTCGAGTACAACGTCGAGATTCCGAAGTCGTATTTCTACATCGACCCGACGTTCAAGGCGGTGAACGCCCCGTCGGACTGAGCCAGATCCGGCTTTACCGATCCCCCTGCCGCCGCCATAAGGGGCGCCTGACCTGACGCGGGCGCCTGATGACGACGACTTTTGCCACCTGGAACATCAACTCCGTGCGCCTGCGGCTGCCGCTGGTGCTGGAGTTCATCGACAAATTCCGGCCCGACATCCTGTGCCTGCAGGAGATCAAGTGCCTGAACGAGCAGTTCCCGAAGAAGGAATTCACTGCCGCCGGCTACCCCTACCAGGCGGTGCATGGGCAGAAGGGCTACCACGGCGTCGCCATCATCTCGAAGCACCCGCTGACCGACATCTCCTCGCGGGTGTTCTGCGAGATCGAGGAGAGCCGGCACGTCTCCGCCGTCACCGATTTCGGCAAGGGGCCGGTGACCGTGCACAATTTCTACATCCCGGCCGGCGGCGACGAGCCTGACCCCGAGATCAACCCGAAGTTCAAGCACAAGCTCGGCTTCCTCAGCGAGCTGAAGGCCTGGTTCGGCGAGGACCACTTC
>JBQCFF010000480.1:0-4440 GCA_051959485.1 Devosia sp. | reverse complement strand
GTGAACGCGGTTACCTACCGGGGCTGACGATGACGGTGTCGCCCGACGACCAGAAATTCCTCGACGCTGCCTACGAGGAGGCTCAGCAGGGCCTCCGCGAAGGCGGAATTCCGATCGGGTCGGTGCTGGTGCGCAACGGCGAGATCATCGGGCGGGGGCACAACCGGCGGGTGCAGAAGGGCGATCCGATCCTGCATGGCGAGATGGATGCGATCCAGAACGCCGGCCGGCAGAAGACCTACAAGGACGTGACCTGCTATACGACGCTCAGTCCCTGCATGATGTGCACCGGCACCATCATCCAGTTCGGGATTTCGCGGGTCGTGGTGGCGGAAAGCAAGAACTTCAAGGGGTTCCAGGATGTGCTGGCGCTCGCCGGGGTCGACGTGATCGACTACCACGACGCGCGCTGCGAGCACATGATGGCGGACTTCATCGCCAGGCACCCCGAACTGTGGAACGAAGATATCGGCGAGTGAGGAGCCAATGAGCATCAACATCACCATGCCCGCGCTCTCCCCCACGATGGAGGAGGGCAAGCTCGCCAAGTGGCACGTCAAGGAAGGCGACAGCGTCTCGTCCGGCGACGTGATCGCGGAGATCGAGACCGACAAGGCGACGATGGAAGTCGAAGCTGTGGACGAGGGCAAGATCGGCAAGATCGTGGTGCCCGAGGGCACCGAGGGCGTGAAGGTCAACGCGGTGATCGCGGTGATCCTGCAGGAAGGCGAGAGCGCCGCCGACATCAAGGCCGAGGCGCCGGCTCCGGCCGCCAAGGCGCCCGAGCCGGCAAAGTCCGAGGCGCCTAAGGCCGACGCCGGCGCGACACCGCGCGAGAACGCGGCGACGCAGGCCGCTGTGCAGATGCCGTCGGCAATGGCCGGTTCGGCCGCAGCGCCGGTGCCGCAGCCCAAGTCGGCCGCGCCGGCACCTGCCGCGAACGGCGGCCGGGTGTTCGCCTCGCCGCTGGCGAAGCGGCTGGCGAAGGAATCCGGGATCGAGCTCGCCGTCATCTCCGGCACCGGGCCGCGCGGGCGTGTCGTGAAAGCCGACGTCGAAGCGGCGAAGTCGGGCAAGGCGCCGCTCAGGGCCGCGCCGCCCCCCGCAGCCGCCGCATCGGCTGGCGCGGCGCTGGCCGGTGGCATGACCAAGCAGCAGGTGCTCGCGCTGTACGAGGAAGGCAGCTACGACCTCGTGCCGAACGACGGCATGCGCAAGGTGGTGGCGGCGCGGCTGACCGAAGCCAAGCAGACGGTGCCGCATTTCTACCTGACGCTCGACTGCAAGATCGACGCACTGCTCTCGGCGCGCGAGCAGATCAACGCCGCCGCACCGATGAAGGACGGCAAGCCGGCCTACAAGCTGTCGGTCAACGACTTCGTCATGAAGGCGTGGGCGGCGGCGCTGATGAAGGTGCCGGCGGCCAACGCGACCTGGGCCGGTGACTCGATCCTCTACCACAAGCACGCCGACGTCGCGGTGGCGGTGGCGGTGCCGGGCGGGCTGTTCACCCCGGTAGTGAAGGCGACCGACACCAAGTCGCTGCGCCAGATCTCGGAGGAGGTGAAGGACCTCGCCGGCCGGGCGCGCAACAAGAAGCTCGCTCCGCACGAGTACCAGGGCGGCACCAGTTCGGTGTCCAACCTCGGCATGTACGGCATTCGCGAGTTTGCCGCGGTGATCAACCCGCCGCACGGCACCATCCTCGCGGTGGGCGCCGGCGAGGAGCGGGTGTATGCCGACAAGGGGCAGATCAAGACGGCTACGTTCATGACGGTAACGCTCAGCTGCGATCACCGGTCGGTGGATGGCGCGCTCGGCGCCGAGCTGCTGGCGGCGTTCAAGGCGCTGATCGAAAACCCGGTGATGATGCTGGCCTGAGCGTCTGGAGGCAGCCTGTGAAGACCATTCTCGCCTATGGCGACAGCCTGACCTATGGCGCCAACCCGACCCCGGGCGGCCCGCGGCACCCTTACGAGGATCGCTGGCCGACGACGCTCGAGCAGGGGCTCGGCGGGCAGGCGCGAGTGATTGCCGAGGGGCTCGGCGGGCGTACCACGGTGCATGACGACTGGTTCGCCAACGCCGACCGCAACGGCGCGCGGGTGCTGCCGACGCTGCTCGAGAGCCACTCGCCGCTCGACCTGATCGTCATCATGCTCGGCACCAACGACATCAAGCCGTTCCACGGCCGGACCGCCAACGAGGCGGGGCGGGGCATGGCGCGCCTGGTGCAGATCATCCGCGGGCACTATGCCGGCAAGATGCAGGACACGCCTCAGATCATCCTCGTTTCGCCGCCGCCGATCATCCTTGGCGACTGGGACGACATGATGGAGCATTTCGGCCCGCACGAGGCGATCGCCACCTCGGTAGACTTCGCCCGCGAGTACAAGAAGCGGGCCGACGAGCAGCGTGTGCATTTCTTCGATGCCGGCACGGTGGCGACGACGTCCAGGGCCGATGGCATCCACCTCGACCCTGCCAATACGCGCGCCATCGGCGAGGGGCTGGTGCCGCTGGTAAAGCAGGTGCTCGGCCTGTGACCGCAGCGATCACCATTCGCCCGGCGACCAAGGCGGACGCCAGCGAGGTGGCGCTGCTGGTCAACATCGCGACGCATGGTGGCATCCGGGTCGGCTGGGAGCACGACGAGCGGGCGAGGGACACCTACGATCCGCTGGAAGTGGGGCGGCTCGACATGCTCGACGAAGACAGCGAGCTGAGCTGGCACAACGCATGGATGGCGGAGAGCGACGGCGAGATCGCCGGCATGCTGCTCGGCTATCCCGAGCCGGACGAGATGGGCCCGTTCCCGCAGGACCTCCAGGGTTTCCTGGTGCCGATCGTGGAGCTGGAGTGGCTGGCGGCCGGCGAGTGGTTCATCTCGATGGTCGGGGTGCACGTAGGCTGGCGGAGCCACGGGGTCGGCAGCAGGCTGCTGGCGCTGGCCGACGAACAGCGGGCGGAGACGCATCGACGCGGGCTGGCGCTGATCGTCGAGGACAGCAACGCGAGGGCGCGCGCCCTCTACGAACGCAGGGGTTTTGCGGTGACGGCCAGCCGGCCGATGCGGCATTACCCGGACGGAACGCAGCCGGGCAAGGACTGGCTCCTGATGGTGAAGGAAAACTGAGATGGCTGACCAATACGACCTGATCGTCATCGGTGCCGGCCCAGGCGGGTACATCGCGGCGATCCGCGCGGCACAGCTGGGGCTCAAGACCGCCATCGTCGAGCGCGAGCACATGGCCGGCATCTGCTCGAACTGGGGCTGCATCCCGACCAAGGCGCTGCTGCGGACCGCCGAAGTCTATGGCCACATGTCGCACGCCAAGGAGTACGGCCTGACGGCCGACAAGTTCGGCTTCGACCTCGATGCGATCGTCAAGCGTTCGCGCGGGATCGCGGCGCAGATGAACAACGGCGTGCAGTTCCTGATGAAGAAGAACAAGGTCGACATCATCTGGGGCGAGGCGGTGGTGACCTCGCCGACCGAGATCAAGGTGGCGCCGACCAAGAAGCAGATCGTCGAGCCGCAGGGGCCGGTGCCCAAGAACGCGCTGGGCGAGGGCACCTACAAGGCCAAGAACATCATCATCGCCACCGGCGCTCGGCCGCGCGTGCTGCCGGGCATCGAGCCCGACGGCGAGAAGATCTGGACCTATTTCGAGGCGATGAAGCCGGCGAAGTTCCCCAAGTCGCTGGTGATCATGGGCTCGGGTGCCATCGGCATGGAGTTCGCGAGCTTCTACCGCTCGCTGGGCGCCGAAGTGACGGTGGTCGAGCTGCTGCCGACCATCCTGCCGGTGGAGGACGCCGAGATCGCCGCGCACGTGAAGAAGCGGTTCGAGAAGCGCGGCATCAAGATCATCACCGACGCCAAGGTCTCGAAGGTGGAAAAGACCAAGGACGGCATCGTCGCCCATATCGAGCCGAAGTCCGGCGAGAAGTCGCAGATCGCGGCCGATGCGCTGATCTCGGCCGTGGGCGTGCAGTGCAACACGGAGAATCTCGGGCTCGAGGCGCTCGGGGTGAAGATCGAGCGCGGCGCCATCGCCATCGACCACTATGGCCGCACCAACGTGCCGAGCATCTGGGCCATCGGCGACGTCGCCGGCCCGCCGATGCTGGCGCACAAGGCCGAGCACGAGGCCGTGGTTACCGTCGAGACCATCGCGGGCCTGAAGGGCGTGCACGGCCTCGACAAGACCAAGGTACCGGGCTGCACCTATTGCGAGCCGCAGGTGGCGAGCGTGGGGCTGACCGAGGCCAAGGCCAAGGAACTTGGCCGCGAGATCAAGATCGGCCGCTTCCCGTTCGTCGGCAACGGCAAGGCGATCGCGCTGGGTGAGCCCGAAGGCCTGGTGAAGACCATCTTCGACGCCAAGACCGGCGAGTTGCTCGGTGCGCACATGGTGGGGGCCGAGGTGACGGAGC
>JBQCFF010000479.1:0-14447 GCA_051959485.1 Devosia sp. | reverse complement strand
ACCGGGTCGCCGGCGGCGGCAGCGGCGCCGGATGCTGCGGCGGTCCCGCCGGTGTCCGGCACGATGGCGGCGAGGACGACCAGCACGGCGAAGACGACAAGGCCGGTCCAGGTGGCGACGAGCTCGAGCCCGATCAGCGTCATGAGCACGACGCCGATCGCCAGCATCAGCAGCAGGCGGCCATAGAAGCGCGCCCGCATCACCTGGCCCCAGGTGGGGCCCGCGTCGTTGCCGCTGCGCTGCACTTCGTCGGCCATTAGGTCCCTTTCATCCCGCGGGCGGGCGCGATTCCACTCGCTTGCCAGAACTGCGTTGTTCATATCACGCTCATGACGCCGTCATGACAGGTGAGTGGAGGTTCAGACGCGATGTCCGACGCAATTACAGGTTTCGACCTCGACGATCCGGTACTGCCGCGCGCCATCGGCAAGAAGGCGCTGACCTCGGGCGGCTTTCCCTACGACGAAAAGATGGATGGGAAAGACTACGACGCTCAGATGCTGGCCGTGCAGCAGCAGTTGGCCCTGCTGCAGCAGGACCAGCACAAGACCGGCAAGCGGATCGTCATCGTGTTCGAAGGGCGCGATGCGGCGGGCAAGGGTGGGTCGATCAAGACCTACCTCGCGAACCTCAACCCCCGCTACAACAGCTCGGTGGCGCTGCCCAAGCCGTCGGACCGGGAGCGGACGCAATGGTATTTCCAGCGCTACGTGGACTGGCTGCCGGCTGCCGGCGAGCAGGTGCTGTTCGACCGCTCTTGGTACAACCGGGCGGGGGTAGAGCCGGTGATGGGCTTCTGCACGCCGGAGGAGACGACACAGTTCCTGCAGGCGGTGCCGGGGTTCGAGCGCATGCTGGTCGAGGACGGCATCCACCTGTTCAAGTTCTGGCTGACGATCGGCCGGGAGATGCAGCTGAAGCGCTTCCACGACCGGCGGCATGACCCGCTGAAGATCTGGAAGCTGTCGCCGATCGACCTGGAAGCGCTGAAGAAGTTCGACGACTATTCGGCGGCCCGCAACCGCATGCTGGAGGCGTCGCACACGCTGGAGGCGCCGTGGCGGATCGTATTCAACAACGACAAGAAGCGCGGCCGGCTGGGCCTGCTGCGGTCGGTGCTGCATGGACTGGAATATGAGGGGAAGGATACCGGCGCGATCGGCGAGATCGACGACAAGATCGTGAAGGGGCCGGAGGAGTTCCTGCGGACCCACGGGAAGATGTGAGGTCGGTCGTCGTCTTTGCCGGACGCCCCCTCCACCGCCTTCGGCGGTCCCCCTCCCCCGCTGCGCGGTGGAGGATCCGGGAGGGCGCGGCGTTTCAGTTCAGTCGCCGGATCGTTTCGGTAGTGCCGATCTCGAACAGGGACCTCAGGTGCCGGGTGACCTCGTCGCGGAACTGCGGCGAGGCCGGGAGGTCGGTGCCGAAGACTTCGGTGACGGTGAGAAGGTTGGTGGCGAGCTTGTCGGCATCGCCGCCGGCGGCGTCTGCAAGCTCGCGCAGGCGTGACGCCAGCGGGTCCCTGACGTCGATGGCCCCGCCGGCTTCGTCGATGCCGGTGACGTAGCGCATCCAGCCGGAGACGCCGAGAGCGAGGCGGCTGAAGGGCTGGCCGGCCGCCATGCGGTCGCGGATGGTGCCGAGCAGGCGCTGCGGCAGCTTCTGGGTGCCGTCCATGGCGATCTGCCAGGTGCGGTGCTGCAGCGCCGGGTTGGCGAAGCGGGCGAGCAGCTGGTCGCGGTAGGCCTCGAGATCAGCCCGCGGCATCGGCAGGGTGGGGATCACCTCTTCGGTCATGAGCCCATGGATCAGCTGGCGGATGCCGGGATCGGCGACGGCCTCGCTGACATACTGATGGCCGGCGAGGTAGCCGAGATAGGCCATGGTGGAGTGCGAGCCGTTGAGCATGCGGAGCTTCATCAGCTCGAACGGCTCGACGTCCTCGACGAGCTGGGCGCCGGCGAGTTCGAACGGCGGCCGGCCGGCCGGGAAGCGGTCCTCGATCACCCACTGGGTGAACGGCTCGGTCATGATCGGCCAGGCATCGTCGAGCCCGGTGACCTGCCGGACCATGTCGCGGTCCGCGTCGGTGGTGGCCGGGACGATGCGGTCGATCATCGTCGAGGGGAAGCTGACGGCGTTCATGTATTCGGTGAAGTGCGCGTCGCCCAGCAACTCGGCGAAGCGGCGGACGATGCGGCCGGCCGTCTTGCCGTTCGACGGCAGGTTGTCACAACTCATGACGGTGAACGGGACCAGGCCGCGGCGCTGGCGGAGCCGGAGCGCGGCGGCGATGATGCCGGGGGCGCTGACCGGACGCTCGGGATGCGTCAGGTCGTGCACGATGTCGGCGTGCGACTCGTCGAGCTCGCCGGTCGCCGGGGCGTAGCAGTAACCCTTCTCGGTGACGGTGAGCGAGACGATGCGGATCGACGGATGCGCCAGGGTTTCAATGAGTTCGGCGCGGCTCGCATTGGCATCGATCACGTCGCGGACGGAGCCGATCAGGCGGGCGCGGGTGCCTTCCGCATCACGGACGGCGAGGGTGTAGAGGAAATCCTGCGGGGCGAGCGCGTCGCGGGTGTCGGGGCGGCGCAGCGACGCGCCGATGATGGCCCAGGTGGGATGGTCCTTCAGCAGGCTGTCGACATAGGCGGCCATGTGGGCGCGGTGGAAGGCGCCGATGCCAAGGTGGACGATGCCGGGCGTCACCGCGGAAAGGTCGTAGTCCGGCGTCGAAACCGCCGCCTTGCTGAGCGCCTGCTGGGCGCTTTCTGAATGAATGGCGGCGGCGCTTAGGCGCATTCGGTCTCTCCCTGAACAGTCCCGGCCCCTCACCCGGCCGGCTCGCCGGCCACTCTCTGCCCAGAGGCGGAGAGAAAGCCAGTGCGCGTTTCTTAGTCGAGCCAAATGTCGGACGCCATAGCACCTTCCGATCCACGAAAGGCTGGGGCATAACCCCTCCGGCAGTTTCGGAGGGACTATTGGTGACCAAGCGGTTCGTGAGCGTCGGCGAGGCGATGATCGAGATGTCGGGCGGGGAGGAAGGGCTCTACCGGCTCGGCTATGCCGGCGATACGCTGAACACGGCCTGGTACATGCGGGCGCTGCTGCCGGCAGGCTGGAGCGTCGACTATGCGACCGCGCTGGGCGACGACATGTACTCGGACCAGATGCGGGCCTTCATCGACAAGGCGGGGATCGGCACCGGGCATATCCAGACGATCGAGGGACGGCGGCCGGGGCTCTACATGATCCACCAGGCCAAGGGCGACCGGCACTTCACCTATTGGCGCGGGCAATCGGCGGCGAAGCTGGTGGCGGACGACGTCGAGGCGCTGGAGCGGGCGTTGGTCGGCGCCGAGATCGTCTACTTCTCCGGCATCTCGATGGCGATCCTCGCGCCGCGGGCCCGCGGACGGCTGCTGCACTCGATCGTCAAGGCGCGCGAGGCCGGGGCGACGGTGGTGTTCGACACCAACCTCAGGCCGGCGCTCTGGACCAACCAGCGGGTGATGGCCTCGACGCTGACCGCGGCGGCGACGGTCGCCGACATCGTGCTGCCGACCCATGGCGACGAGGCGCCGGTGTTCGGCGACGGCTCGCCCGAGGCGACGGCGGAGCGGTACCTGGCGATCGGGGCGCGCGAGGTGGTGGTGAAGAACGGCGCCGAGCCGGCGCTGGTGGCGACCCGCGACGGGGTGCGCGAGTTCGTGCCGGCACCCAGGGCGGACAAGGTGGTGGACGCCACCGGCGCCGGGGATTCGTTCAACGGCGGGTATCTCAGCGCCCGGCAGCGCGGCGTGGAACCGGTCGAGGCAGCGCGCCTGGCGCACCGCGTGGCGGGCGTGGTGATCGGCCACAAGGGCGCGCTGGTCGACCCGGCGTTGGTGCGGGGGCTGGCGGGCTGAGCGAGCAGCCGGGCTGATCCTCAGTCGAGCTCGATGCGGACCGGGGCGTGGTCGCTGGTCTTCTCCAGCGCGCGGACCCAGGTATCGACCGTGGCGGTGCGGAGCCGCGGGGCGAGGTCGGGGCTCAGCAGCAGGTGGTCCATGCGGAGGCCGGAGTTGCGGGCGAAGGCGTTCCGGAAATAGTCCCAGTAGGTGTAGATCACCTCGTCGGGATGCAGGGCGCGGACGGCGTCGGTCCAGCCCTGGGCGAGAAGCTCGGCATAGGCGGCGCGCGTTTCGGGGAAGAACACGGCATCGCCGACCCAGCGCTCGGGCCGGTGGGCGTCGAGCGGCGTCGGCACCGCGTTGTAGTCGCCGCAGAGGACCGTGGGGCGGCGCTCGGCCAGCAGTTGCTGGGCATGCTCGACGAGGCGGGCGAACCAGCTCAGCTTGTACTCGAAGCGCGGTCCCGGCGCCGGGTTGCCGTTCGGGAGATAGAGACAGCCGACCACCAGGCCGTCGACCTCGGCTTCGAGGTAGCGGCTGTGGGTGTCGTCCGGGTCGCCCGGCAGGCCGCGGCGGCGCTCCACGAGCTGCCGGCGGGCGAGGATGGCGACGCCGTTATAGGCCTTCTGCCCATGCCAGAGGGCATGATAGCCCGCCGCCTCGATGGCTGCGGCGGGGAACTTCTCGTCCGAGGTCTTCAGCTCCTGCAGGCAGGCGATGTCAGGCGCGGTGCGCTCGAGCCACTGCAGCAGGACCGGCAGGCGGCCGTTCACGCCGTTGACGTTGTAGGTGGCGATGCGAGGCATGGTCCGCGGGCAAGGACCGGGAGATCAGAAGCGCCCGCGGTAGTCGTCCCGGCGGTAGAGATCGCGCCCGTCGGCATGGCGGCGGAGCTGCCGGGAGGCGGGGGCGTGGCGCGTGCGGTGCATGGCGTGGGCCATCCCCATGGAGAGCAGCAGGGCCCCGGCGGCGATGGCGAAGAGCCAGGGGAAGGCGATGAGGTTGTCCATATCGTGTCTCCTTTCTCGGAGGAGGAGAACGACCCGTACGCGCTGGCGGTTGCGCGGGACCTCAGAACATGCCGTTGCCGGCCTTGATGTAGTCGAGTTCCTCGGCGGTGGAGGGCCGTCCCAGCGCCGCGTTGCGGTCGGGATAGCGGCCGAAACGCTGCAGGGTCTCGACGTGGCGGCGCTCGAAATCGCTGAACTCGGGCGAGCCGTAGGCGGCAAACAGCGGCGCCGCCTCCTCGTGCACCGCGAGATCCTCCGAGTGCATGAAGGGCAGGTAGGCGAACATGCGGCGGCGTGGTTCGAGGGTCGTGTCACCGCCGGTCCGGACCAGCTCCCGCGCGAGCTCGAGGGCGAGCGGATCGGACGCGTAGGCCGCGGGAGAGCCGCGATGCAGTTGCCGGGAGAACTGGTCGAGCACGATGATTTCGGCGAGGCGGCCGTCCGGGGAGGTGCGCCAGGCGGTGGCGTTGCCGGCCGCCACCCAGGCGTGGGTCTCGGTGAAATTGCGCGCGATCTCGGCATCGAACTCAGGCTTGGCGCCGAACCAATCGTCCTCGTTATGGGTGACGAACCAGAACTCCAGGACATCGGCGGGATTGTGCATGCGGCGACCTCGGGCTGGCGGATGGCCCCTACCCGGCTGCGGCGCGGGAGGAGAAGCTTCACCGTTCGTTTCCCATGGACTGGGATGATTGTCACCTGTTCGCCGGGCGCGCGGTTATCTCCGGCGGCAATGGAGACATTCGATGCGGCTGGTTAAGCTCGAGACGCCCGACGGGATCATCTACATCAACCCCGAGCACGTGGTGGCGATCGTCAAGGGATTGCGCGACACCAAGGTGGAAACGGTGTCGGGACCCTACGTGGTGAAGGACCCGCCCGAAGTGGTGGCGCGGCTGCTGGGGATGGAAGAGATCGCGGTGGACGTGACGCCGCGGGCGGTGGGGTGGAAGGAATAGGGCCGACTGGCCCTTTTCTCTTCCGTGCCTGACACCCAGGCAGTCCCGGAACGCCCCCTCCACCATGCTTCGCATGGTCCCCCTCCCCCGCTGTCGCGGTGGAGGATCACCAGTGGACTATCGCGCGCGTCAGCGTGCGTCACACCGTCACGATCGCCTTGATCAGGCCGGTGCGGTCGTGGGCCCAGTGGGGCATGTCGCGGGGCACGTTCTCGAGCGTGGTCGCGTGGGTGGCGAGCTTCGCGGTGGGCACGGCGCCGGAGCGAATGGCGGCCATGACGTGCTCGAAATCGGCCTTGGTGGCGTTGCGCGAGGCGCGGATGGTCAGTTCGCGGCGGTGCACCTCGCTGTCGGGGAACACGAGGTCGCCCTTGATGACGCCGACCAGCGTGTAGGCGCCGCCGTTGCGGGTGAAGAAGATCGACTGGTTCATTGCCTTGATCGAACCGGTGGCATCGAACACGGCGTCGAAGCCGCTCTCGCGGATGCGGGTGAACTCGCCGGACTCCACCTCGGCGGGGCTGAAGGTGGTGAAGCCGAGCGACCGGGTGAGCTGGATCTTGTCGGGCGCCGCATCGAGCACGGTGACGTCGGCGCCGGCGATGCGGGCGAAATAGGCGACGCCGAGGCCGATCGGGCCGGAGCCGACGACAAGGACGCGGCTCGGCGGCTTCAGCTCGGTGCGGCGGACGGCATGGGCGCCGATGGCGAGAAACTCGACCATGGCGGCGTCACGCAGCGACAGGCCGTCGGCCGGGTAAAGGTTCTGCGCCGGCATCACCAGCTCGTCGGCCATGCCGCCATCGGCGTGCACGCCGACGACCTTCAGCGTCTCGCAGCAGTTGGTCTTGCCCTCGCGGCAGGCCGGGCAGTGGCCGCAGGTGAGGTAGGGGTTGATGACGACGGCCTGCCCCGCGGCGAGGCCAGGCGCGCCGTTCGGGTCAACCACGGTGCCGCTCAGCTCGTGCCCGATGATGCGGGGATAGTCGAAGAACGGGAAGTTGCCCTCGAAGATGTGGTAGTCGGTGCCGCAGATGCCGATGTGCCGGACGGCCACCCGCACCCAGCCGGGCTTCAGTTCAGGTCGCGGCGCCTCCACCAGCGCGAGGGTTTCCGGGGCCGTGCATTGGATGGCGCGCATTCTGTCAGGTCACTCCCTACTCGGCCGGCATCATAGCGGCGGGCGCCTTTCCGGCAAGCCGGGCGTCCGCTATCAAGTGCGCCGTCTTTGAAGGGATGGCAGCAGTGAATTTTGCATCGGACAACTGGGCCGGGGCGACGCCCGAGGTGATGGCGGCGCTCAATCGTGCCAACGAGGGTTTTGCGCCGGCCTATGGCGGGGACGCGCTGACGGCGCGGGTGCAGGATCGGTTCGCCGAGGTGTTCGAGCACGAGGTGGAGGTGTGGTTCACGGCGACGGGGACGGCCTCGAACTCGCTGGGCCTCGCCGGATTGAGCCGGCCGGGCGGACTGATCTTCTGCTCGGCCGAGGCGCATATCCACACCGACGAGTGGGGCGCGACGGAGTTCCAGAGCCAGGGCATGAAGCTGATCTCGGTGTCGCAGGTGGCGGGGAAGGTCACGGCGGCGGCGCTCGCCGAGACGCTGGCGCGCTTCCCGGAGGGGAACCGGTTCGGCACCGGCGTGGGGTTCAGCCTCACCAATGCGACCGAGTCGGGTACCGTGTACGGCGCCGACGAGGTGACTGCGCTCGCCGGCATGGCGCGGGCGGCGGGCCTCGCGGTGCACATGGACGGGGCGCGGTTCGGCAACGCGGTGGCGGCGACCGGCGCGACGCCCGCCGACCTGACCTGGCGTGCCGGGGTAGACTTCCTGTCGTTCGGCGGCACCAAGAACGGCTGCTGGGCGGCCGAGGCGATCGTGGTGTTCGCGCCCGAGAAGCTGCGCGACCTGGCGGCGCGCCGGCAACGGGCGGGCCAGACCTTCTCGAAGGCGCGGTTCGTGGCGGCGCAGTTCGACGCCTACCTGGCGGATGGCAACTGGCTGCGCTGGGCCGGGCATGCCAACGCCATGGCGGAGCGGCTGCGGGCGGGGGTGCGCGCCAGCGGCCGGGCGCGGCTGGCCTGGGAGAGCGAGGCGAACGAGGTGTTCGCGGTGATCCCGGGGGCGGTGCTGGCGGCGGTGCGTGCGGCCGGCGGCGCGATGCACGAATGGCCGCCCGAGGCGGCCCCGGGGATGCGGCCGGGCGACGGTGAGGTGCTGGTGCGGCTGGTGACCAGCTGGGCGACGAGCGAGGATGAGGTGGGGGCGTTCGTTGGGTTGCTCGGGAGGTGACCCCCTCTCCCTAGCTGCGCTAGGCGCAGCCGCGCCAAGCTCCGCTACCCTCCCCCCCCAAGGGGGAGGGGACGAGGTGGGGACGGCGGTTCTTCTGGAACGCGAGCAAACCACCGGGCGCCTCCTCCCCCTTGGTGGGGGAGGATAGTGGAGCTTGGGAGCGAAGCGAGCTAGCGGAACTGAGGAGAGGGGGTCGGCGCGCGTGGCCTCGACTTAGGCCACGCTCACCCTGGCCAGGTTGCCCGCCGGGTCCTTGACATCGAGGCCGCGGTTGGTTTCGGTGAAGTCGGCCGAGATCGAGCGCAGCCGGGCCTTCATCGCGTCGAGCGCCGCCATGTCGGGCAACACGATGCCGAAGTGGCGGAGGCCGGCGTGGCCCGGGGGCTGCTGCCGGGCGTTCGGGCCGCTCCAGATGTTGAAGGCGAGGGCGTGCGGCATGTAGTCGAGGCCGGCGTCACCCATGCCGAACCGCCGCATGATGAAGAGACCGCCGAAGCCGATGCCGTCGCGGTAGAAGCGCATCGCCTGATCGAGGTCGTTGACGTGCAGGTGGACGTGGCCGATGCGGGTGCCGGCCGGCATGTATTGCTGCAGCGTCGGGGTGGGGCCGAGCTCGCCGAGCAGGTCGTCGAGGTCGATCGCCTCGCGGCCGGAATGGCTCGAGCCGTCCTTGGTCTTGACGTAGTAGCCATCCTCGCCGTCGCCGATATCGCCGCGCCACGGCGTCTCGAAGGTGATCTCGATGCCGTTGTTGTCGTAGTCCCAGAGGTAGATGGCCTCGGAGACGAGATGGTCGGTGGGCGAGATGCGGACGCGGCGCTGCAGGGCGCGCACCGCCATCTGCGCCAGGTCGGCACGGGTCGGGACGTGCACGGCCACGTGGTAGAGGCCAAGGCTGTGGTCCAGCACCGGATGCTCTGCGCCCAGCTCGAGCGTGATCAGTTCCTTGCCACCGGCGCCGAGGTGCAGCGCTTCGGCATCCTCGGCGATGAGCTCGAGGCCGACCACGTCGCGCCAGATGAACAGCGCGCGCTCGCGATCGGTGACGGCGATGCGGACGGGGCCGAGTTTCGTGCTGAGCGGCAGCGTCGGGGCGGAGCGGACGGCTTTCTGGGATTCGACGGTGATCATGGCGGGTTCCTGTTTGTTACCGGCAACATAAGCACATCCCGCCCGCGGCGCTATTGCCGGGGCGGGACATGCAGTCGATACACCGGATAGCGAATGGGCGGCAGTAGCACCCCATTCGCAACCTGCCCTACGTAGCGACGAAGCGCCGGCGGTACTCGCTGGCGAGGTAGACGAGGACGAAGGCGACGCCCAGGCCGCCGACCAGCTGGCCCCAGTCGACCGCTGCCAGCAGGCGGCCATAGAGGGCGGCAGCGTTGAACGGCGCATCGCCGGCGAGCGCGGCCATGATGTCGTCGCGACCGAGCGCGAAGTTCATGCGCTGGCGCAGGTAGCCGAGGACGAAGCCGGCATCGGGGGCGGCGAGCACGTTGCGGAACAGCAGGTTCTCGGCGAGCCCGACCAGCCCAGGGATGAGGAAGGCGAGCGGGATCGACCAGCGCCGGAACAGCGTCGAAAGCAGGCCGACCCAGGCGAAGAAGGGCGCGTACCAGAGCAACGCCAGCACCAGGTAGCCGAGGTCGAAGCCCACCAGGTTGACCGCCGCCGCGAGGAAGGCCCCGGGATCGGAGGTGGTGAGGCCGGGCACGGTCGCCAGCATGATGACGACGGCGATGAACACCACCACGCCCGAGAGGATCAGCGCGCCGAGGATGAGGGCCGGGAAGATCGTCAGGCCGGCCAGCATCTTGGAGGCCAGGATCTTGAAGTCGGACTGCGGCATCGACTTCCAGAACAGCATGGCGTTGTTGCGGGCGTCGGCGCTGAAGGCGTCGGCGAAATAGAAGAACAGCGCCACGAGGAGATAGAACATCCACATGGCCGAGAGGGCGAGGAAGCCGAACTCGAAGCCCTTGGCGCCCGACATGACGCCGACCTTGGCATACACGTCGAAGCGCCCGAAGCCGACGCCGGAGAGCAGGATGAGGGCGAGCAGGGTGACGAGCGCGGCGGGCGCGTAGAGGAAGGCGCCGCGGTGCTCGAGATACTCGCGCTTGATGAGGGCAGTGAGGGCGGTCATTTCGTCTCGCGCTGCATGAGGGCGACGAAGAGGTCGCTGAGGGTGGGAGTGGAGACCTCGCCGAAGCCGGCGAGGCGCTCGCGGTCGACGCCGTCGAAGACCATGGCGGTCTGGCCGAAGCGGGTTTCCTCGTAGATCGGCTTGAGGGCCCGGGCCGCGTCGGCATCGGCGGGCCGGACGAGGACCTGGGCGTATTTGCCCGACACCGTCTCCATTTGCATGTGGAGGATCAGTTCGCCGTCGCGGATGAACATGATGTCGCTGAGCATGAACTCGATCTCATCCACCTGGTGGGTGGTGATCAGCAGCGTGCGCTCCTCGGTCATGTAATCCTCGAGCAGGCGGCGGTAGAAGCGCTTGCGGTAGGTGATGTCGAGGCCGAGCGTCGGCTCGTCGAGGACCAGCAGCCGGGCATCGATGGCCATCACCACGGCGAGGTGGAGCTGCGCGATCATGCCCTTCGACAGGTTCTTGATCCGCGCGTCCATCCGCACGTCAGTCCCTTCGAGAAAGCCGCGGGCCTTCGCCTGGTCGAACTTCGGGTGGATGTTGCCGAGCAGCGCAAACAGCTCGCGGACGCGGAGGAAGCGCGGCAGGCTCGCCACGTCGGAGATGAAGGCGACGTTCTCCATCAACTGGGCGCGCTTCTGGTACGGGTCCTCGCCGAGCACCCGGACGGTGCCCTCGTAGCTGGTGAGCCCGAGGATGGCGTTCAGCGTGGTGGTCTTGCCGGCGCCGTTGTGGCCGACCAGCCCATAGATGCGGCCCGGGGGGATGTCGAAATCGAGTCCGTGGAGGATTTCGCGGCCACCGAACTGCTTCTTGAGCCCGCGCGCCGAGACGATCGGAGCAGGCGAGGTTTGAGCCAGATCATTCATTTCTCACTGCCCTTGAGGAGTTGCACGGGGTCGAGTTCGAGGGCCGCGAGGCGCTTCAGGATGCGCGGCCACTCTTCGGAAAGGAATTTCTCGCGCTCATGGGCGAGCAGGCGCTCGCGGGCGCCGGGCTGGACGTACATGCCCATGCCGCGCCGGCTTTCGACCACGCCGAGATCGACCAGCGACTGGTAGGCGCGGGTGACGGTCAGCGGGTTGACCTGGAGATCGGCGGAAATCTGCCGGACGGAGGGCAGCGCTTCGCCCTCCCTGGCGGTCTTGGAGAGGATCATTTCAGCAATCCTTTCGCTGATCTGCAGGAAGATCGGCTGTGTGTCGTTGAACTGGCTCATTGTGATGCCTTGGTAGTGTGGCGGTTAAGTAATACACCGACCCGGCGGGTGTCAAGGGGGTGACGAGGCCTTGCGGTTGGCCTGGCGGCCGAATGTGAGGACGGCGGGACGATGGTGCGCGTGGCCGCCCCCTCCACCACCCTTCGGGTGGTCCCCCTCCCCCGCTCCGCGGTGGAGGATCCGCGCGTGGCGTCCACGGCGACTGCACGGGATCCTCCCCCGTGGCGCAGCCACGGGGGAGGGGGACCAGCCGCAGGCTGGTGGAGGGGGCGGTCCCGGGCACAGCCCTTTGGCAATGGCGCCTGCTGCCCACCCCACCCAGCTTCGCTAAGGCGCGTTGCGCCCAAGCTCCGCTACCCTCCCCATCGAGGAGGGAGGGGCGGCGTCGGGTGGGACATGGGCACTGTTCTCCCTCCCCACTGTGGGGAGGGTAGCGAAGCTAGCCGCGTTGGCGGCCTGCTCAGGGCGGCCACTTCTGGCAGGCCGATGGTGCGCTTGGCCGCCCCCTCCACCACCCTTCGGGTGGTCCCCCTCCCCCGCTCCGCGGTGGAGAATCCGCGCGTGGCCCCCACGGTGACTGCACGGGATCCTCCACCGTGGCGCAGCCACGGGGGAGGGGGACCAGCGAAGCTGGTGGAGGGGGCGGTCACGGGCGCCCCCTTGGCAATGGCGCCTGCTGCCCACCCCACCCAGCTTCGCTAAGGCGCGTTGCGCCCAAGCTCCGCTACCCTCCCCATCGAGGGGAGGGAGGGCGGGTGATGGTTGGGCGGTAGCCACTGGTTTCCCTCGCCCTGGTGGGGAGGGTAGCGGAGCTGGCCGCGTTGGCGGCCTAGCGTAGCTGGGTGGGGGGTGCGGTGGTCGAGCCGGACGGCCCCCTCCCGGCCTCCCCCATGAAGAGGGAGGTGAAGAGGGTGCGGGTTGACGGGGCGGTGACGGTACCGCAACGCGGCACCCTCCCCTTCATGGGGAGGGCTGGGGAGGGGCCGTCCGGTCTGCGGTTTTGAGCGGCCGGTGCGTCGACCGAACCGAATGCGCCTTTCGTGCACGCGACAGCGGGCGGCTGACATGTTAGGTGGAACGAGACCGGCAGTTCCCGCGCCGGCGCGCCACCAACGTCCAAGCAGAAACGACATGACCACTACCGCCACGGCGCCGGCCCGCGCCCATGCGACCGGCGTTGCCGGCAAGACGACGCTCGGCATCATCGTCGCGGTGTCGGTGTGCCACCTGATCAACGACATCATGCAGTCGATGCTGCTGGCGATCTATCCGCTGCTGAAGGAGAACTACGCCCTCGGCTATGTCGAGCTCGGGTTCCTGACCCTGACCTTCCAGTGCACGGCGTCGCTGCTGCAGCCGGCCATCGGGCTCTATGCCGACAAGCGTCCCCTGCCCTTCTCGCTGCCGGTCGGCATGGCCTCGAGCCTCGTCGGGCTGCTGGTGCTGGGCTTCTCGTCGAGCTACGTGATGCTGCTGGCGGGCTCGGCGCTGGTGGGGCTGGGGTCGGCGATCTTCCACCCCGAGAGCTCGCGCGTCGCGCGCTTGGCGTCGGGCGGGCGGCACGGGCTGGCGCAGTCGCTGTTCCAGGTGGGCGGCAATGCCGGCTCGGCGATCGGGCCGCTGCTGGCGGCCTTCATCGTGCTCGCCAACGGGCAGTGGAGCGTCAGCTGGTTCGCGCTCGGCTCGCTCGCCGGCATCTTCATCCTGTGGCGGGTGGGCCTGTGGTACGCGGCGCACCTCCGCGCGACGGCGCAGAAGGGGCCGGTGAGCACGCTGCTGCCGTTCGACCGGCGCACCACCTTCGTAGCGTTGGCGGTGCTCACCATCCTGACGCTGACCAAGAACGCCTACACCGCCTCGATGGGCAACTACTACACGTTCTACCTGATCGAGCGCTTCCACGTGGGGGTGCAGGACAGCCAGCTGCTGCTGTTCCTCCACCTCGGCGCCTCGGCCATCGGCGTGTTCATCGGCGGGCCGATCGGCGACCGGTTCGGGCCGAAGTTCGTGATCTGGTTCTCGATCCTCGGGGTGCTGCCGTTCACCCTCGCCCTGCCCTATGCCGACTTCACCTGGACGGTGGTGCTGAGCGTGGTGATCGGCATCATCTTTTCCTCGGCGTTCTCCGCCATCGTGGTGTTCGCGCAGGAACTGATGCCGGGGCGGATCGGACTGATCGCCGGCATCTTCTTCGGCTTCGCCTTCGGGGCGGGCGGCATCGCCGCGGCAGCGCTGGGCGCTGTGGCGGACCAGACCAGCATCCAGCACGTGTTCTGGCTCTGCTCGTTCCTGCCGCTGGCCGGGCTATTGACGATCCTCCTGCCCGACATGAAGAAAAGGGGTTAACGACGAAACCTCAGAAGCGCAGCCGGAACGCGGTTTCCGCTTCCAAGTAACCGCCCGAAGCTTTACCTTTGAGGGGGGTTTGGGTGCCCCCCGGGAAGGCGAGATGGATCAGGTCTTGTCGCGCCGCCTCGCGGCGGTGCTATGCGCAGACATTGCCGGGTACAGCGCCCTGGTCAGCGCCGACGAATCCGCTGCGATCGCGGCGCTGAAGGGCCACCAGACCGCCGTCATAGAAGTGCTGCAGCGGCATGGCGGGCGGGTGGTCGACCTCGCCGGCGACGGCCTCGTCGCCGAATTCTCCAGCACCGTGTCGGCCGTCGAGGCCGGCCTCGCCATGCAGGCCGTGATGGCGGAGCGCAACGTCGACGTGCCGGAAGGCCGGCGGATGCTGTTCCGCGTCGGCATCAACCAGGGCGACGTGGTGCACGACGACGCCCATATCTATGGCGACGGCATCAACATCGCGGCGCGGCTGCAGGCGATCGCCGAGCCGGGCGGCGTCTATGTCTCGGGCAAGGTGCACGAGGAAGTGCGCGACCGCATGAAGGCGGCGTTCCGCGACCT
>JBQCFF010000478.1:0-2049 GCA_051959485.1 Devosia sp. | reverse complement strand
TGGCTGTTCGGCGGCGTGCTGGCGGCCGGCGTCGCCTATGTGGTGGGCAAGATCTGTCTGGGGCTGAGGACCGACTACCTCGCCATCGCCACCATCGGCATCTCGGAGATCATCCGGGCACTGCTCAAGAACATGGACTGGCTGACCCGCGGTACACTCACCGTGTCGCCGATCCCATGGCCGGTACCCCTGCCGCAGGACCTGCAGGCGGATGGCGTGCCCATCGCGCAGTCCTTCATCTATGCGCGGGTGGGGTTTCTCGGCCTGGTCATCGTCATCCTCGCCGTGGCGTTCCTCCTGGTGCAGCGCGCCTATGGCGGCCCGTGGGGCCGGATGATGCGCGCCATTCGCGACAACCACATCGCCGCCGGTTCGATGGGCAAGAACGTCACGCGCCGGCAGCTCGAGATCTTCGTGCTCGGCTCGGTGCTGATGGGGATCGGCGGCGCCATGCTGGTGAGCTTCCAGCAGATCTACGATCCGGGCGCCTATCAGCCGATCAACCACACCTTCCTGATCTGGGTGATGGTGATCGTCGGCGGGGCGGGCAACAACTGGGGTGCGGTGTTCGGCGCGCTGCTGATCTACATCACCTGGATGATTTCCGACCCGCTGTCGCAGTGGCTGTTCAACAACATCTCGAACTGGTCGACCGACATGGGCTGGGGAGCCATCCCGGAAATCCAGTCGCGCGCCAGCCAGATGCGGGTGTTCGTGCTCGGCGTGGTGATCACCATCGCGCTCCGTTACGCGCCGCGGGGGCTGATCCCGGAAGTGGTGAAGCGCGAAGCGTAGTCCAAAACTGGACGTCCTCTTGTATGAAGTCTGGATTTGGACTATGTCTAAATCCAGACAAGGAGCGCGTCATGCAGTTCGGTTTCCGTGAAAAGCCTCACAGGGAGTTCGCTCCGGCCGGCGGCGCTGACGACATCGTCGATTTCAGCCGCTTCTCGGGGCCCAACCGGCGCCGATTGAGCGGGCCGGCGCTGCGCACGTTTCTCAACATTGCCGAGCTTTGGGGCCTCAATGAGGAGCAGCGCCGGCTGGTGCTGGGCTATCCGCAGCGCTCGACCTACCACCATTGGGCGAAGCTGGCGCGCGAGCAGCAGCCGTTCACCCTCGATCTCGATGCGCTGCTGCGCATTTCGGCGGTGTTCGGCATCCACCAGGCGCTCGGCGTCCTGTTCGCCGACCCGGCGGAGGAGGTGCGCTGGCTCAAGGGGCCGCACATGGCGCCGCTGTTCGGCGGGCAACCGCCGTTGACGCTCATCACCTCGGGCACCCAGGATGGGTTGCTGGCGGTGCGGCGCTTCCTCGATGCGGCACGCGGCGGGCTCTACATGCCACCCAATGCGCTCGATGCGGCGTTCACCCCGTACGAAGACAGCGACATCGTCATTCGCTGATGCAGGCGCCCGCCCCACAGCCGAGCCACCGGCTGATCCCGTCGCGTTTTCCGCCGATCGGACTGTTCGACACCGTGGCCACCGCCGCCGATGCCGAGGCGGTGATGGAACTCGCCGGCTGGACCAATGCTCGGCTGGTACGGCAACGGCTGGCGCGACTGCCGCAGAGCGAGTGGGTGTTCGGCCGGGCAAACTCCAGCATCGTGATGGCAGCGTTTCTGCATGCCGCGCCGAGTGGATCGCGCTTCAACGGGCCGGAGCTCGGCGCCTGGTACGCGGCGGCGACGCTCACCACCGCCCTCGCCGAAGTCGGACACCATCTGAGGCGCGAAGCGCTGGCCCGCGGCCTCGACACGACCCAGCGTACCTTCCGCAGCTACACCGCGCGGCTCGAGGGCAGCTATCGCGACATTCGCGGGAGCGAACCGCAGCTGCACGCCGCCGACAGCTATGCCGCGGGGCAGGCGTTCGGCGAGGCGTTGCGGGCCGCCGGCGAGGACGGGGTGCTGTACGACAGCGTGCGGCATCGGGGCGGCAGCAATATCTGCGCCTATCGGCCGAGCAAAGTGCTCGACGTGGTCCAGGCCGAGCATCTTGAGGTGACGGTCAGCGTCGGCGACAAGCGGATCGAGGCGACGCGGCT
>JBQCFF010000477.1:0-38667 GCA_051959485.1 Devosia sp. | reverse complement strand
AGCGATGTTGGCGACGGCCTGGTCGACCGTGATCTCACCCTTGGCGGCGCTGTTGAGGTTGGTGTTCACCGCGGTGGAGAATTCCGGGTACCAGGTAGGGGTGCCCTGCGGGAACAGCGCCTCGACATACTTGCTCTCTTCCACCAGCACGTCGCCGCTCTGCAGCTTGCCGGCCTCGTTGAGCTCGGCGAGGGCGGAGGTGCGGGTCGGCAGCACGCCGGTGCCATAGTTTTCCACCTGCCACGCCTTGGAGGTGAACCACTTCACGAACTCGATCGCCGCGCCCTGGTTCTGCGACGCGCGCGGCACGGCGAGCGCCTCGAGCAGGCCGTAGGAGCGGGTCTGGCCGCTTTCGGTGGCCACGAGGATGGCCTCGACCTGGCCCGCCACCTGCGACTGCGCCGGGTCGTTCATCTGGCCGAGCCGCCCGGGCTCGCCCGAGATCATGATCGAGGTGAGGCCCTTGGCGAAGTAGTTGTCGTTGATCTGCGCGTCGCGCAGGCCGGTGGCAGCGGGGTCGACGAGCCCGTCGTTCAGCAGCTGCAACTCGAACGCCAGGGCCTTGTAGCCGGCCGTGTCCGGCGTGGTGAAGAGCGGCTTGAAGTCGGCGTCGAACAGCTCGCCGCCGAATGCCTTGGTCAGCAGGTACCAGGTGGTCGAGGCGCCTTCGGTGGGCGACAGCGGGATGCCGACCGGGTATTCGGCGATGCCCTTCTCCTTGATCGCCTTGGCCGCCGCGACGAGCTCGTCCAGCGTCTTCGGCGTCTCGGTGATGCCGGCGTCCTCGAAATGCTTCTTGTTGATCAGCATCACCCGGAAGTCGTTGGTGTAGGGGACGCCGAGCAGGTTGCCGTTGATGGTGAAGATCGAGCTGCCGGCGATGTCCTTCACCGTGTCCGCATCGATGGCGTCGTTGAGCGGCAGGTACCAGTCGGCCGCCGCGAACTGGCCCGTCCACGACCAGTCGAATTCGGTGACGTCGGCGGGCGCCGTGCCGGCGATCAGGGCTGACACCAGCTTGGGCCGGATGTCGTCCCAGCTCAGCGTCTGCAGGTCGACCTTGATGCCGGTTTCCGCCTCGAACTTCGCCGCAATGTCCGGCGACTGCGGCGAGGGCATCAGCACCGTGATGGTGGTGCCGGCATAAGGCTTGTCCTGTGCCAGCCCCGGGGCGGCCAGCAGGAGCGACGTCAAAGCTACGGTACCCAAGAACGATCTTCTGCGCATTCCCTGTCTCCTATCGTGTTGAATCGTCTTCTTCGACCTCGGCAGAACCGGCCTGCATCGGGCGGGCGAGCCGCTCGGTGCAGGCGCCGTCGGTCCGCCAATTGACCTGCTGGTCGTTGCCAGCAGCGCGCTCCCGACGGGTGGGAGTTGCCTCACTCATCGGTCAGTTCCGACTCGGCGACCCTGAGGTCGACGCCGAGATCGGCGAGACGAGCCCGCCAGTCGGAGCTGAGCCGCCAGTCGGTGATGATCCGCGCGGCAGTGAGCGGGGCCACCTTGTAGGTCGCGGTGGTGCCGAACTTGCTGGCATCGGTGAGGAGGTAGGAGATGGCGGAGCGCGTCAGCATGCGCCGGTTGAGGTTGGCCTCGGCGCTGTCGACGCTGTAGAGCACGCCGTCATTGGCGATGGCGCTGACGCCGAGGAACAGCTGGTCGAACCAGAGCGTGTCGAGCATGGCCTCGGCCTCGGCGCCGACCAGCGACACGTTCTCGTTGCGGAGCTGGCCGCCGAGCACCGTGACGCTGAGATTGGGCACGTTGAGGAATTCCAGCGCCACGCTCAGGCCGTTGGTGAAGATGCGCAGCGGCAGCGGGTTGAGCCGGATCAGCCGGGCGAGCTGCAGCACCGTGGTTCCGGCATCGAGGAAGATGGTCGCGTGCGGCACCAGTGTAGCGTAGGCGGCCCCGGCGATGGCGCGCTTGGCGGCGAGGTTGCGCTTGGCGCGCTCCTGGAACGCCACTTCCAGCGACGAGCCCTCGGCGATGCGCGCCCCGCCATGTACGCGGTCGATGGCGCCTTCGCGCTCAAGCACCTGCAGGTCGCGCCTGATGGTAGCGAGCGAGGCGCCGACCGCATCGGCCAGCGTCTGCACCGTGGAATAGCCGTGGGCGTAGAGGTGCCCGCGGATGGCATGCAGCCGCTCGACCTTGAGCCCTTCGCCCTGCTTCATCGATCCCTCGGTCACGCCCTGACGAGCCCCTCCGCGCAGCCTTGATCCCGATCGATCAGAAGTCAATCACAATCGTGATTGAATGTGACGCATAACCGTCGGCTAGCTGTAAGCCGGAAGCAGCGTGCCGTGGGCCTCGATCAGGTCGTCGCAGAGATGCCAGATCTGGTCGGGCGACAGCTCGGCTGCCGTGTGCGGGTCCATCAGCGCCGCCTGGTAGATATACTCCCGCTTGCGCGTCATCGCCGCCGCCACGGTCAGCTCCTGCACCGAGACGCTCGACCGGATCACCGCCGCGAGCTGTGGCGGCAGGCGGCCGACCTTGATCGGCTGCACGCCGTTGCGATCGACATGGCAGGGCACCTCGACCACGCACTCAGCCGGCAGGTTGGCGATGAGCCCCTCGTTCGGCACGTTGCCGTAGATCAGGGCCGGCTTGCCGGTGGTCGCGGCATGGATGATGCCGGCGGCATACTCGTTGGAGCGCTCGACCTCGATCGGTTTCTCGCCCTCGAGCTCGCGCCGCAGCTGGTGCCAGCTGGCGACCTGACGCTCGCAGCGGCTGATATACTCGTCGAGCGGGATGTTGAGCTGGTCGATGAGGTCGTTGCGGCCGTTCTTGATGTACCAGGAGGTGTACTCGGAAAAGTGCTCGCTCGACTCGGTGACGAAGTGGCCGAGCCGCTTCAGCACGTCGAAGCGCACCCGGTCGTCGGCCGGTACCTTGCCCTGCGCCTCGAGCGCCTTGAGGCGCGGGTAGAGGTCCTCGCGGCGGCCGTCGGCGTGGCGCTTCTCGAACTTGAGGAAGAACGCCACGTGGTTGATGCCGGCCGATACGTAGTCGATGTCGGCGATGTTCTCGCCCAGCAGCCCGGCGAGGTGCTCGGACGTGTGCTGCACGCTGTGGCAGAGGCCGACGGTGCGGATCTCGGGCGCCATCTCCTTGATCGCCCAGCAGTTGATCGCCATCGGGTTGACGTACTGCATCATCAGCGCGTTGGGGCAGACCTCCCGCATGTCACGCACGATCTGCTCGAGCACCGGAATGGTCCGGAGCCCGCGGAAGATGCCGCCGATGCCGAGCGTGTCGGCGATGGTCTGGCGCAGGCCATAGCGCTTCGGCACGTCGAAATCGGTGACGGTCGCCGGCTTGTAGCCGCCCACCTGCATCATCAGGATCACGAAGTCCGCACCCCGCAGCGCCTGCTTGCGGTCGAGCGTCGCTTCCACCGTCACCTTGCCCTGCTGCGTGGCCTCGCCGATGCGGCGGGCGACGATCTCGGAGGTGGCGAGGCGCTCGGGGTCGATGTCGTAGAGGCTGATCGCGACATCGCCGAGGCCGGGCGTCGACAGCACGTCGCCCAGGATGTTCTGGGCGAACACGGTGCTTCCGGCACCGACGAGGCAGATCTTGATCATGGTGGGCTCCTCCCGGAATGTTGGAGCTTGCATAGCGGCACCGATCCGGGATTTCCTCCGGGTATGGATCAGATTTCTCCTATATCCGCGCGCGAGGAGCCCGGTTCGCTGCTTGATGGCCGGTTTTTCATCGAACGGCACATCGCGGACTCGATGGGGGCGGCGCACTGGCACAGCCATGTCGAGCTGAACCTGCTCGAAAGCGGCTCCATGACCTACCTGTTCAATGGCCGGCGCGAGCGGGTGGAGGCCGGGCGACTGGTGCTGTTCTGGGCGGCGATCCCGCACCGCACGGTCGAGGTGGTGCCAGGCTCGCCGCTGATCTGTGCCTACGTGCCGCTCGCCGAATTCCTGGCGCAGCCGCTGGATGCGGGGTTCAAGCGCGCCCTGATGCAGGGCCAGTTGCTGACGGCGCCAGCGCCCGACGAGGTCGACGGCGCGGTGGCGCGGCGCTGGCTCGCCGACTGGGATAGCGGCGACGTGCGGCACCGGCAGCTGGTGGCCGACGAAGTGATGCTGCGGGTCCGTCGCTTCTCGCTCGCCGCCGACATGGGGGAGGAGAGGGCGGCGCGCAGCACCGGGTCGCGCCAGCCCACCGAACGGGTGGAGGTGCTGATCGAACTCGTGCACGGGCATTTCGCTGAGCCGCTGAGCGTGACGCGGCTGGGCCAGCTCGCCGGCATCCATCCCAGCACGGCGGAGACCGCCTTCCGGCGGGTCCTCGGCATCTCGGTGAACGAGTACCTGCTGCGCTACCGGCTGTCGCAGGCGCTGCACCGGCTGGCGGACAGCGACGAGACGATCCTCGACATCGCCTTTGCCTGCGGTTTCGGCTCGGCCAGCCGGTTCTACGGCGTCTTCAAGGAGCGCACCGGCACCACCCCCCGGCAGTTCCGCGCCCGCATGCGCGGGTGAGGAAGGGATGGCGCCGGTATCCGGCTAGCCCTTGCTGCCGGTGGTGGCGATGCCCTGGATCAATTGCTTCTGGAAGATGATGAAGCCGACGATCAGCGGCAGGCTGGCCATCAGCGAGCCGGCCATCAGCACCGGGTAGTTGGTCAGGTGCTCGCCGCGCAGGTTGGCGAGGCCCGCCGACAGCGGCATCTTCTCCGGATCGGTGTTGACCACCAGCGGCCACAGCAGGTCGTTCCACGACCAGATCGCCACCAGCAGGCCCAGCGCCAGCATGCCCGGAGCGGCCAGCGGCAGCATGATCTTCCAGTAGATCTGCCACGTATTGGCCCCGTCGAGCCGCGCCGCCTCTTCCAGTTCCTGCGGCAGCTGCATGAAGAACTGGCGCATCAGGAAGGTGCCGAAGGCGCTGAACATGCCGGGCAGGAACAGCGCCGGGATGGTGTTGAGCAGCCCCCAGTTCTGCATCAGCTGGTATTGCGGGATGAGGAACATCTGGCTGGGCACCATCATCACCGCGAGGAACAGCATGAAGATGATGTCCCGGCCGGGGAAGCGCAGCCGGGCGAAGGCGTAGCCGGCCAGCGAGCAGAAGATCACCTGTCCGGCCGTGCGCGCCAGCGTCATCACCACCGTGTTGGCGAACAGGTGGCCGAACGGCAGGCTGGTGAAGACCTGCTGGAAGTTGTCGAAGTTGAACTGCGCCGGGATCAGCACCGGCGGCACCTGGATGGATTCGGCGAACGTCTTGAAGGCGGTGAGGATCTCCCAGACGAACGGGCCCACCATCACCACCGCTCCCAGCGACAGGAAGATGTGCGGCAGGACGTTGCTGCGTCCCCTGATCTTGCTAGCCATAGTGCACCCACCGCCGCTGGAGCCGGAATTGGATGGCCGTGAGCACGAGGATCACGAGCATCAGGAGGAAGGCGATGGCTGCGGCATAGCCGCCATTGTGCTCCATGAAGCCCTTCTCGAAGAACATGTAGACGACGGTCTGCGTCTTCGGCAGCGCAGGGTTGTTGACGCTCACCATCAGGTACACGAGGTCGAAGGCCTGCAGCGCGTTGATCACCGTGATCACGCACACGAAGAAGATGGAGGGCGTGAGCAGCGGGATCGTGACCGAGAAGAACTGGCGGATGGCGCCGGCCCCGTCGATCTCGGCCGCCTCGTAGTACTCGCGCGGAATGGTCTGCATGCCGGCGAGCAGGATCACCATGTTGTAGCCCACCGAGCTCCAGATCGCGACGAGCCCGACGGCATAGATCGCGGTGTTGGGGTCCGACAGCCAGTACGGCCCCTGGATGCCGACGAGGCCGAGCAGCCAGTTCACGAGGCCGTAGTCGCCCGAATAGAGCAGCTTCCACATCAGCGCCACCGCCGAGGGCAGCGTCACCACGGGCAGGACATAGAGCGTCCGGTAGAAGCTCAGGAACCGCATCCCCGGCCGGTTGAGCAGGGCGGCGACGATGATCGCCGCGGGCACGCTGAGCAGCGACATCGCGGTGAAGATCAGCGTGTTGATCGACGATTGCAGGAGCTCGGCGTCCTTGAGGACGGTCTGGTAGTTCTTGAGTCCGCTCCACTTGTGGCCGCCGAACGCGCCCCAGGTGGTGAAGGAGAAGTAGAAGGTCTCGAACACCGGCCAGAGCGAGAACACGCCCAGGCCGATGGTGGTGGGGAGGATGAACAGGATGGCCCATCCCCATTCCGCCCGCCGCGCCCTGCTGAGGGAGGGGCGGCGAGCGCCGGTTGCGGCGACCGGTCTCGCCGACTTGCCGATACTTTCAGGTCGGGAGACGTCGGTCATCGCGGCTTACTCGGCAGCGAGTGCTTCGTTCATCTGCGCGGCGACGCGAGCGGCGACGGCTTCCACCGTTTCCTCGCCGGTCCACGCCTTGGCGAACTCCGTGGTGGCGTTGCGGCGCCACGCGCGGGTGTTCTCAGAGACCGGGAAGGGCAGGGCCTCGGGCAACTGGTCGATCAGGGCCTGCGCGTTCATCCACGGCAGCCCCGCGACATACGCACCAGCCTGGCCGTTATAGGCCGAGATCACGGTGCCCGAGGCCGCCTGAATCTCGTTGCCGCGCTCCGACGCCAGGAAGTTGACGAACTGCCAGGCCTCCTCGGGGTGCTGGGTGTTGGCGTAGATCGAGTTGGCTAGGCCGTTGGAATAGTACTTGCCGCCGGCCGGGCCCTTGGGCAGCGGCGCCACGTCGGTGAACGCCCTGGCCGCCGGCACATCGGCGATCGCCACCGGATCCCAGGAGCCGCCGTAGTACATCGCGACCTTGCCCGAGGTGAACATCGACAGCGCATCGGTATCGGTCAGCTGCTGCAGGTTCGGCGAGGCCTTGTACTTGTTGACCAGGTCGACCCAGAACTGGATGCCGGCGATCGTTTCGGGCTTGTCGTAGCCCGAGCTCTTGCCGTCGTCGCCGATGACAAAGCCACCCGCCTGCGGCACCGTCAGGTACCAGGCAAGTTCGTCCGACTCCTGCGCGGCGATGCCGTATACGCCCGTGGCCGGGTCCGTCAGCTTCTGGGCCGCATCGATGACGTTGTCCCAGGTCCAGCTCGCATCCGGGAACGGCACGCCGGCGGCGGTGAACAGGTCCTTGTTGTAGAACAGGCCGAAGGCGTTGACGTCCTTGGGCATGCCGTACTGCACGCCGTCATATTTGTAGGCTTCAGCGATGGCCGGCACATAGTTCGACATATCGATGCCGTCGGCCGCGATCTTCTCGTCGAGCGGCAGCATGATGCCGTTGCTGGCGTAGAGCTTGAAGTAGGAGAGCGTCATCCAGAACACGTCCGGGGCGCTGCCGCCGGTGGCCGAGGTCTGCAGCTTGGTCCAGTAGTCGTCCCACGGGGTGACCTGGATCTTGATCTCGATGTTCGGATGGGTCTGGTTGAACTCGTCGATGGCCTGCTGCATCGCCGGCACCTGCGCCGCGTCCCACAGCGCGTAGGACAGCGTCACCTTGTCCTGCGCGAAGGCGGCGCCCGCCAGCATGGTGCTGCCCATCGCGGCGAGTGCCAGCCCCTTGATCAGGCTGCGGCGTTTCTGGTTGGTCTGCATGTTGATCCCCTCTCTTGCAGTCGTCCGTTGGTGGCGCCCACGCTCCTCACGCGGGCCGCCGAAGTCACTGGATGTTCGGTGACAGCACCGCTGGTTCGGTGATGTCCTCGCGGTCGGGCCCCAGGAACCCGGCCTCGTAGGTGGGGGTAACGCCGAGCGCCTGCTCCGCGGCGATCTCCCCGATCATTGGCCCCAGCGTCAGCCCCCAGGCCCCGAGCCCGGTGGCGACGATCACGTTGTCACTGCTGGCCGGCCGACCCACGATCGGGTAGCCGTCGCGGCTGCGCGGCCGCAGCCCCACCCGCGTCTCGAGATGCGTGGCGCTGCCGAGGCCCGGCGCGACCCGCAGCGACTTCTCCAGCACCGAGTGCACGCCGCCGGCGGTGACCCGGACCTCGAAGCCCGCCTCGGGCTCGTGCGTACCGCCGACGACGACCCGCCCATCCGGGAAGCCCAAGAAGTAATGGCCCTCGAAGGTGTTGATCACCGGCCGCCGGCCGGTCGCCTGGTCACGCAAGCCGAGATGCACGATCTGTCCGCGCACCGGCTGCACCGAGGTGCGGGCGCCAAGCAGTTCCAGCAGCGGCTGCGACCATGAGCCGGTGGCGAGCACGACCTTGTCGGCGCGCAGCGGCTGGTCGTCCACGGTGAGGGAAACCGAGCGATCCTCGAGCCGGATGCTGCCCCGGCCGCTGAGCATCCGGGCGCCCCGGCTTTCGGCCAGCTTGCCGATGGCCGCGCACATCCGCCGCCCGTCGAGGCGGGCGATGTTCTCGATGTAGAGCCCCTCGATGTCGCCCCGGAACTCCGGCCAGGCCGCCTGCAACTCGGCGCCGCCGATCCGCTTCACCTCGCCGACCGGGATGCCCTGCGCCGCGAAGACCTTGAGGCGCTCGTGCAGGTCGTCGAGGCGCGGCAGGTCCGGCTCGCGGGTGGCCAGCACGATCTCGCCGACCTTGTCGTAGCCCACGTCGGTGACGCCCGCGTCGCCGAGCAGCCCCAGGATGCGCGTGTAGTGCGAGATGGCGGAAGCGACCAGCGCCGACCATTCGCGGCTGGCCTCGTTGCCCCCGAGCCCCACCGGCGAGACGATGCCCGCGCCAGCCGCGCTGGCCTTGCCGGCCAGCCCCGCATCGATCAGCGCCACCTTCGCGCCTGCCAGCGCGCATCTCAGCGCGGCGCTGACCCCGACGATGCCGCCACCCAGGACGGCAACATCGTAGTGGCTGTCGTCCTTAGCGGCGGCGCTCATCACCGGGCGTCCCGGGAGAAGGCGGGGATGATCCGGCGGGCGTTCCCGGCGATCACCTGCGCCAGCACCTCGTCGGGGAGGTCGATGGCGGAGATGGTCCAGCGCCCCACGCCGGGCGGGTTGCTGTCCGAATAGGGGAAGCACTCGTCCTCCGTGGCGAGGAAGCGCAGGTAACGCCGGTAGTCGCCGGCCTTGGGCGGGAAGATGTCAGTGCCCAGCAGCACGCGGTCGGGGTGCTTGAGGCAGAGCTTGCGCGTCGCCCGCGGCTGCCGGCCCAGCTCGGCGATGCGGGCCGAGATGTCGACGTGGAAGTTCGGGTGGCTGGTCATCAGCCGGTCGACCCAGCCGAGGTCCTCGGCATAGCAGCCCACGTGCGCGCCGATGAAGTTGACGCGCGGATTGGCAGCGACGCAGCTTTCCAGCGAGTCGAGCAGGCGCTGCAGGCTCGGGAATTCCGGGCCGTAGAAGTGCCAGTCAGGGTGCCGGACCAGTTCCTCATAGCGCTCGTTGGTGTTGTCGAGCGGCCGGAAGAACGCCGCCGGGTCGGCGATGTGGACGAGGATCGGGATCTGCGCGTCCGCCACTTCCGCCCAGACCGGGGCGAGGCGCGGATCGTCGAGGAAGAACAGCTCGCCCTTTTCGTCCTTCAGCCGCAGCCCGATGTCCTTCCAGAGCTTCAGCCCGCTGGCGCCGCGGCGCGCCGAATCGCGCATCGAGGCAGCGAGGCGCTCCGGCCAGCCGGGGCTGGTCGTCTGGGACCAGTCGAGGCGCGCGAAGCTGGCGAAGCGGCCCGGATAGGCGCGCTCGTAGCGGTCGAGATTGGTCTCGAGCTCGTCGCCCCAGGCGCCGTCGAGATTGACCACGCCCGCGACGTTCACCTCGTCCAGCATGGCGACGAAGGCCGGCACGTCCTTAATCGCCCAGCCATCGGTGTGCCAGCGCCCGAGGTGATTATGGGCGTCGTAGGCCGGGATCGGGAAGCGCTGCGGGTGGTGCTCGGGCAGCTTCACCATCTGCTCGGGTTTGAAGTCGCGCAGCAGCAGGTCCACCTGCGCGTCCGACTCCCTGATCGGCACCATTGCGGCTGCTTCGGTCCCTGCCTGCGCCATTGCTCCCCCCGCAGATCGAACTGATATAGCACACCGTGTCGAGCGATCGGCACAATGTCAATCATGTTTCTGAGCGAATTTGCGCGTAGCGCCGAGCGCTCCAGCCGTGATTTGCCCGGCCGAGGTTTGGGGAGCAGACTCGTCCACGGGTCAGTGAGGGCAGTTGCAGGTATCCTCTGGAAGGAGTGGACCATGCGCGTATCGACCGCCCTGATCAGTCTCTCGTTGATGTTGGCCCCCATGGGCCCCTTGCATGCGCAGGAGGTGCTGACCGGCACCGCAGCCTTCGGCACCTGGGAACACGACAAGCCCGGGGTCAGCCGGCACATCACCCCGGCCGACCTCCCGGCACCGTCGCTGGTGGAAAATGATCCCGAGGCCCCTGACTTCGAGAACGCGGCCAAGGTGGTCGCGGCACCGGAAGGCCGGATGCCGGATGTCCCGGAGGGCTTCTCAGTGCAGGTCTTCGCCAGCGGCCTCGACCAGCCGCGCGTCATCCGCGTCGCCCCCAATGGCGATATCTTCGTCGCCGAAAGCGCGGCCGGGCGGGTGGTGGTGTTTGCCGCCGACGCAGCGGGAAGCGAGCCCGCCAAACCGGAGGTCTTCGCAGCCGACCTGGATCGCCCCTTCGGTATCGCCTTCTATCCGCCCGACGAACCGCATTTCGTCTATGTGGCTGCGGCCAACCAGGTCGTCCGTTACCCGTATGCGGCGGGCGACCGCAAGGCGAGCGGACCGGCCGAGATCATCATCCCCGACATTCCGACCGAGCGGCACTGGACCCGCGACCTGGTCGCGTCGCCCGATGGGCAGCGCCTCTTCGTCTCCATCGGCTCGGCCTCCAACGTCGCCGCTGGCATGCCGAAAAAGTCGCCGGAGGAGGTCAAGGAGTTCGAGGCCACGCATGGAGTCGGCGCAGCCTGGGGTGACGAGGAGAACCGGGCCGTGGTGCGCGTGTTCGATCCGACGGGCGAGAATGTGCGCAACTACGCCACCGGCCTGCGTAACTGCTCCGGCATGACCATGCAGCCGAGCACCGACACGCTGTGGTGCACCGGCAACGAGCGCGATCACATCGGCCCGGACCTGGCGCCAGATTTCCTCACTTCGATCGCCCAGGGCGGGTTCTACGGGTGGCCGTGGTACTACGCCGGCGACAACGAGGATCCGGCCCATGCCGGCGAGCGCCCCGATCTCAAGGACAAGGTCAAGGTGCCCGACGTCCTGCTGCAGGCGCATTCCTCCACCCTGCAGATCGTCTTCTACAACGCCGAGGCCTTCCCCGAGGAGTATCGCGGCGACGCGTTCGCCACAATGCACGGCTCGTGGAACCGCGAACACCGCACCGGCTACAAGGTGATCCGCGCCCGCATGCAGGACGGCAAGCCGACCGGCGTCTACGAAGACTTCATGACCGGCTTCGTGCTCGACGAAAGCACCGTCTGGGGTCGCCCGGCCGGCATCGCCGTGACCAAGGACGGCGCACTGCTGGTCAGCGATGACGCCAACGGCACCATCTTCCGGGTCACGGCAACGGCCAAGTAGGCAGGCTTCCGCCCGCCAGCCAATCGGCCCGACCGTCGTTGCGCGGCCGGGCCGCAGCAGCGGATTTCAGCCCATCCGCATCGCGTGTGCCGAGACTCATCTGCCGCGCCTGGGAAAGCGCAGCAGCGATTTCAGGTAGTAGTAGTCGCCATACATCGCCGATTCATCGATGCCGTGGCCGTGCGGCAGGTCGGCGGTGGCGTGCAGCAGCAGGCCGCCCGCCTCGCCGCGGTTGGCGCAGGTTTCGGTGAGCGCCGCAAGCAGGCGGGCCGCGGCGTCGAGATAGGCGGGCTTGCCGGTGGCCTCGTGCAGGCGCTGCAGGCCGTAGCTGGCGATCGCACCCGCCGAGGCATCGAGCGGCTCGGCAGCACCCGGCGCGCGGAAATCCCAGGGCGGCACGCCGGCATCGCCGAGCGCCGCGAGGAAGTAGTCGGCGACCCGCTCGCTGGCCGCGATGTAGCGCGGTTCACCCAGTCGCGCGCCGAGCAGCGCCAGCGCTGTCAGCGCCCAGGCCTGGCCGCGGCTCCAGGCGCTCTCGGTGGCATAACCCTGGTAGGTGGCGCCGCCGAGAGGGGCGCCGCTCAGCGGATCGAAGCGGAACATGTGGTAGACCGAGCCGTCCGGACGCTGCAGGTGGGCGAGCGTCGTCTCGGTGTGCCCTCGAACCACCTCGACCAGTCGTTGTTCGGCGCCCTGCCGCACCGCCCAGAGCAGCAGCGGCAGGTTCATCAGCGTGTCGATGAGGACGTTGCCATTCCAGCCCTCGCTGCCGAAGAAGCCCCAGCCGGGGATGTAGCCGGCCCGCGCATTGTACTGGGCCGCCAGCGACTGCGCCGCGGCCAGCGCGGCGGCGCGATAGCGCGGCTCCCCGGTCAGTTGCCAGCCCTTGACCGCGCTCGGCACGAACATGAAGCCCAGATCGTGGTTGGTGCTGTCGTGCGCCCGCGGCAGCAGCCGCTCGGTGAAGTGCGCGGCGCGCTCGAGGCTCTGGGCGTCGCGGTCGCGCTCGTGGCAGAGCCAGAGCAGGCCGGCCCAGAAGCCGCCCGTCCAGACGCCGTCGGCGGTCGTCTGCCAGCGCCTGTTCTCGGTGATGTGCGGAAAGTCCTCGACGCTGCGATCGATGGACCGCGTGCGGGCGATTGCCAGGTCGATGGCGTCATCGATGGCGTCGCGGTTCCAGGCCAGTGCGGTCATCAAGGTCCTCGGTGGATAGCGGTTTGCGACCCGCCTGGGCGGGTCCGGAACTAGCGCCCCTCGAAGCGGGGCGGGCGCTTTTCGGCGAAGGCGCGCAGGCCCTCCTGCCGGTCCTGCTTGCCGTAGGCCTCGAGGATCAGCGCGTGCTCGTGGCGCAGCCCCTCGGCCAGCGGCAGCGCGTCGGCCGCGCGGACGGCGCGCTTGGCGTAGGGGGTGATGGCGGAGGACTTGCCGGCGATGCTGCCGGCGAGCTCCAGGGCTCGCGGCAGCAGCGCCTCGGGAGCGGTGACTTCGCCGACCAGTCCCTTGCGCTCGGCGAGGGCGGCATCGATCAGTTCGCCGGTCAGGATCATCTGCATGGCGAAGGCGCGACCGACCAGCCGCGGCAGGCGCTGCGTGCCGCCGTCGCCGGGAAACGAGGCGATGTTGATCTCGGGCGTGCCGAAGCGCGCCGGGTCGCTGGCGATCAGGATGTCGCAGAGCAGCGCCAGTTCCAGCCCGCCGCCCAGCGCATAGCCGTTGATGGCGGCGAGCAGCGGCTTGGGGAAGTCCTCGATCCGCCGCCAGGCGTCGAGCCGCTCCGGGTCGGCATAGGCGGCGTCGCCACTGGCGAGCATGTCGGCGACGTCGGCGCCGGCCGAGAATGCCCGGCCCGCCCCGGTGAGGACGACGACGCCGGTGGATGGGTCGGCGGCCGCCGCATCGAGCTCGGCGGCCAGCCGGTGCAGCAGCTCGCGCGACAGCGCGTTGAGTTTTTCCGGCCGGTTGAGGGTGACGAGCAGTACGCCCGGCAACGGCCGCTCGGTCAGCAGCAGGGTGGCGGACGGCGCTGTATCGAGGGCGCGGCTCATTTCAGGCTCTGCCCGATGAACTGCTGGAACTCGCGCGTCTGCGGGCGAGCGAACATTGCGGCCGGCACCCCTTCCTCATGGATGCGGCCATCGAGCATGAACACCGCCCGGGTAGCCACGCCGCGGGCAAAGCCCATCTCGTGGGTCACCAGCAGCATGGTCATGCCGTCGGCGGCGAGCTGCTCCATCACTGTCAGCACCTCGGCCGTGAGTTCCGGATCGAGCGCCGAGGTCACCTCGTCGAACAGCATGACCTTGGGCTTCATGGCCAGGGAACGGGCGATCGCCACCCGCTGCTGCTGGCCGCCCGAGAGCTGGTCGGGGCGGGCGTGCAGCTTGTCGCTGAGGCCGACCCGGGCGAGCATTTCCTCGGCCAGCGCGCCGGCCGCCGCCTTGTCGACCTTGTGCACGAGCCGCGGCGCCAGGGTCACGTTCTCGGCCACCGACAGGTGCGGAAACAGGTTGAAGCTCTGGAAGACGATGCCGACGTCCTTGCGGAGTTCGCGCAGCGCCGCCGGCCGGCTGGTGACCTGGTGGCCGGCGACCTCGGCGCTGCCGCTGTCGAAACTCTCGAGCCCGTTCAGGCAGCGCAGCAACGTGCTCTTGCCCGAGCCGCTGCGGCCGAGCAGCGCCACGACCGTGCCGCGCTCTACCGTCAGCGAGATGCCCTTGAGCACCTCGAGCGCGCCGAAGCGCTTGTGAAGATTGTCAACCGCGACGATTGGCATTGAACTTTTGCTCCAGATGGCGACTGGCCCAGGACAGCGGGAAGCAGATGGCGAAATAGATCGCGGCCACCGTGATGAAGACCGGAAAGGGCTGGAAGGTCGCGTTGTTGATGAGCTGTCCGGCACGCGTCAGCTCGACGACGCTGACGATGGAAACGATCGAGGTGTTCTTGACCAGCTGGACCAGGAAGCCGACCGTCGGCGGCACCGAGATGCGGACCGCCTGCGGAATGATGACGGTGCGGAACTGCTGCGCCCGGGTCAGGGCCAGCGAGGCGGACGCCTCCCATTGCTGCGGTGGCACCGACTGGATGGCGCCGCGCCAGATGTCGCCCAGATAGGCGCTGGCATAGATCGAGAGCGACACCGAAGCGGCGACGATGGCGGGCAGGTTGAAGCCGGCGCGCGACAGCCCGAAATACGAGAGGAACAGCAGGATCAGCACCGGGATGCCCTGGATGGTGGCGATGTAGCCCGTGGCCGCCCGCTGCAGCAGCCGGCTGGTCGAGGTGCGGGCCAGCGCCACGACGAGGCCGAGCAGGCCGCCACAGGCGGTGGCGAGCACGGTCAGGAGGATGGTCCACTTGGCCGAATCGAGCAGGAAGAGAGCTTCCGCCAGGCTGTAGTCGCGGATCATGGCGCCACCTTCGCCGGCACGGGCGCGGCGTCCGCAGGGCCCTTCGAGGGCGCAAAGAGCAGCCTGCCGAGGAGGGCGAGGCCGATCTTGAGCGCCACTGCCAGCCCCAGGTAGATCAGCCCGGCAACGATGTAGACCTCGAAGTTCTGGAAGGTCTGGGCCTGGATGTTGTAGGCGGTGCCGCTCAGTTCCTCGACCGAGATGAAGGAGCAGACACTCGAGGTGAGCAGCATCAGGATGAACTGGCTGCTCAGCGACGGCCAGACGCGGGAGATCGCCGGCTGCATGATGATGCGGGTGAAGATCTGCCAGCGCGTCAACGCCAGCGCCAGGCCGGCCTCGACCTGCGAGCGGTGCACCGACTCGATCCCGGCCCGGAAGATCTCGGTGGAGTAGGCCCCGAGGTTGACGGTCATGGCGATGATGCTCGCCTCGAAGGCGGTGACGCGCAGACCGACCGAGGGCAGCCCGAAGAAGATGATGTAGAGCTGCACCAGGAACGGCGTGTTGCGGATGATCTCGACATAGGCCCGGACCAGCCACTCGACCGGCGGCGGGCCGATGTTGCGCAGTGCCGCGGTCGCCAGCCCAAGCAGCGCGCCCAGCACGATGGCGATGCCGGACAGCTCGATGGTCAGCACGATGCCGTGCAGCAGGGCCGGCGTTTCGTTCAGGACGGATGCGAACTGAAGTCCAAACATGCTGCTTTCCCGTGAAAGGCCGTCCCCCGCGTTCCGCGAGGGACGAGGGAGACGAAGGGCGCTCAGAACACCGGCATCGTCGGGGGCAGGGTGTGGCCGGTCCACTTCTCGGCGATCGCGTCGAGTTCGCCGTTGGCCTTCACGAAGGACAGCGTCGTGTTCAGCCATTGCCGCAGCTCGTAGGCGTCCTTGCGGACCGCGATCGACATGAACTGGTTGAAGAAGGTGAACTTCGGCTCGAAGGGCAGATCCGGCCGGGCCTTCTTGAGCTCGATGAACACGGTCTCCGGAATGACGATGGCGTCGACCTGGCCCGACACCAGCGCCTGCATGGTGGTGGAGTCGTCATCGAAGCGCGCGATGTCGACATCGGCCGGCGCCGCCTTCTGCAAGGCAACTTCCTGCGGCGTGCCGCGGGAGACACCGACCTTGACCCCGGAGAGGTCTTCGGCGGCCGCGACCTTGCTGTCCGTCCCGGCGAGCAGCACGATCTGGAAGGTGCTGTAGGGCATCGTGAACATGACGGCGCGGGCCCGGGTCGGGGTCGGCGACAGGGTGGCCACGACGACGTCGACCTGGCCCGACTCGAGCGCCGGGATGCGGGCCGCCGTCGGATAGGGGATGATCTCGACGTCGACCTCGAGATACTTGGCGAGCAGCTGGGCCGTGTCGACGTCATAGCCGACGGTGGCGCCGGAACTGTCGACCAGGCTGAAGGGCGGCGCGCCGCTGTTGACGCCGATCACGATCTTGCCGCGCGCCACGATGTCGTCGATCGACTGCGCATGGACTGTCGTCGGTGCCAGGGCCAGTGCGCCGAGCGCTCCCAGCACGAGCCAGGGGGCAGTTCTAGTCATTTGGGTTTCCTCCTCATGTTGCCGGCTTTCGCAATGCGGCCGGGCCCGGCACCGGCGGGCGCGGGTCTGGCCGGCAGTGGCGGCGGCGGGATGCCGCTGTCATGTTTCGAGGGTCGCGGGGCGGGTGGGCGCATCAGATCGCTCCCAGGGCCGGCTCGTTGCGGCTGGCGGTGACCCGGCCGGCGGCGATCAGCGCCTCGATCTCGTCGGCGCCGTAGCCGAGCTCGCCGAGGATCTCGCGGCTGTGCTCGCCGATCTCCAGCGCCAGCACCCGCAGCTCCGGCACCTTGCCGTCGTAGCGGTTGGGGTGGTTGACGAGGTGAATGGTGCGACCGCGCACGCTGACCTTGCGGAATACCTGCGCATGCACGAGCTGCGGATCGTCCAGCAACTGGTCGTAGTACTTGATCGGGGCCCACCAGATGCTGGCCCGGTCGAGGCGCTCGCCGATCTCGCTGAGCGAGTAGATGCTGGTGGCGGCGCGCAGCCGGCGCGCATACTCGTCGCGCTCGGCGTAGCGATCGAGCGTCACGGCGTCGCGCATGGCATCGCTGTCAAGCGCCTCGGCGAGGATCTCGGTCTTGCACAGCGAGATGACGACGTGCCCGTCGCTGACCGGATAGACGCCGTATGGCGCCTCATGGAACCAGGTGGCGAGGTTCTTCTCGCGCTCGAGGATGTCGCGGGTGAAGCCGCCGGCGAGGAAGTTGACCAGCGGTTCGCCCTGCAGGTCGATGCCGGAGTTGAGCAGGCTGCCTTCGACGCGGGTGCCGGGCCCGCCGCGCAGCCGCCGCACCAGCGCGGCGAGGATGCCCATGGCGAGCAGCGCGCCGCCGTGCTGGTCGACCACCGCGGCGCCCACCGGGGTCGGGGCGTGGCCGGGCGTGCCGGTGACGCCGATGAGGCCCGAGTGCGCCTGCATCAGAATGTCCTGGCCCGGCCGTTCCGCCATCGGCCCGGACGAGCCGAAACCGCTGGCCGAGGCGTAGATCAGTCCCGGGTTGAGGGCATCCAGCGACCCCTGGTCGAAGCCGAGGCGGGCGAACACGCCGGGCCGGAAATTCTCCATCACCACGTCGGCCTGCGCCACGAGGCGACGCGCCACCTCCTTGCCCTCGGCGCTTTTCAGGTCCAGCGCGATGGAACGCTTGTTGCGGTTGGCGCAGAGGAAGAAACCACTGACCCCCTCGACATAGACGTCGGCGCCCGACCAGTGCCGCTCGTGGGCTCCGCCAGTGGGCTCCACCTTGATGACGTCGGCCCCCAGGTCGGCGAGGTACTGGGCGGCGGCGGGGCCCTGCAGGAAGTGACAGAAGCTCACGACCCTAATGCCATCCAGCAACACGGCGACCCCCTCCTACCCGTTTTGGTGCGTCGTCAAGAAAACGTTTTCACATGCTGAGCGGACTGTGATCGGAAAAAATCCGCCGTGTCAAGCCGGTTGTTCTCGGCTCATTTGAAGCTTGTGAGGCGGAGCCGAACGAGATATCTCACTATTGAGAGAACGATTTCACAGGTTGGACGTGAAGAGCGCATCGAAGATCACGCTGCACGACGTCGCGCGGGAGGCCGGCTGCTCGCTGGCCACCGCCTCGCGCGTGATGAACGACAACCAGGCGGTCGGCGACGAGGTGCGCGAGCGCGTCATGCAGGCCGCGGCGCGGCTCGGCTACGTGCCGAACGGCTCCGCCCGCGCGCTTCGCTCGACCCAGACGCGGCTGGTCGGGGCGGTGATCCCCACGGTCGACCACGCCATTTATGCCTCGATGATCAACGCGCTGCAGGAGCGGCTGGGCGAGAAGCGCATCTCGCTGATCCTCAGCACCTCGATGTACGATCCGGAGCTGGAACTGCAGCAGGTGCGGCGGCTGATCGAGCGCGGCGTCGAGGCGGTGGTGCTGGTCGGGGCGCAGCACAAGCCACTGACCCTCGAACTGCTCGACCGACACCGCATCCCGTACGTGCAGACCTATACGGCGCGCTCGAGCGGCTCGGGCGTCGCCATCGGCTTCGACAACGAGAGCGCGGGCCGGGCTGCAGCGCGCTTTCTCTTCGACCTCGGCCACCGCCGGCTGGCGATGATCGCCGGCATCACCCAGGACAATGACCGGGCCCTGGATCGCGTCACCGGCTTCATGGCGGAGCTCAGTGCGGAAGGGCTCGACCCCGCCGCCATACCCGTGCGGGAGGCGCCCTACAGCGTTGCCGCCGGCGCGGCCGCGATGCAGAGCCTGCTGGCGGCAGCCGAGCGCCCGACGGCCGTGTTCTGCGCCAGCGACATCCTCGCGGCCGGAGCCATCAAGCAGTGCCACGCGGCCGGTGTCGACGTGCCGGGAGCCATCTCGGTGCTCGGCTTCGACAATCTCGAGATCGCCGAACTCACCACGCCGGAACTGACCACGTTCGAGGTGCCGGCCCGCGACATGGGCCGGCTGGCCGCCGACTACCTGACGGCGACGCCGACGCAGCGGCTGCACCTGGGCAGCACCGAACTGTCGATCCGCCTGGCGGTGCGCGGCAGCAGCGGCGCGGCCCCCCAGAAGCCGGACCGAGGCTCCCGGGAACGGCAATAGGAACTGCGCCCAAAGACCAGAGCTTCAGGTCTGGACGACCCCGCCGGTATCAAACAGCCGGCTTCAGTCCAGGCTCAGACCTTCCAGTCGCTGCCCCAGACCTGGACCATGTGCCCCGGCGAGGCCTCGCGGTATTCGCGCCTGGGCGGCACATAGTCGACGGGGCGGATGGGGCTCTTGATCTCGTCGTTGTCGACCGGGCGAAGCTGCTTGCGGCGGGCGGGATCGGGCACCGGGACGGCCGCCATCAGGCGCTTGGTGTAGGGGTGCTGGGGGTCGCGGAAGATAGCGGCGGCGGGGCCGATCTCGACGATCTCGCCCAGGTACATCACTGCCACCTTGTGGCTGATCCGTTCGACCACGGCCATGTCGTGCGAGATGAAGACATAGGCGAGGCCGAACTGCTCCTGCAGGTCCATCATCAGGTTGATGACCTGGGCCTTGATGGAGACGTCGAGGGCCGACACCGCCTCGTCGGCGACGATGATCTTGGGCTCGAGGGCGAGAGCGCGTGCGATGCAGATGCGCTGGCGCTGGCCGCCCGAGAACTGGTTGGGATAGCGACCCGCCATGTCGGGGCTGAGGCCGACGCGCTTGAGCAGGTCCATGGTCTTGTCGCGCGCCTCGGCGCGGCTGCCGAGCCGGTGGGTGAGGTAGGGCTCGGCGATGGCGGCGCTCACCGGGATGCGTGGGTTCAGGCTCGCGAACGGATCCTGGAAGATCATCTGGATGTGGCGGCGCATCTCGCGCAGCCGCTCCTTGTCGAGCGCGCGCATGTCGGTGCCGCCAATGCGGATCTCGCCTTCCTGCGGCTCCGTCAGGCGCATCAGTGCCCGGCCGGTGGTCGACTTGCCGCAGCCCGACTCGCCGACCAGCGAGATGGTTTCGCCTGGTCTGAGATCGAAGCTGACGTTCTCGACCGCGTGGACGCGGCCGGGCGAGCCGCGGAACAGGCCGCGGGGGAGGTCGAAGCGCTTGACCAGGTTGCGCACCTCGAGCACCGGACCGGCGTCGTGGCGGACGGTATCGGGGCGCTCGCGGCCGGCCACGACCTTGCCGGTCTCGCGGTCCAGCACCGGGAAGGGTTGCGGGCCCTTGTCACCGCCTTCGCCGAGGCGCGGCACCGCCGCTATCAGGGCGCGGGTGTAGGGATTCTTGGCATTGTGGAAGACTTCTTCGGCGGTGCCGGTCTCGACCGCCTGGCCATCGAGCATTACGACCATGCGGTCGGCGATTTCCGCGACGACGCCCATGTCGTGGGTGATGAACAGCACCCCCATCGCTTCGTCCTGCTGCAACTGCTTGATGAGCTGCAGGATCTGCGCCTGGATGGTGACATCGAGGGCGGTGGTGGGCTCGTCGGCGATCAGCAACTTGGGTTTGCAGGCCAGCGCCATGGCGATCATCACGCGCTGCCGCATGCCGCCGGAGAGCGACTGCGGGTAGTCGTTGAGACGTGAGGCGGCGGCGGGGATGCGAACGCGGTCGAGCAGGCGCTGTGCCTCCTTCAGCGCCGCGCCGCCCGAGGCGAGGCCGTGGATGGTCAGTACCTCGGCGATCTGGTCGCCGACCTTCTGCAGCGGGTTGAGGCTGGTCATCGCCTCCTGGAAGATCATGCCCATCCGGAGGCCGCGGACGCTGCGCATCTGGGTGGGTGTGAGCGTCAGCAGTTCCTCGCCGCCGAGCGTGATCGAACCCGCGACGCGACTTGCGTCGGGGTCGAGCAGGCGCATCACCGACAGGGCGGTCACCGACTTGCCGGAGCCTGACTCGCCCACGACGGCGAGGGTTTCGCGCTCGCCGATGTCGAACGACAGCCCCTTGACGATGTCGACCCAGCCCGAGGAGGTGTTGAACGATGTCCTGAGGTCGCGAACCGACAGCACCGGCGTGCTGGGCCTTGCTGCGTGAGTGGTGTCCGCTGCTTCGATCGCCACGCGGTATCTCCTAGCGGTCGGTTGCGGGGTCGAGCGCGTCGCGCACGGCATCGCCGACCAGGTTGAACGACAGGACGACCAGGGTAATCGCGGCGCCGGCGCCGATGATCGGCCAGGGCGTCGAGAACAGGCTCGCCAGGCCGTCGCGGGTGATGTTGCCCCAGCTTGGGTTGGGTGGCCTGGTGCCGAGGCCGAGGAAGCTGAGCGAGGCCTCGATGCGGATGGCCGAGGCGACCCACAGGGTCATCAGCGCGACGATCGGCGCCATGATGTTCGGGATGATGTGGCGGAGGATGATCACCGGCGTGCGCACCCCCATCGAGATGGCCGCTTCGACATAGGGCTCGTGCTTGACCGCGAGGGTCTGCGCCCGGGCGACGCGGGCGAAGCCGGGGACTAAGGCTATGTTGATGACGGTGATGTTGTTCCAGAAGCCGCCGCCGAGCGAGGCGGCGATGAGGATCGCCAGCAGGAGCTCGGGAAAGGCGAGGAGCAGGTCGACCAGCCGCGAGATGACGCGGTCGGCGATCCCGCCGAAATAGCCGGCGATGACGCCGAGCAGGGTGCCGAAGAAGGCGGCCAGAACCGGCGAGATGAAGCCGAACAGCAACGAGTTGCGCGAGCCGTAGATCAGCCGGCTGAAGACGTCGCGGCCAAACAGGTCCGTGCCCAGCCAGTGCTCCGCGCTGGGCAGCTTGTTGATGTTGGCAATCGCCTGGTTCATCGGGTCGTAGGGCGCCAGATAGGGCGCCAGGACCGCAACGATGATGAACAGGATGATGACGATCGTCGCGAAGGCGGTTTCGGGGCGGCCGAACAGGATCTTCCTTATCCGTGTCAGGCCGCTGGGCTGGGCGGCGGCGGCGACCCGCGTGGTTTCCCCGGTGGCAACGGTCATCTCAGGTCACCTTCACGCGTGGGTCGATGAGGACATAGACCACGTCCATCAGCAGGTTGATCAGCACCACGAACATCGCGAACACCAGCACGCCGCCCTGGATCACCGCATAGTCGCGCTGGCGGATGGCTTCGATCAGCAGCCGGCCGATGCCGGGGCGGTTGAAGACCAGCTCCACGGCGACCGAGCCCGAGAGCGTCGCCAGCGTCGACAGACCGAGGCCGGTGGCGATCGGCAGCAGCGCGTTGCGCAGGGCGTGGCGGTAGGTGACGCGGCTCTCCGACGCGCCCTTGGCCCGGGCGGTTCGGACGTAGTCCTTGGAATACACCTCGAGCACGCTGGTGCGGGTCAGGCGGCCGAGGAACGCGGCCTTGACGAGCGCCAGGGTCACTGCCGGCAGGAAGACGTGGCGCAGCCGGTCGATCAGATCGGCGCTGCCGGCGCCGTTGAGCGGAAACCAGTGGAGGTTGAGCGCGAAGGCGATCAACAGCAGTGCCGCCAGGTAGAAATCGGGAATGGCGTAGCCGATCAGCGAGAAGACCCGCACGCTGGTATCGGGCGCCTTGTTGCGGCTCCGGGCGGCGATGACGCCGAGCGGGATGCCGATGATCGAGCCCAGCAGCACGGCGACCACCGTCAGCTCGATGGTGTAGGGCAGGGCGCGGGCGATGATCTGGAGCACCGGCTGGCCGGTCTGGTAGGAGTTGCCGAGGTCGAGCGTCAGCACGCCGCCCAGGAAGTTGAAATATTGCTGCCAGATCGGGACGTTGAGCCCCATCTTCTCGCGATAGATTTCGAGCTGGCCGGGCGCCGCTGCGTCGCCGAGCACCGCCACGGCGGGATCGCCGGGCAGGATGCGCATGGCGACGAAGACGAGCGTCAGAACCAACAGCAGGGTAGGCACCGTATCGACGAGCCGCACCAACAGATTGCGTAGCATCGCCGTCTCCCCTCAGCTGGCCGTGTAGACGTCTTCGGGCGTCAGCGCGTTGAGCATGTCTTCACCCGCTCGGTAGCGCCGGAAGTTTTCCTTGATGATCGCCATGGTCCGCTGCAGCCGATCGTGCACCGGTGCGGAGAAGTGTGGTGAGACCAGCGTACCGGGCGCATCCCAGAAGCGGCTGTCGGCCGGCAGCGGCTCGGTGTCGAAGACATCGAGGCCGGCGCCGCGGATGCGGCGGGCGTAGAGCGCGTCGAGCAGTGCCGCCTCGTCGATGACGCCGCCGCGCGACAGGTTCACGATCACGGCGTTGGGCTTCATCTGTGCCAGCGCGGCCGCATCGATAAGGTGATGGGTAGCGTCGGACAGGTTGATGGCGAGGACGATGAAGTCGGCTGCCGCCAGGATGGGAGCGATGGTCTCGCCGCGGTCGGTCGAATAGATGCGGTCGAAGCCCGGCGGCAGTTCGCCGGCGCGACGGCGGTAGCCGAGAACCGTCATCCCGAAGGCCTTGGCTCGAATTGCCAGCTCTTTCGCCGTGAAGCCAACACCTAGGATGCCGACCGTCTGCCCGTAGAGCGCGCGCAGGTCGCGGCTGCCCTCGACTCCGCCCCAGCGGTGGGCGCGCTGCGCTTCCTCGAAACCGCGCAGGTTGGCGTTGATGGCCAGCATGAACAGCATCGCATGCTCGGCCAGCGCCGGCGCCGAACGCCCCGCTACGCCCGTGACCTTCAGCCCGCGGGCAAAGATGTCGGGCCGCGCCGACAGCGTCATGCCCGAGAGGTTGACGTGCACCCATTTGAGCTTGGGCGCCGACAGCACATCGTCGTCGAGGTCATTGCCGAGCACGGCAATCTCGGCCTCGGCCAGCGCCTCGCGGAAAGCGGTGCGATCCTGGCGGTCGACCCGCACGAAGCGGTCCGGAGTGGCGGCGGCTTCGAGCTGCGCCCAGGTCGGCGGATCGAACGGCAGGTCGGTGGTGGCGACGACAAGTCTGGTCATGCGGTCGGCCTCGCCGAATGTCGCGGCACGATGCGGTCGCGGGTGATTTCGCTCAGGCTGTTGATCCCCATGTTGCCGATGTCGCGGCTGAGCTCGGCGCGCAGCAGGTCGATGCCGTGCTCGACGCCCGCCTGGCCGAAGATGGCGGCATAGTTGAACGGCCGGCCGACGAAGCAGAACTTCGCCCCCAGCGCGAGGCACTTGATGATGTCGGTGCCGCGCCGGATGCCGCTGTCGATCATCACCGGCACGTCGCCCGCCGCTGCGACGCAGCCCGGCAGCGCGTGGATGGCGGGGATGACCCCGTCGATCTGCCGACCGCCATGGGTAGAGACGATGATACCGTCGGCGCCCGCCTCGACGGCCAGCTTGACGTCCAGAGGGTTGAGCACGCCCTTGAGCACCAGGTTGCCCTGCCACACTTCGCGGATGCGGGCCAGCGAGGCCCAGTTCTGCGCCGCGCGGTTGGTGTTGCGCGTGCCGCTCGAAACGATCGCGGCCCCACGCCCGGCATCGAGGTTCTCGAAGTGCGGCATGCCGTGCTGCACGATGGTGCGGGTGAAATTGCCGATCGACCAGGCGGGGTGCGTCGCGCCGTCCCAGAACATCCGCCAGCTCGGCCGGAACGGCGCGCTGAAGCCGGCTCGCGCCGTGTTCTCGCGGTTCGACCCGGCGGTCATGTCCACCGTGATCACCAGCGTCTTGAACCCGGCATTGCGCACCCGGTTCATCAGCCCGCGCATATCCTCGAAATCGATCGGCAGGTAGGCCTGGAACCAGGCGGTATCGCAGGCGGCGCGGACGTCCTCGAGCCGGATCAGCGAGGCGCCCGACTGGATGAACGGGATGTTCCTCTCGGCGCAGGCCTGGGCAATCATCAGGTCGCCCCGATAGCCGACCAGCGACTCCATGCCCATCGGCGCCACGCCGAACGGCGAGTCGTAGGTTTCACCCAGCACCATCGCGGTTTGCGAGCGCTGGGCCACGCCGACCAGCACCCGGGGCACCACCTGCCAGTCCTTGAACGCCTCGCGGTTGTCGCGCAGCGTCACCTCGTTCTCCACCCCGCTTTGCACGAAGGCGAAGACGGACCTGGGGAGGTAGCGCTTTGCCGCCGCTTCGAAATCGTTGAGCGAGAGGATGTTGCGCAGTCGCCGCGGCACGGCCTTGCGGACCGCGGTGGCCGTCGGCACCGGCTTGGCCTCGGCCGTTGGCGGGGTGATGGGCCTGCCGTCGGAGACTGCCATGGCCGGCTAGCCCTGCGGCGCGTACTTGCGCGCCACCGCTTCGTTCACATCCATGCCCCATCCCGGACCGGTCGGCACCAGCATGTCGCCGTTCTCATAGACCACCTCGGTCATGAACAGTTCGTCGCGCCACGGCGCGCTGTCGATGTCGGTTTCCATCACCTTGATGTTGGGAACCAGGGCGCAGAAATGCGCCGAGATCGCCGATGACAGGTGGCCGTGGTAGTTGTGCGGGGCACAGCTGATCTCATAGCTCTCGACCATCGAGGCGATCTTGATCGACTCCGACCAACCGTTCCACAGCAGGTCGACGATGGCGAAGTCCACCGACTTCTGGTCGAGGAACGGACGGAAGTTGCGGCGCCCCACCACCTGCTCGAGCGAGGCGATCGGCACCGGCGACTTGTCGCGCAGGTCGGCGAGCGCCGGCGCGTCCCACAGGTCAAGCTCGAGCCAGGTCATGTCGAACTGCTCGATGGCGCGGGCGAGGCGGATATAGCCCTCGGTCTTGAAGTGCACGTTGCTGTCGAGGTGAAGGTTCATCTGCGGACCGGCACCCTCGCGGAAGGCGCGGAGCGTCGCGACGACGCCCTCGACGGTGTGGCGCTCGAGGTTGAGCGCCGCGTGGGTGGGCTGGCGGCCGTAGCCCTGCATCTGGCGGCTCAACTGGCCGTCGATCAGGTGGAAGACGTTGGTCTTCAAACCCTTGAAGCCCCTGGCCTTCACCTCGGCGCCGAGCTCGGCGATGTCGTCGGGCGTCCGGATCGGCTTGACGCCGAGCTTGTCGCCGGCCTGCATCCGATAGGAACCGCAATGGCTCCAGTAGACCTGGATGCGGTCGCGCACCGGGCCACCGAACAGCGAATGCACCGGCAGGTCGACCGATTTGCCGCGAATGTCCCATAGCGCCATCTCGATCGCGGCATTGGCGCGCTGCGCGAGCCCGCCCGGATGCTGGATGCTCAACTGGTAAAGCTGCGTGGCGATCTTCTGCACCGGCAGCGGATCCTGGCCGATCAGCGCCTCGCCCAGGCCCTTGATCTGCGCGCTGACCGGGCGGGTCTTCATGTTGGTTTCGTTGTACTCGGCCCAGCCGACGAGGCCGGAGTCGGTCGTGATCTTGAGGAAGGAGAAGTGTCCGAGACCGGAGACGGTGTGGATATCCTCGATCGCGGTGATCTTCATGGATAGGGTCCTGCGGCAACTGCTGAAAATGGGGGCGGCCGGCCCCCGCGCCGGCCGCCGGTCACGCTTGGATCAGGTGAACGTCACGCCCGTCAGGCGCCACAGGCCGCCCGGGAACGAGACGATCTTGAACGGCAGGTTCATGTTGGCCGCGCGGATGACCACGTAGGCGGTCGAGCAGGTGGACATCAGCGGCATGTCCTCGAGGATCTTCAGTTCCATCTGGCCAACGAGGTCGAGCCGCTTCGTCAGGTCGGCTTCGGCCATGCACTGCTTGAACAGGTCGTCGATGCCCGGGATCACTTCGCCATAATGGGAGAAGTTGTTGCCGCCGCTGCCGTCCGACTTGACCATCGCCTGGGTGATCGCCTCGTTCTGCAGCGCCGCCGTCGCCACGGCCGGGTAGCCGCCGCCGCGCAGCACAAGGGTATTGAGATCCTTGTTCTTTTCGGCGTGAAACGCGGTGTGATCCATGAGGGTCAGGTTCATGGTGACGCCGACCTGGCGCAGGTTTTCCTGCACGATCAGCATCTGGCTCGAGTAGTCGTCGCGCTCCGAGCAGAAGCAATCGAAGGTGAGGTTCGACTGGCCGGCTTCGGCAAGCAGTGCCTTGGCCTTCTCCGGATCGTAGTCGTACTGCAACTCTGCGGGCGTTGTTTCCTTGGTCAGCGCCCCGTCGACCGACGGCGGGTTGAGCCCGTAGGTACGCGGTGTCGGCGGGGTCAGCGCGTCCGACAGCGCCTGCTTGTTGATGGCATAAGCGAAGGCCTTGCGGACGCGGATGTCGTCGAAGGGCTTCTTGGTCATGTTGAAGTGCAGCGACCAGTAGTTCCCCGGCAGGCCGATATCCATCTGCAGGTTCGGGTTCTGCTGCATGATCGCGTTGATCGCGCCCGGGCCGGCCGGGGCGAGGATCATGTCGACGGTGCCGCCCAGGATGGCGAAGGTGCGGGCCGAGGTATCGACGATGTACTGCACTTCGAGCTTGGGAATGTTGGCCTTCTCGCCCCAGTATTCAGGGAAGGCGACGAGCTTGACGAGCTCGGGGTCGGCGCTGTCCAGCTGGTAGGGGCCGGAGCCGATCGGATCGAGCGCGAAGGCATCGCCCTTTTCCTCGACCGCCTTTTTTGAGACCACTGCCGAGTTGGTGCTGAACAGGGTGCTGGTCAGGAACAGCGGGTCGGGGCCCTTCAGCTTGATCACGACGGTACTGGCGTCGGGGGCCTCGATGGATTCGACGTTCTGCCAGGAAATGGCGCCTACGGAACCGGCCTTCGGGTCCTTGGCGCGGTCGAAGCTGAACTTCACGTCCTCGGCGGTTACTTCGCCGTAGCCCTTGTGGAACTGCGCTCCCTGCCTGATCTTGAACGTCCAGGTCAGGGCGTCCGGCGACATCTCCCAGCTCTCGGCGAGTTCGGGCACGTAGTCCTGGGGCGCGGCAGAGCCCATGCCGGCCGGAGGCCGTACCAGGTGGTCGAACACGTGGTTGATCGCCCAGTTGTCGACACCCTGGGTGAGCTTGATCGGATCGATAGTACCGACCTTGGCCGCCGCCATGCCCAGCCTGATGGTCTGGCCATCCTGCGCACGTGCACCGCCCGGCAGGGCGAAGGCGGCGGCCAGGGCCGCGGATGCGCCAACGAACTGGCGCCGATTGAGAGCCGTCATAAATCCTCCTCCACCGCATCCCTCTGCGGTTTTTCGGCCCGGCGATTATCGGGTTGTCACCTCGAGCCTGAGCAGGACGTTACACGGCAATTTTCACAGGGCGCAGCCAAATCTGGCCTGACGTGCTATGACTTTCGACGAATATCCGCGTTGCCCCGAGCGCTTTCGCGCAGTTTTCCGCCAGTTCCAATGGTGCATCGCACTATTTCGGAGGGTCGCGTGCTATCGAAAGTACGTGCGTGGGCAGCTATTTCACGATTTTATATTTGATCGAGTGAAATCGCGCCGAGAACCACTGGTTCACGGCGGCGATCAACATTGGAGATACTTTCCTCCAACCCGACGGCGGCGGTAGCCGGCGGGCAACGACATTCCGACTTGGACTCGCGTGTTGAGGCCCCTGTTCCAGGTGTTTCCCGGCAGTGTCCGCCCAATTGCCTAGTCGTTGCCGGGTAACTGTGTCTCCCGCTTCCCGCCGCTGCAAGTTAGTCTTTTGGCTGGAGGAGAGCCGGGATGCTTGGTCAAGCAGGACTACTGCTGGGCGATTGCCCATTTCATTTTGCCGCCGCCCATCACTACGCAGAAGTCCGTATCGACCTTAATTGGACGACGTCGGGATGGTAGGCGCATTCGCGGGCCTGCGCGTGCTGGACGCCAGCCTGTCGGTTGCCGGCCAGTACTGCACCCGGCTGTTCGCGGATTGCGGGGCGAGCGTCGTGCTCGCGGAACCGCCGCACGGGTTCGGCGCCAGCCCGTGGGAGCTCCGCCATCTCAACACCGGCAAGTCGGCACTTGCGCTCGACCCCGATGACGACGTGGCGCTGGCGCAGGCGGCACGGGCTGTCGACATCGTCGTGGTGGGGTGTGCCCGGCACCGCGACCTCGCCCGGCACGCGGCGCCGAATGCCATCGTTGCGACGATTACCGGCTTCGGCACCGACGGGCCCCTCGCTGACTGGCGCGGATCGGAGATGATCTATCAGGCCTTCTCGAGCGCCATGCCGAGCAACGGCGAGGCGGGCCGGCCGCCCCTCTACGGCTGCGGCAACCGGGCAAGCTATGCCGCGGGCGTCGCTGCCTATTGCGGGGTGGTAGCAGCGCAACTCGTGCGCTGGCGGACGGGCGAGGGACAGGACGTCGACGTCGCCATCGCTGAGGTGGCCGCGGCAATGACGACGGGCGTCGTGGCGTACGGCTACAGCGGGCAGCTGACGGCGAAGCGGACTGCCGGCCGAAGCCTTGTAGCGTGCCGCGGCGAGTGGGTGCTGCTCTGGTGCTACCCATTCCAGTGGCACGACTTCTGCGCGGCGCTCGAGGCCACCGACCTGCAGGACGATCCGCGTTTCGCGGAGCACAATACGCGGGCCAGGCATTGGGGCGAGTTGATGGCGATCCTGCAGGAGCGGCATCGCGACACGCCGGCCGACGAGGTGGTGGCGCGGCTGAGGGCGCGCCGCCTGATCACGGCGAAGGCACAGCCGCTGTCCGACCTGGCCGACGACCCGCATCTGGCGTCCAGGAAGTTCTGGCGGCAGGAGACCGGGGCGAATGGCCTGACGATGGCACCGCCTTTCCGTTTCCGCAGCTCGGACCGGGTGGCCCCGCCGGCGCCCAGGGCGGGTGGTGGGGAACTACCGCTCGCCGGCATCCGCATCCTGGACATGACCACCGCGTGGGCCGGGCCGATGGCGGGGCGGGTGCTGGCGTTCCTGGGCGCCGACGTCATCCACCTCGAACATGCGAGCAAGCCGGACCTGTGGCGCCATCACCGGCAGGTCTACAACCCGGCGCTCTACGCCGGCAGCGACGAGGATGGGGCGCGCTACAACCGCAATGCGCTGTTCAACTCGCAGAACATCAACAAGCGTTCGCTGTCGCTGGACCTCAAGGCCGCGGCGGGGCGGGAGGTGGCCGGGCGCATCGCGCGGCAATGCGACGTGATCCTCACCAACTTCACGCCGGGCACCATCGACCGGCTGGGGCTGGGGCATGCGGAGCTCAGCGCCGACCACCCGGGGATCATCGTATGCGAGATGCCGGCCTATGGCTTGAGTGGACCCGACAGTGGCGCGCTGGCCGTGGGCGCCGCGATGGAGCTGGCTTCAGGCATGGCGAGCCTCATCGGTTACGCCGACGGGGCGCCGGTGACGACGGGTCCGAACTATCCGGATCCTATCGGCGGGTTCAATGCGGCCGCCGCCATCCTCACGGCACTGGCGCTCAGGGACCGCAACGGCGTGGCAGCGCATGTCGAGGTGCCACAGGTCGAGGCGGCGATGCAGTTCATCGGCGGGGAGATTCTGGAGGCGATGGAGACCGGTCGCGATCCCGTCCGGGATGGCAACCACGTGCCGACCCACGCCCCGCACAACGTCTATCCGGCGCTGGGGGCCGACGAGTGGATCGCGATCTCGGCCCCGGACGAGAGGTCGTGGCTGGCCCTGTCGGGATCGATAGGAGCGCTGGCCGACCAGCGGTTCGCGACCGCCGAGGGGCGACTGGACCATCAGGCGGCGCTCGATGAGGCCATCGCGACCTGGACGGCGGGCCTTGGCAAGCACGAGGCGGCGGCGATGCTGCAGGCGCTTGGCGTTCCTGCCGCGCCGGTGCTGAACCCCTCCGAGGTCAGCACCCATCCGTTCTTCCGGCATCGGTCGGCGTTCGTGACGCTTGCGCACCCGGCCGCCGGCAGCCGCGAGTACCAGACCATGCCGATCCGTCTCGATCGCACGCCCGGCCGGGACCGCAGCGCGGCGCCGGAACTGGGCCAGCACACGGACGAAATTCTCGCCGAGTTCGGCATTTCCACGGCTGAGCGCGAGGCGCTGCGGCGCGATGGCGTGACCGCCGACATTCCCACCTGACGAGTTCACCAGTGTCCCAATCGACGATCATCACGGAACAGTTCGGCAAGGTCCGTCGCCTCACCCTCAACCGGCCTGAAGTCCGCAATGCCCAGAGCCGGACGCTGCTCTCCGAGCTTGATGCCGCCTTCAGCGACGCCGTCGCTGACGACGGGACGGTGGTAATCATCCTGGCCGGGGCGGGGAAGGACTTCTCGGCGGGTCACGATCTGGGCAGTCCACAGGCGCTCGAGGAAAAACGCCGCGATCCGCCCAAACCGGGAGTACCTGCCGAGTACGAGCGGATACTGCACTGGAACGTGGAGCTCTGCCTGCGCTGGCGGAACCTGCCCAAGCCGACGATCGCGCAGGTGCAGGGCAACTGCATCATGGGCGGGCTGATGCTGGCTTCGGCCTGCGACCTGATCCTGGCATCGGACGACGCCGTATTCGCCGACCGCACCGTCGCCTGGGGCGGCGCGCATGTGCAGTATTTCACGCTGCCGTGGGAGGTGGGCGCCAGAAAGGCCAAGGAATTCCTGTTCACCGCCGGCCCGATCAGGGCGGATGAGGCGCATCGGCTGGGGCTCGTGAACCACGTCGTGCCGCGCGAGGCGCTAGCCGATGAGACCCTGGCGCTGGCGCAGAGCATCGCCAGGCAGGACCCCTTCGCGCTCAGGCTCGCCAAGCTCTCGATCAACGAGGCGCTGGACCGGCAGGGGCAGACCGACAGCATCAACACCTCGTTCAAGAACTACATGATGACGCTGCCGCACCGCAAGGAGGCCGGGACCTTCGGCGGGGGCGACCTGACCGCCCGCGAACGGCTGGCCCAGTACAACAAGACCGATTCAAAGAAATAGGGAGTGCGAATTGTCCGACCCAACCGAGCGCATCGCCATCCAGCGCGGCGGCGACGCCAACACCCGCAACGACACCGTGGACTGGGCCCTCGGCGTGCTCGAACGGGCGCTCGCGGCGCGCAGCATCGCGCTCGGGGAGGGGGCTGCGACGACCATTCGCCTCGCCTCCGGCAGCGATGCCGACGCTGATGCGGCACAGGCCGGTGTGACGCTGCCGCGCCGGGCGGAAGCGTTCGCGCTGTTCCGGTCGGGGGACGACATCGTTGCGTGGGGGTTCGATCGCCGCGGCATCGGCTATGCCATCACCGAGCTCGCGGACCGGCTGCTCGACACGGAAGGCGAGCTGTTCGGCAAGCTGCCGTTGGTCGAGGAACCGAAGACGCGGATCCGCGCCGTGTCCCGCGCCTTCTGCAGCGAGGTGGAGGACAAGCCCTGGCTCTACGACCGGTCGGGCTGGATCAAGTATCTCGACATGCTCGCGACCAACCGGTTCAACCGCATCGCGATCAACCTGGGCATCGGCTACGACTACCCCTACCACAACAACATCCTGAGCGACGTCTACCTCCATTTCGCCTACCCCTTCCTCGTCGACCTGCCGGGGCACGGCATCCGGGTGGACGGCCTCCCGGAGCTGGAACGGCAGCAGAACCTCGAGGCGTTCAAGTTCATCGGGCGCGAGGCGGCGCGGCGCGGGCTCGACTTTCAGCTGGGGCTGTGGACCGAGCGCTACGATTTCGACAACCAGGCACACCTGAGCCACCAGGTTCTCGGCGTCACCGAGGAGAACCTGCGCAACTACTGCCGCGACAGCGTGGCGTTCCTGCTCCGCGAAATCCCGGAGATCACCGGGCTGACCTTCCGCATCCACGTGGAGGCGGGCGTGGCCGAGGGAGACTATGATTTCTGGCGCACGGTGTTTTCGGCAGTGAAGCAGGCCGGGCGCAGGATCGAGCTCAACCTGCACGCCAAGGGACTGGACGAGCATGTGCTGGGCGCGGCGCGCGACACCGGCATGCCGCTGGTGGTCGCGCCGAAATACCTCGCCGAGCACATGGGGCTGCCATACCACCCATCGGCGATCCGTGAGCGTGAGTACCCGCCGGCCGAGTCGGTGACGGGCCGCGAGCAGCTCAGCACCGGCTCGCGCCGCTTCACCCGGCAGAGCTATGGCGACTACCTGCCGCCGAAGCGCGACTGGGGGGTGATGTTCCGCATCTGGCCGGGGACGCAGCGGCTGTTGAGCTGGGGCGACCCGGCCTTCGCCGCCGCCTACGGCCGCTCGATGTCGTTCTGCGATGCGGACGGCTTCGAGTGGATGGAGCCGATGACCTTCAAGGGCCGGCAGGGCACCGGGATTGCCGGCGGGCGCAGCGGGCTGATCGACCCGACGCTCGCGAGCTTCCCCGAGTGGCGGCGGCACGAATACGCGTTCCGACTGCTGGGGCGGCTCAGCTATTCGCCGGACATCGGGCCGGAGAGCTGGCAGCGCTACCTCAAGGCGAAGCTGGGGGCGGCGGCAGCGGCGGTGGAGCAGGCGATGGGAGCGGCGAGCCGCATCCTGCCGCTGGTCACCAAGACGCATGGGCCTTCGATCGCCAACAACTGCTACTGGCCGGAGGTCTACACCAACATTTCCGGCGTCGGCACGTTCACGCCGCGGCCGGTGGGGTTCGACATGGACGGGCCGACCCGCTTCGGCAACGCCCCCTCGTTCGATCCGCAGATGTTCCCTTCGGCCAAAAACTACATCGAGGCACTGCTCAGCGGCGCACCGCCGCCGTCCTATACGCCGCTCGACGTGGCCGACTGGCTGGACGGTTTCGCCGGGCAGGCCGAGGCCGGGCTCGAGCAGTTGAAGCTGGTGCCGGAATATTCGGCGCGGCCGGTGGCGCGCTATGCGCTCGACGTCGAGATCATGGCGGCGATCGGCCGGTTCTTCGCGCAGAAGTTCCGCTCGGCCTGCTACGCCGAACTGATGCTGACGACGCGTTCGCTGGCGGCGCAGCGCCTGGCGCTCGCCCATGCGCGGCTGGCGCTCGCCGCGTGGACGCGGGCGGCCAACGCCGGCGACCGCGGCTACCACCGCGACAACACGTTCGGGCCGGGGCGGCACATGCGCGGCACCTGGTCGGCTCGTACCGACGAGGTGGCGAAGGAAGCCAACGACATCCAGGTGTACCAGCTGCAGGATACGCCGACGCCGACCCACTCGGTGGCGGATGCGGACCGGGTGATCGAAATGCTGGCGACGCGGCAGCCGGTCGGCCGTCTTCCGGCGCCGCTTGAAGCCCCGCCGTCGTTCAGGTCCGGCGAGGCGGTGACCGTGGCCATCTCGGCCGGTGACTTGAACCGCGCGACACTGCACTACCGACACGTCAACCAGGGAGAGCGGTGGACGTCGTTGCCGATGAGCGTGAACGGCGGGCGCCATGTGGCGGCGATCCCGGCCGACTACACCGCCTCGAACGACCACCTTCAGGTCTATGTCACCGCCGAGACCGCGGGCGGCATGGGCGTCGCGCCGGGGTTCCCGGACAAGCTGGCGGGAACACCCTACGCGGTGATCCTCCAGCAGGTGGACTAGCCGCCGGCTGGAGCCGGCGCGCATCTACAACACGAAATCGCGGATGCGCTGATAGCATTCGCAGGCGCGCGCCTCGAGCAACGCCCGGTCGGTGATTGTCAGGATGCCCCTTGAGTAGTCGAGGGCTCCTGCTTCCTGCAGTTTCGAACAGACCTCGCTGACGGTGGCGCGACGAAGCCCGAGGACTTCCCCCAGGGCCTGCTGGGTGATCGGGAAACTGCTGCCTTCGACCCGGTCGTCGGCGTGCAGGAGCCAGCGGGCGATCCGCTGCTCGGCCGAATGCAGGCTGTTGCAGGCCACCAACTCCATCGTCTGCGCGATCAGCAGGCGGCCGTAGCGCAGCATCGTCTCGCGAACGCAGATGAACTCGCCGAGCGCCTCGTCGAGGTCGGCGACGGACAGCCACGAGGCATATCCCGGCACCTGCCCGACAGATGTGCTGATGGCCTTGCCGCCACCGCCCATGATCAGCGCGAAGCCGAGAAAACCCTCCAGTCCTATCGAGGCTTTCTCAACGCTCTTGCCGTCCCCCATGTACGCCATCAGCGACAGCACCCCCTCATGCGGGAAGACGGCATGCGTGAACGGTGCACCGTCCGGATAAATGATCTCGCCGGCGCCGAAGGGGCGCGTGACGATACGGCTGGCGATGAAATCCTGTGCGGCCGGTCGCAGCGACAACAGCAACCGGTTCCGGATTTCCATCTCACCCCAAAAAACCGTCGTTCGGTTCACGTCAGTTTACTCCGGAGTAATTTTCTAAATGTACGGTTCCGATCATAGTAATGCTCGTTATCGGACGTACTAGAGTACGGTTACGTACGTTAACGACTCCTGTTCGTAATAGTCGGTCGAAGACCGCCGATTTTCTTCCAGAGCCAGAAGGCGACCAGCATGCCACCTCCCTCAGCGTCGGCGCTAAATCGCGGTGCATCGGCTCATCCCCCCCGTTCGATTCATTCACCCGGATTCGAGCCTACCGGTTTCGGTGCCCAGACTGACCTCGACTCCTATCGTGCGGCCCTCAACCGGCACGCGATTGTGGGTGTCACCGACCGTACCGGCACGATCACCGAGGTCAACGACCTCTTCTGCGAAATCAGTCAGTATTCACGTGCGGAGTTGATCGGCCGCAAGCACAGCATCCTCAACTCGGGCTTCCACCCACGCCAGTTCTTCTGGACGCTGTGGCGGACGATTTCGTCGGGGGAGACCTGGCACGGGGATATCTGCAACCGCGCCAAGGATGGCTCGCTCTACTGGGTCGATACGACGATCGTGCCGAGGCGCGACACGGCGGGCAAGATCAGCGGCTACATCTCGATCCGCTACGACATCACCAAGCGCAAGCAGGCCGAGTCGGCGCTGCTCGAGGAGAACCGGAAGCGCCGGGCGGCCGAGAACCTGCTGCGCGACGTCATCGAGGCCCTGCCCAACGGCGTTGCCGCCTTCGATCAGGACGATCGCCTGATCCTCTTCAACTCGGCCTATCGCGAGCTCTATCCGCTGGCCGCTCCGGCTATCGTCGAGGGGGCCAGCCTCGGCAGCATCCTGGGATTTGCCCTCGAGCAGGGGCAGTTCGCCGGTATCCCCGAGGACGCATCCGCCCGCGAGGCGTGGCTTGCGGCACGCCTGAAGGAGCACCGCAACCCCTCGCGGCCGATCATCCAGCACCTGAGCGGTGACCGCTGGGTTCAGGTGCAGGAGCGGCGCTCGGCGTCCGGCTACATGGTCGGGGTTCGCACCGACATCACCGGGCTCAAGCAGGCGGAGCGGCGGATCAAGGAACAGTCCGAGCGCGATCCGCTCACCGGTCTCTACAACCGCCGCGTCATCGGCGACCGGCTGTCGCGGGCGCTCAAGTCGGATCGCGGCTCGGCCCTCGTGCTGCTTGACCTCGACAGCTTCAAGCTCGTCAACGACACGCTCGGCCACGACGCGGGGGACAACCTGCTGATCCGGGTGGGCGAGCGGCTGCGCAGCACGGTGCGCAGGACCGACGTGATCGCACGTCTTGGCGGCGACGAGTTCGCGCTCATCCTGCGCAACGTCGAGTCGGAAGCGGACGCGCAGCGCCTGGCCGACAAACTGCTGGCGGCCCTGAGCGTGCCCGTCCGCCTCGGCGGCCGGGACGTGCTGCCGTCGGGCAGCCTGGGGATCGCACTCTTTCCGCGCGACGGCACCACGCCCACCGAATTGATGAAGCACGCGGACCTGGCGCTCTACCGCGCCAAGGCCCTGGGCCGCCGGACCTATGCGCTCTATTCGCCCGAACTGCGCAGCAGCGTCGAGCGGCTCGCCGGGATGACGCAGGCGCTGCGCACCGCCATAGCGCGGGACCGCATCGAGGTCGCCCTGCAGCCGCAGGTCAACCTCCGCTCGGGCGAGCACGCCGGCTTCGAGGCGCTGGTTCGCTGGGAGCGGGGCGGCACCCGCGTCCCGCCGCCCGAGATGATCGCCGCCGCCGAAGAGGCCGGACTGATCGTGCAGCTCGGCTACTACATCATCGACAAGGCGCTGGCCGGCCACCGGCAGACGCTCGACCATGGCCTCGCACCGGGGACGCTCGCCCTGAACGTCGCTGCCGCGCAGCTCAGGGAGCCCGAGTTCGCCCGCCGCCTGCTGGCCATGCTGAAGCGCAAGCGGCTGCCGCCGGGCTGTATCGAGATCGAGGTGACGGAAAACGTCGTGCTGGATCGCTCCAGCGACGCCATCGCCACCACCCTCCGTGAACTCGACGGCGCCGGCGTGAGCATCGCCCTCGACGACTTCGGAACCGGTTATGCGTCCCTGTCGCACCTCAAGCGCTTTCCGGTCCGCCGGCTGAAGATCGACCGCAGCTTCATCAAGAACGTGGCCTCGAACTGCGAGGACGCGATCATCGCGCGGACCATCGTCTCGCTCGCCCACAGCCTCGGCATGGACGTCGTCGCCGAGGGGGTGGAGACCGAGGAGCAGCGCCGGTTCGTCGCCGACCACGGCTGCGATTTCGCCCAGGGCTACCTCATCAGCAAGCCGATGTTCCTGCCCGAGGCCCGGACCTACCTCGCCGAACACTGCCCCGGCGCTTTCCGCAGCGCCGCGCCAGTCGATCCGGCGCACCCCCTCCTTTCAATGGTGACCGCATGAACCAGAGCGAACCTGCGTCCGCGGCCATCGGCCAGGACGTCGTGCTGAGCGTGACGATCGGCGGCGGGCTGAGAAATGCCGCCGACGACCACGCGCGATTGCTGGAGGCGGTCGCCTCCTTCGACGCGATCGAGATCGGGATCGATGATCCGTCGATGGTCGACACGAGCACGCTCCAGCTGGTCATCGCCGCCGAAAAGTCCGCGGCCCGGCGAGGCAAGACCCTGAACCTGACGCCCGCCGCTGCGGAAGCCCTCGCCGCCTGCGGCAGGGGCCTGGGGTTCCTCGGAGAGCTCCCCGACTGTGGCTCGCCGAGTGTCCGATACAACGCCGTGGAGACGAAGCTCGCATGAGCAAGACGATCCTCACCATCGACGACTCCGCCTCCATCCGCCAGCTGGTCGCGATCACCCTGTCGGCCGCCGGCTATAGCGTGCTCGAAGCCTGTGACGGGGCCGACGGCTACGCCAAGGCCACCGGCAACACCGTGAACGCCGTGATCACCGACCTCAACATGCCGGTGATGAGCGGGCTGGATTTCATCCGCAAGTACCGCGCGCACCCCTCGAGCACGGGCGTGCCGATCCTGTTCCTCACCACCGAGTCGAGCGACGACATGAAGCAGCAGGCGAAGGCGGCCGGCGCGACCGGCTGGATCGTGAAGCCGTTCAAGCAGGACCAGTTGCTGGCCGTCATCAGGAAGGTGGCGGGCTGATGCGCAGCGATCCAACCGCCACTTTCCGGCAGGAAGCACAGGAACTGCTGCAGCAGCTCGAGGCCATGCTGCTCGACCTGGGGCAGCGGCCGGCTGACCGGGACCTCGTCGACGGCGCCTTCCGGGCGCTGCACACGCTCAAGGGCTCGGGCGCGATGTTCGGCTTCGATGCCGTCGCCGCCTTCGTCCACGATTTCGAAACCGCGTTCGATCTAGTGCGCCAGGGCAGGGCGCCGGTGACGGAGGCCCTCGTCACACTCGCGCTGGCCGCAGGCGATCACGTGGCGGGTCTCATCGCGGACCCTTCCGACGAGCACGACGCTGCCGGCGAGGCCATCCTCTCGCAGCTGAGGACGACGGTGCTCGGCGCGACGCGGGGGTCTCCCGTGGCGACGCGCGCGGAGGCACCGGCGACCGGCCGGGCCACGTGGCAGATCAGGTTCGCGCTGCCGCCCGATGCCCTCGCGCATGGTACCAACCCGGTGCTCCTCCTCGACGAGTTGCGGGAGTTGGGCGAATGCGTCGTCACCGCCGATTGCGAGGCGGTTCCGGAGCTCGAACTGCTGCGGCCGGAGCGCTCCTACCTGGCGTGGAACGTGACCCTCACCACCGA
>JBQCFF010000476.1:0-11144 GCA_051959485.1 Devosia sp. | reverse complement strand
ATCCGGTCGTAGATCGACTGGTTGGTCTGGTGGTCCTTGCCGAACATCTCGAAATCGACGCCGAGGGCGGCCCAGCGCATGCCGAAATCCGGCTTCCACTGCAGCTTCACGTGGCCGCCGGTGACCGGCAGGGTGACGTCGGTGCCGTCCTCGTCGGCGAAGGTGACGGTGCCGGCCTTCGCGTCGACGGCCTTCATCGGCACGTAGAGCACGCGGCCCGAGGTGGGGGAGATCGGCAGGAAGGGCGAATAGGTCGCCTGCCGCTCCTCGCCCAGCGTCGGCAGCATCACCTGCATGATCTGGTCTTAGCGCTCGGCGGCGCGCAGCAGCACCTCGTCGAAGCGGCCCGCCCGGTAATACTCGGTGGCGCTGGCGAACTCGTAGTTGAAGCCGAAGGTGTCGAGGAAGCGGCGGAGCATGGCGTTGTTGTGCTCGCCGAAGCTGGGGTAGTCGCCGCCGAAGGGGTTCGGCACGGCGGTCAGCGGCATCTGCACATACGGCTCGAGCGCGGCGCGATCCGGCACGTTCTCCGGGATCTTGCGCATGCCGTCCATGTCGTCGGAGAAGCAGAGCAGGCGCGTCGGGATCTCGTCGCGGGTCAGCAGCCGGAAGGCGGTGCGGACCATGGTGGTGCGCGCCACTTCGCCGAAGGTGCCGATATGCGGCAGCCCCGAGGGGCCGTAGCCGGTCTCGAACAGCACTTCGGTGAGGCCGCGCTTCTCGACCCTGGCGACCAGTTTGCGCGCTTCCTCGAAGGGCCAGGCCCGGGCGGTCCGGGCGGCGTCGAAGAAGGCGGGATCAAGGGTCGGGAGGGGGGCGGGCACGGGCTGCCTCGGTGCGATGGAGGGATGGCGGCTCAATGCACCAGCGCGCCCGGTTGCGTCAAGCAAACGAAGGCGCGCCGGTTGCCAACCGACCTGCGGCTGCCTAGTTATGCGGGACTTTACAGCCCGAGGACACCATGGCTCTCTCAGTTCAGGACGCGCTCATCCACATCATGGTGGTCACCGCCTCGTCGGATGAGGGAATCTCGCAGAACGAGCTGGATGCGATTGCCGACCAGGTGGTGCGCTCGCCGGTGTTCGAGGGGTTCGACATGGACCGGCTGGGCCACGTGGCCAACGAGGCGGTGGACAAGACCAACGCGGCGGGCCTCGAGGGCGTGCTAGACGATGCCGTTGCGGCCATCCCCGACCGCCTGCACGACACCGCCTATGCGCTGGCGGTGGAGATCGCGGTGGTCGACGTGCAGCTGCCGCAGGAAGAGCTGCGGCTGCTCGAAATGGTCCGCGACCGGCTGACGGTCGACAGCCTCGTCACCGGCGCTATCGAGGCAAGCGCGCGGGCCCGGATGCGTTCGCTCTAGTAGAAGCTTACCGGGAACCAGCGCAGGTAGAGTTCGTCGTAGACGCCGGAGCGCTTGAGGCGGGTGAGGCCATAGTCGATGGCCAGCCGAACGGCGTCGCGCCCGGCGGGAACGGCCACGGCCAGCCCCTCGCCGAAGAGGTCCGGGCGGAAGTAGGGCTCGCCGGCGAAATCGCAGCAGCCGATATGGGTGTTGAGCCAGAACGAGGCGCGGAGGCCGTCGCCGAAGAAGGCATCGACCTCGGCCTTTTCGACGGCGTCAAGCGCGGCGAACTCGCTGTCGAACTCGACGAGCTGGGCGCCCGCCAGGTAGCGGCGCATGAACTCCTCGTGCGTCGACCCCTTGCGAACGGCGACCTTCCTGCCCTCGAGGGCATGCGGATCGAAGTTCTGCGCGGCGGCGACGGTGGTGACGAAGCGGCCGGGCAGCATCAGGTAGATCGAGGAGAAATCGAACAGCGCCCCGTTCTCGGGCGTGATGGCGAGGCCGGCGATCAGCGCGTCGCCCTGGTTGTCCGCCAGCGCCTTGGTCGCCTGCTCCCACGGCCAGGCCTGCACCGTGCAGGCAATCTTCAGTTCGTCGCACAGGGCGCGGGCCAGGTCGACATTGAAGCCGACGAGTTCGCCACCGGCATCACGGAAGTTGAACGGGGGATAGTCGGCCGTGGTGAGGAAGCGGATCGCCGGCACCGCGGCGACGTTCGGCACGATATCCCGGGCGCCGGGGTCGACGTGATAGGGCAATGCCTGCCCCAGGGCCGCGAGCGGTGCCGCGAACAGCATCAGCAGGGCGAAGACGGTGGCGCGCATTGGCATCCTGGCGGCGACGTTGCCCGGCTTATCGCCGAATTCGGCCCTGATGGCGAGGGGCAGCGGCATTTCTCCGGCCCGCGCTTTCGGCTTGACCGCACCCGGACAATGACGACTAAGTAGAAATTCGTATAAATCGAACAATCAAGGTGTATTGGCGGAGCCAATGTCGGAGGCGGGGGCACTCCTTCAGGCAGTTCTTTCCGAATTCACGCTGACCGACCAAGAGCTCCTGCTGCATCTCGAGGCAGCACTGGAGCTCGAAGTCGATCCACTCGACTATTGCGCGCACCGGTTCGGCCTTGGCGAGACGCAGGTCATGCAGCGCGCGGCCGAGTGGGCGGGACTCGAGTTCTTCGCGCGAATACCGCAGATCGACAATACCAGCCCGGTCGCCGAGAAGATCGAGCGTTTCGGCGAAATCCGCGCCCTGTCCCTGCCGTTGCTGGATCGTCGCGTCGTCTATGCTGCTCCACGCTTCGAGACGATGCTCCGCCTCAAGTTGCTGCATGAGCTGCGGCCGGATCTGCGACAGCACATCGCCATCGTTCCGGGATCGGCGATCCGCTCGGAGCTGGCGCAGCTTGCCGAGGCGGCGATGATGGACCGCGCCCGGCACCGGCTGCTCTACCGCTGGCCGCATGCGGTGGGACACCTCGATGCGCCGATCGCAGCGCGGACAGGCTTCGCCGCGCTGCTGGCGCTGGTATTGCTCGTCGTGTCGATAGCGCCATGGCTGCACCGCCCGCTATTCGTGCCGCTGGTCGGCCTGCTGCTGGTCATCCCCGCGCTGCTGCGGCTGATGGCGGCGCTGAGCCCGCGCCAGGACAGCCCCGACGTTGCACTGCTGGAGGATGCCGACCTGCCGGTCTACACCGTGCTGGTGCCGCTGCGCGACGAAGCGCAGATGGTGCCCCAGCTTGCGAACGCGCTGCGGGCGATCGACTACCCGCCGGAAAAGCTCGACGTCCACTTCGTGGTCGAGATGCAGAGCCATGCGACGGTGGCGGCGGTACAGGAGGAGTTGCACGACCCCCGCTTCGAGCTGCTGCTGGTGCCGGACGCCCTGCCCCGCACCAAGCCGAAGGCGCTGAACTACGCGCTGCCGATGGTGCGTGGCGAGCACCTGGTGGTGTACGACGCCGAGGACATTCCGGACCCCGGTCAGCTGCGGCTGGCCGCCAGCACGTTCGCGCTGCACCCGGAACTCGACTGCCTGCAGGCCGAACTGGTGATCGACAATGCCGGCGAAAGCTGGCTCGCCGCCTGGTTCGCCGGAGAATATGCCGGCCAGTTCGGCCTGATGCTGCCATTGCTGGCGCGGCTGCACCTGCCGATGCCGCTGGGCGGGACCAGCAACCACTTCCGGGTCTCGTCGCTGCGGGAGGTGGGGGGCTGGGACCCGTTCAACGTGACCGAGGACGCCGACCTCGGCATCCGGCTGGCCCGGCTCGGTGTAGCGCGCGAAATCATTTGGCAAAGCGCGTCACTTCACCTGGCAGCAAGTCCACTCATCCTATCAGCGGTTTTAAAGCTTCCGTGTGATAGCAGGAAACGCCCCCGACGGACCTCAAGGGGACAGGCCTCGGCCTGGAGCCGGGCAGCCATGTCCACACCACACCTGCTGCCCGGCTCGTCAAATCCCAGGAAGGGATCGCCCCTGACGCACCGTCACTCGAAGACATACGTGGTTGTCGCGTGGAGAGGGGGGAATCTCCTATCAGACGAACCGGCGCTGCGGATGCGCTTTGACACCGTGGAAGAGGCGCTGACGGCGCTCAAGGCGCATCACGAGTCGAGGCTCTATCGCTCGGGCATGGTGATGGAGTGGAACAAACAGAGTGGCAACTGGGCGCTGGTCGCGCAGTTCTCCTGAACTCGCTTTGGACCTCGGTCGAGTGCGGCCCCCGAAGCGGGCACATCGGTTGAGCTACTTACCTCAGCGGCTAACGGGCGAGGCCTAGATCGAACGATCTGTCGACGCGTTCGCGGCAGGCGCGCAGCATCTGCCTCCCACCAATTGTGGAGGCCACAGATGTCTGCATCCAAGAGTCTGGTACTAGCACTTGCCTTGACCCTCGCCGCCATTCCGGCAGCGCTGGGCGACCAACCACCCGATCGCGGCGACACCCCCGGCTTGGGCTGGGGACAGGGCGGCAGCCATTCAGTCGGCGTGCCCGGGCCGGTGGCGGGCGTCGGGCTGCCCATTCTCGCCGTGGGGGGCGGCTTGGCCTGGATCGTGGTACGCAGGCGGCGCAATCGCTCGGGGTCGTGAGAAGGAATTGCCCTTCGCCGACCACGTAGAGCGGCGGACTATTACCGAGTTGCTCAGCACTCGAGGGCGCGCAGCTGGTCGATGCGCTATCGCGGCTAAGGGTTTGTCTGAGATAGTTGACGCAGGTAGAGTGCATATGTTCAGCGCGCCACTGCGTCCAGCATCAGCCGCTGAGCAGAGGGCCGGGCCGCCTCCCCACACAAAGGATGCGGCCCGGCCTAATATTGTCAGGGGCGGCGCTGTGAAGATCGAGAAGGTTGAGATCGACAGGCTCGCCCTGTCTTGCCGCCTCCTGGAAGCGTGGGAGGCGATGGGCATGCCGCTCGGCACTCCCGCAGAGCTGCTGCGGATGATCGAGAACGAGATCGCGATCCTGGCGAAGCTGCGGGATCAGGCGCCGGCGCAGGTCGATGATCTGGTGACGAGGTATCGTGTTCTGGCTGACCAGTGCCGGTTGGGAGTGAACTGACGCCGCAGCCCGTCACCGCCTATTAGCGGGGCGACCTCACCAAAGCGCCACTGGATGCTACGATCAGTCGACTGTATAAGAGCGCCTGGGTATTGCAGAGCCGGGGGATTTCAAATGGTCAGGATAGTCGTCGTTATTTGCATCACGGTGCTGGTGGCCGGGTGCGCCAGCACGCCAAAGATGACGACATATACGCGAGACGTTGCCTACCTCGACGAGAATGGCGAGACCAAGATCAAGACAGTCGAGTATCAAGTGCAGGCGCCGAAGCGCTCGCAACCGCCTCAGTCGACCGAATCGCTTTACAGCGTCTACGGGCGCTGAGCCGGAACTCAGCGCCGGGGTCAAACCGGGAGGTCGACGGCTTTTGAGAAGCCGTCGCTCTCGTCCCAATGGTCTCCGATGCCGAACTCCGGATCGAGCAGAACGATCGTCGTTCCCGCCGGCGGCACCCACCTGGTGCCGTCGCCGAGCACAATCACGTTGGTAACCACCCCGTCCCTGACCACAGCATAATCCCGTGCTGTCACATCTGCGTTCGTCATATCCGTTCCCCTTTTACCAACAAGTCACAACGACTTTCCCGTCGCCACCTGCGCCCGACGTTCCATTGGCCGAGCCTCCGCCCCCGCCCCCCGGAACCTGGCCGCTGCCGGCGACACCGCTCTGTGAGTACGCACCACCATTGCCGCCGATACCCGACACACCAGCAGCCAGCCCGGTTGCCCCCGAACCGCTAGCGCCTCCTCCACCGCCAAATGCAGAGTTGCCGGCGGCTGATGACGCTCCGGCGCCTGCGCCTCCGCCGCGCGCTCCATTAGGCGAAGCATTTGTCCCGGCATCATAGCCGGCAGAGCCGCTGGCGCCGGAGGAAGTGCCGTTGGCGCCTGCCTGCATGACACTGCCACCGTTGCCACCGCCGGGGGTTCCCGAGCTGGCGCTTTGCGATCCAGCGCCGCCGCCGAACACGGTGAGGCGATTGCCAAATGAAGACGCGCCGCCAGCTGTTCCATCACCAGAGCTGCCGCTTCTCGCTGCCCCACCGGCACCAACAGTCACCGTTTCCGTCGCACCGAGAGCCGACAGCTGTATGAAGGTTTCCTCGTAGCCACCGCCGCCGCCACCTGTACCTTTGCTGGAGGAGGAACCGCCTCGCCCCCCACTGCCTCCCGCGCCCCAGACCTGAATACGCGCCACGGTTGCGTTGGCCGGTTTCGTCCAAGTGCCGGAAGCGGTGAAGGTTTGAACGTCGACAGCTGAGGCCCCACCGCCGCCCGAAGGATCGCCCCACTCGGGGGCAGTGGCCCCGGCGTTCATGGTCAGAACCTGGCCAGCCGTACCCTTGGCCAACCGTGCCCACGCCGAGGCGCCGCGATACAGGAGGTCACCCTCGGCCTGAGCGACCGGGCTGGGGACGATGTTGCCTTCGACGTTCACCACGCCCGCGGCGCTCCGGCCCAGCGTCGTGTCGGTCGCATGGCCGATGTTGACGCCCGCGAACTGCGGCGAGCTCGCCGTGGTCAGCCCCGCAACGTCTGCCTGTGCGATTGCCAGTGCCGTTTTGAGCCCAGCCGCAGAGACCGCACCCGTAAGTCCCGCGACGGAAAGCACGGCATCCGTCGGCGTCAGCAACTCCTTCCAGTCGGCCAGCGTCGAGGGGCTGCTGCTCGACAGCACGAAGCTCTTGTTGAGGTCCGTCCGGATGGCAACGTCGCCCTGCTCCGCAGCGCTGAGCGCCAGCATCGCGGCCTGACTGGCGACGGTGTACACGTCGACCAGGGCGACAGCCGGGATCACCGCGTTGTCGAGCTTGCCGCTGCCGTTCAGCACCGGGACGTTGCCGGAGGCGGTGCCGGTGTTCTTGCTGGCTGCGGTTCCGAGCGTCGGCTTGCCGGTCAGGTCATTGTAGGCGCCGGTGGTGGCGACCGTTGCCAGGCCGGTGATGGTCGACGCCGCCTGAGTGCCGGTATGGTTGGCCCGGTTCTTCAGGTTCGCGTCAGTGTCGTTCGCCGTAGCGCCCGCCGCGATGCCGGCCAGCTTGGTCTTCTCGGCCGCGGTGTAGGCCTTGTTCGTCGCACCATCGGTGATCGTGTCGGCCGACTGGGTGCCAGTGTGGTTCGCCCGGCTGAAGGCGTCGGCCGCCTTGCTCTGCGGATCATAGGTCGCAGCGAGCATGTCGCCGGCCCCAGCGCCAGCCGCACCCTCGGGGCCGCGGATGTCGATAGCGTCGCCGATCGTAGCGGTCAGGCCGGAGGCGCTGACATACTGGCCAATGGCTGGCTTTGTGCCCTCGCCGCCGATCCAGTTGCTGACCTGCAGGACGCGGCGCGCGCCGTCGGCGATGATGGAGAACACCGGCGACCAGCCATCGGCGCCGTCAACGCCGTCAGCACCATCCGCGCCGTTTGCTCCATTTGTCCCCGCCGCACCCTGCGGCAGAACGAGGTTCAGCGTCTGGTTTGGCGCCGCGCCGGTGATCGTAGCTCCGGCGACAGGGCCGCCGGCGACCGTACCGATCATCAGCGTGTTCGGCGGCCCGTCAGCACCATCGGCCCCATCGGCGCCGTCCGCACCGGGAGCGCCAGGCAAACCCGGCTCGCCCTGCGGACCTGGCTCACCCGCAGGGCCAGGCGCACCCTCCATCGTCTGCCCGGCATCCCAATCGCCGGAGGCCGCCGTCTGCTTGATGTACAGCGTCCAGGAGGTAGTGGTGGCGCCTCCATCACCATCGATCGACAGGTAGACGAAGCCCGCGGCAGCACCGTCGTGGGTGCCACGATTGGCGAACGGGCCATATGCATCGAAGGCAATGCCGGTGCGCTCCACGACCACAGTGGTCAGCAGCTGGATCATCTCGGCCGTCTGCAGCGCCAGCGTCCGGTTGGTGCCCCATTCGGACGAGGTCTTGGCGATGGCGTAGCTGAGGCCGGAGGCCGTGGCGCCGGCGAACGGGACCGCGAACAGCCCGTGGGTGGCGTCCCCGATCTCCTCGATCACCATGAGCTGCCCGGCGACGTTCATAACGTCGTTGGATTTGACGTTGGCGGGCAACCAGGTGGTACCGGTGCCGGTGAACTCGCGCTGCCCGTTCGTCACGGCCACGGTGCCGGTCTTGTAGAGTTCGGTCATCACACTTGCCCCAGCCAGATATCGAGATTGGTGAACCGCCAGGTGCTGGCGAAGGAGAAGGCGCCCTTGGGCCCTGCACTCCAGGCCGGCGCTGCCTTTTCGAAGGGCGGGGTAGTGCCGCCTGGAAAGCCAGGGGTCGAGCTGTCGTTGAGCGGTGCTTCTTCGTACGAGCTGCCGATCTGGTAAGCGGGAGGCACATCCAGCCGGGTATACCTTTCCGGCCAGGACCAGGCCCAATCCGGGTCGAGTTGGTTGGGGTTGTAGGTTCGGCTCGACTGCTTCCAGTTCAGCCGCACGAACCCGCCCTCGACGTCGATCCAGAAGATGCGCCGGCACCAGGCGTTGTACTCGAGCCTCCCGGCCCGGCCGGTGATCCAGGTATTCTCGAGCATCGACTTGATGAACGGCCCGAACACGTCGTCGCGGGCGTTGACCGAGCGGAAGCAGCGGAACTTGGCCAGGATGAAGTTGGGCGAGAGCCCCGCCCCCACTGCAGCGAGGTTGATGCTGCCCGACTGGACACCTGCGTCGATCCGTAGCCCCCAGGCATAGGCGCGCCAGGACCGACCGTTCGGGGACTCCGACGAGAAGCCCTTGCGACCGAAATTCATGATCGAGTGGGTCGCCTTGCTCACGTCGGGAAAGGCCACGTCGACGTTGGTCAACGACAGCTTCTGCACCACCGGCGCAAGCCGGGTCGCATGGTCGAGGATCAGCCCGCCCGTAGCGTCGTCGCGGATCTCGTACTTGTCGGGGGCCAGCTCGAGGCTCATCGCTGCACCTGCACCGACGTGATCGAGCTGAGCGAGCCGGTGTACGGCGTCGACAAGTAGAAGTCGTAGGCGGCGTTGCCGAGGGCGTCCAGGTACTTGCAGATGCCGCCGGCGGTATCGAGCTGCTGGCTGGCGCTGAGGAAGTACGGGCTCTCGCCGGCGGCGACCGCCCGCAGGTAGTGGAAGTCGCTGTCGAAGCGGCCCAAGCTGCCGCGCACCCGCCCGCTCTCGGCCAGGAACACGTCGTCGGAGACCGGCGCCGGCTCCTTCAACACCATCACGCTGTAGGTGCGCGTGACAGCCGGCAGCGTGCCGGTACCGCTGTCGACCCGCTCCTTCAGCCGCACTTCCGTGTCCGTGCAGTAGAGGTCGAGATAGCGCAGGCCGCCCGACCCGTTGGTTTGCACCGGCATGCCGGGATCGACGATGCCCTGTCCCGAGCGGAGCAGGCACATCGGCGCGGCCGGTTGGCCATGCGCGCCGAGCAGTCGATCGACCGTGTAGTCCTCGGGGTACCACTGGTTGGAGAAGGTCGACCAATCCCAGCCGCGCGAGGCGGTGACCGCGGCGTGGGTGATGGTGACCTCGAACTCGACAGCCACCTGCAGGTAGGCGAGCGCCGAGTGCACCTTGATCCGGTCGAGGTGGTTCAGCGGGTTGTAGAGCGGATCGTCGGCCGGCCCGGTGAGCGGCTCGCGGTAGACCGCCCAGTGGCCCAGCACCCCGTCCACGTCGAAAGCATCGAACTCGGCCATCACGCGGGCTTCCTGATGCGGATGCGGCCATTCTTGGCGTCGATGTCGAAGGTGCCGTCGGTGCGGTAGATGCGCATGTTGTCGAGGTCGAAGCGGAAGGTATCGGCGGCGTCGCGGATCAGGCCCGAGCGCACCTCGCCGATATCGGCGACCGACATGGTCACCACGCCGGTCACCGGGTCGGCGGTGAAGATGGGGATCGGCTCACCATCAGGCGTAGCGAAGACGTGGAGGGCACCGAGAACTCCCATGAAGGCCTGGGTGCTGCCGTCCAGCTTTACCTCGGCTCGGACCATCCAGGTGGCCTGCGAGAGCGTCCCGCCGATGCGGGCAAAGGCCTTCGCCTGGATCGTGGAGGAGGCGCCGTCCGGCGCCACGGTTCCTTCCAGCCGGAACAGACCGCCCGCGAGTTGGTCTCCTAACGTCGAAACGACCTGGTCAATCTGACTGGCCAGCGCCTCGGTCGCGCTGGCGCGCACCTTCTGCTCGGTGAAGATGGCAGCGATTGCATCGCCGAAGCGGGCCTCCAGCTTCTGCCGGATGACGTTGGCCGTCATGTTCGCTGTCGTCACGGCGCCGGCGACGTTGTCCAGCTGGTCGTCCCAGCGTTCCATCAGCTCGGCCAGCGAACCCGGCCCCGAGCCGATCATCAGCCCGAAGCCCGCCGCGAGCTCCGGGCCGAGCATGGCCGGGACGATCGGCGGCAGGTCCGCGTCGGGCAGGTTCGGCGTGGTCACCGGCGTCCATTCCGACCAGGCCGTGGCGCGATCGGAGATCGGGTCGTAGCGGCCCCGCGTCTCATAGGCCTCGTTGGAAAGCAGCGAGCCGGCCGGGGTGACGCCGGAGCCTTTCGAGAAGGTGGTGGCGAACTCGCCGCTCAGCACCACGTCCTCGGTTTCAGCGAGGCGCACCTGGTACAGCAGCGCCCGGACGTCGGGTTGGTCGCCGTCCCAGAAGAACTTGATACCTGGCCGCCTGGCGCCGCCGGCCGCGTCGAGATGGGCGTAGGGGGCGGCTGCCCAGTCCGAGACCTCCTGCGGCACCGGGCGCGAGGTGGTGAGCTCGCCCACCGACCAGGGCAGCTCGTCGACGTCCGGATCGAAGTCGTGGTCGGCGGGGTCGATCTCCTGCAGCTGCACCGGCGCCAGGCAGGTCGGCTCATCCTCCATCTCGGTGATGATGAACTTCTTGGCGGTGTAGCCATTGTGGGCGCTCGTCCAGCTGACCACGTCGAGCGGCTCGAGTTCGGAGGCCTCCGGCGGCAGCACGTGGCCATGGCGGCGGAAGCGGCGGGCCTCCTCGATGGCGGCCTTCATCAGCCGTTGCACTTGGGTGCCGGAGAAGACGGTCTCGTAGCGGACGTCGATCGCCAGCTGGCGACCCATGTCCTCGGCCTCGAGCTCGGGCGAGTACCGCGCCGGCGCATCCTTCACCGCCCAGCCCGCCGCCGGCTCGAAGTAGGTGGCGCGGATGGCGTTGTGGGTTTCCTCGAGCACCGGATAGGGGTCGAAACCCTGCTCGCGGGTGATGAGGATGTCGTTGTCGGTGTAGCTGAAGACCGACGACGA
>JBQCFF010000475.1:0-12958 GCA_051959485.1 Devosia sp. | reverse complement strand
CGGCAGGAAGGCGGAGGCCAGCACCGTCTTGTACTGATCGGAGCGGTACATGTGCTCGTGCACTGCCGCCATGGCGGCGAAGCGGCGCGAGATCTCGTCGCGGATCGACTGGTCGATCGGCTGCAGGTTCACCAGCGCCAGCGCCTGCTGCAGGTTGTTCTTCACCCGGTGGTGGATTTCGCGGAACAGCACCTGGTTCTGCTCGAGCGCGGCGGCGAGCTGGCGCTGCGAGCGCACCGTCCAGACGGCGAAGGTGCCGAGCCCGATGAGGCCCGGAATGCCGAACAGCGCGAGGGTCAGCGCGGTGTTCCAGAACGGCTGCAGCGCCTCGTCGCGGGCAATCGAGGCGATCGCGACGAGCGGGTAATTCTGCACCCGCCGGTAGGCAACCAGCCGCTGCACGCCGTCCGTCGGCGAGACCGCATCGTAGATCCCCTCGTCGCCGTGCTTGAGGTAGTCGGTGAAGAGCACGTAGCCGCTCAGGTCCTGCGTCTCCGGCGGCACCGGCGAGCGGGTCACCAGCATGCCGTCGTCGCGGATGAGGCTGACGGTCGACTGCGTACCGAGCTCCAGCGCCGGCCGCATCGGATCCAGCAGGCCGGCCGGGAAGATGATGACGGCCGCGCCCACGAACCTGCCGTTCCGCTCGATCCGCTTGGCGACGGCGAAGACCTCGTCGCCGGCCGAGCGCGATACCATCAGCGGCGAGATGCGGAAGTCGTCACCGTTCCTGATGCCGACGAAGTAGTCGCGGTCGGCGACGCTGAACCGCTGGTTGAGTTCGGTATTGCTCAGCCGCGGCACGCCCTCGGCGTCGATCAGCCAGGCGCGAACGTTGCCGGGCAGGTTCTCGACCGCATCGTCGAGGTCGCCGATCAAGTCGGCGCGCGGTCGTTCCAGTTCGTCCCCGACGCTGGAGTCGATGCGGCGCAGCGCCTGGTAGGTGCCTTCGATGAGCAGCGCCGCGTTTGCCGCCACGACCTGGGAGTAGGCCCGGGCCCGCGCCTCGGCCCGGCCGCGGCTGTCGTCGTAGGCCTGCACCAGGATCCAGGTGACCATGATGGCGAAACAGACGAGGCACGCCAGCGCAAAGACCAGCGTCGCATGCACTGCAGTGCTGCGAATGGCGGCGCTGCCCCGATCCCGCATGGTGGCCCCTCTGTGGAGACCTATGGCTAGCACGGCTCTGCGCCGACGTGGAATAACTTGTGCTAGCCGCCTTTAGACGCAATTGCAGGCACTTGGCAGCCGGTCGCTGGTCAGGTTGTCGCCACCCCGAGCACCTCGATCAGCCGGGTGGCGCCGTCTGGGAAGCGCCAGCGCAGCGACTGGCCGACGCTGAGGCCGAGCAGCGCGGTGCCGATCGGCGTGAGGATCGACATCCTGCCGCGCTCGGGGGCGGCCTGATCGGGGTAGACCAGCGTGACGGTCTCGCGCCTGCCCCCGTCCTGGCGGAAGGTTACGGTCGAGCCCATGCGCACGATGTCGGGCGGCACGGCGTCATCCCGCACTACGGTGGCGCGGTCGAGTTCGTAGTTGAGATCGTCGGCGGCGTCAGCACTGGGAGCGCCCACCATCGCCAGCACCATGAGGGCGTGGTGCTCCAGCGTGCCGACCACGATCCGGGGCGATTGAGAGTATCGGAGCATCTTTGTATCCGCGACGGCGTGGCCCGGCGGTCGCCGTGGCCATCGGAACGAAACGAAGGGTGGATGCGCAAGGGCTGCGAAGGTGGCGAGCGCTCACCTGCAGCGCGACTGGCCTAAGCCCGGCGGGCGCGAGCGCGGGGCTTAGGACAAGACGCTCTCGATGAGAGCAGGCCCGCCACGCCCCTGAACGGCGCGGAAATGAGAAAGCGTACTCATGCCCTCAACCTAGGAACTGCGGCGGGCAAGTCAAGCTGAGGTGGCAATTGACTTTTGGTCGCAACCGACGCCGGTTGACTTCCGCGGCAGCGCCCCCATCATTGGGGCATGTCTGTGTTTTCCCTGCACATCTACCCGGCATCTCGGGGCGTTCCGTCAGGCGTTTAGCCTGGTTCGGCTAACTGCGCGAGCAAGAGCCGAGCCAGGTATCTAGACAGTTTCCAGCACCATTTGTCGGAACGGACCGCTTCGTTCCATTTCGCGCCCCCGCGCACGCTTTCCGTTGGAAAGGCGTCGCGGGTCGAGGAGCATCGACATGACTTTCAAGTACGCATTCACTTTCCCGATCACCGGCGGCAACAAGCTCAAGCGCTTCAAGGCATGGGTGGATACGCACTTGCCGACGCTGGAATACAGCATGCCGCCGCAGACCCCGATCGAGACCGAGACGATGACTGTGCGTCTCAGGTCCATCGACGACCGGGCCCGCCTGATCGCCGCGCTGCCCGCCAGCCTGCCTTGACGCCGGGCCGAAAGCTCGGCGACCCGTGGCTGGGTGAAGCAGTCGGGCTGGTCCGGCAATAGCCCCATCCGGCACGGCCGTTCCCGATAACGAGGGAACGGCCGTGCTGCCTGTGCCCTAAGTGGGTGCAATAGTCGCAGGATTCCCCCATGTAGTGGGTTGCGGAGCAGACGGCATCAATCACATGTAGGGGCATGTCAGTTGCTGCCCTTCTCCCACTGCTCGTCCTGCTGCCCTTCGCCGGGGCGCTGACCGCCTCGTTCCTGCCCGCCACGGCCAGAACATCGGCCAGCCTGGTGGCCGGCCTGGTCGCGCTGATACTCACCGTCGGCTGCATCTGGCTCTACGCGGACATCGCCGCCGCCGGGGTGCTGCGGCTCGAGGTCACCTGGCTGCCGCAGTTCGGCCTCGACCTCATCTTCCGCATGGACGGCCTGTCCTGGCTGTTTGCGACGATGATCGCCGGCATCGGCGGGCTGATCGTGCTCTACGCGCACTACTACATGTCGCCCAAGGACTCGATGCCGCGCTTCCTCGCCTACCTGCTGGCGTTCCAGGGGGCGATGATGGGCATGGTGCTGTCGGGCAACCTGATCCAGCTCACCGTGTTCTGGGAGCTGACCAGCATCTGTTCGTTCCTGCTGATCGGCTACTGGCACCAAAGCTCGGCGGCCCGCGACGGCGCCCGCATGGCGCTGGTGATCACCGGCACGGGCGGCTTCGCGCTGCTGGGCGGCATGCTGCTGCTCGGTCACATCGCCGGCAGCTACGACCTCGACGTCGTGCTGGCGGCGGGCGACAAGGTGCGCAGCAGCCCGCTCTACGCGCCGACGCTGCTGCTCATCCTGCTCGCCGCCTTCACCAAGAGTGCCCAGTTTCCGTTCCAGTTCTGGCTGCCGCGAGCCATGGCCGCGCCGACGCCGGTCTCGGCGTACCTCCATTCCGCCACGCTGGTGAAGGCCGGCGTGTTCCTGCTGACGCTGCTCTGGCCGGTACTGTCCGGCACCTCGCTGTGGTTCTGGATCGTCACCTATGTCGGCCTCGCGACGCTGCTGATCGGCGCCTATTCGGCCATCTTCCAGACGGACCTGAAGGGGCTGCTCGCCTACTCGACGGTCAGTCACCTCGGGCTGATCGTCACCCTGCTGGGGATGAATTCGCCACTGGCACTGGTGGCGGCGGTGTTCCACACGGTGAACCACGCGACCTTCAAGGCCTCGCTGTTCATGGCGGCGGGGATCATCGACCACGAGGCCGGCACCCGCGACATCCGCCGCCTCAGCGGCCTCGCCAGATACATGCCGGTGACCGCGACGCTCGCCATCGTCGCCAGCGCGGCGATGGCCGGCGTGCCGCTGCTCAACGGCTTCCTGTCCAAGGAAATGTTCTTCGCCGAGACGGCGCTGCGCAACCCGATCCCGTTCGTCGACGTGTCGCTGCCGGCGGTGGCGGTGGTCGCCAGCCTGTTCGCCGTGACCTATTCGCTGCGCTTCATCCACGGGGTGTTCTTCGGCCCGCCGCCGACCGACCTCGACCGGGTGCCGCACGAGCCGCCGGCGCGGATGCGCCCGCCGAGCGAGATCCTGGTGCTGGCCTGCCTCGTCGTCGGCATCGTGCCGGGCCTCACCATCGGCCCCTTCCTCGCCACCGCCGTGGGCTCGGTGCTCGGGCCGGACATGCCCTACTATAGCCTGTCGGTCTGGCACGGCTTCAACATGCCGCTGGTGATGAGCCTCGTCGCCCTGGTCGGCGGCGCCCTGTTCTTCCTGTTCCTGCGCCGGTATCCGGGAATCGATTCCCCGCCCTTCATCGGCCACATCGTCGGCCCGCGTATCTTCGAGCGCCTGCTGATCCTGTTCTCGGGCAAGTGGGCCCGGCTGCTCGAGCGGCTGCTGGGGACCCGGCGGCTGCAGCCGCAGTTGCGCCTGCTGGTGCTGGTGGCAACGCTGGCGGCAGTCATCCCGACGCTCGGCGGCATCGGCGTGCTGCCGCTGCCGGGCACCGAACTGGCGCCCGCGCTCGTGCTGGTCTGGATTGTCGGCATGGTCTGCGCGGTGGGCGCGGCGCTGCAGGCGAAGTACCACCGGCTGGTGGCACTGATGCTGGTGGGCGGCGCCGGCCTCGCCACCGCTGTCACCTTCGTGTGGTACTCCGCCCCCGACCTCGCGCTCACGCAGCTGCTGGTCGAGGTGGTGACGACCATCCTCATCCTGCTCGGGCTGCGCTGGCTGCCCAAGCGCTTCGAAAGCGCCCAGATCGATCCGCTGAGCCGTTTCAGCGTCCGCCGGCTGCGCGACCTGGCGGTCGCCATCGTCGCCGGCGGCGGCATGGGGCTGCTGTCCTATGCGATCATGACCCGCGACGCGCCGGAGAGCATTACCCGCTTCTTCCTCGACAACGCCTATGCGCTTGGCGGCGGCCGCAACGTGGTCAACGTCATCCTCGTGGATTTCCGCGCCTTCGACACCTTGGGCGAGATCACCGTGCTCGGCATCGTGGCGCTCACCACCTACGCGCTGCTGCGCCGCTTCCGGCCCGCTGCCGACAGCATCCCGCGCCCCGAGCAGCAGCGGCTGCAGAGCGACATCGAGAACCGGCGCGAGGACCTCGAGCAGGGCACCATCCTGTCGGACTTCCTGCTGGTGCCGTCGGTGCTGATGCGCTGGCTGTTCCCGGTGATCGTGGCCTTTGCCGCGTTCCTGCTGCTGCGCGGCCACGACCTGCCGGGCGGCGGCTTCATCGCCGGCATCACGCTGGCCATCGGTTTCATCCTGCAGTACCTGGCCGGCGGCACCCGCTGGACGGAGGATCGGCTGCGCATCAAGCCGGTGTACTGGATCGGCGCCGGCCTGCTGCTGGCGCTCGCAACCGGTGCCGCGGCCTGGATCTTCGGCCTGCCCTTCCTCACCGCAGCTTTCCAGTATGCCGAGCTGCCGCTGCTCGGAAAGGTGCCGCTCGCCAGCGCCCTGCTGTTCGACATCGGCGTGTTCGTGCTCGTCGTCGGCGCGACGGTGCTGATCCTGATCGCCATCGCGCACCAGTCGCTGCGCTCGGCCCGGCCCGAGCCCCACGCCGCGCCCCGGCCAGCCCCGGCCGACCAGGGAGGAAGTGCCTGAATGGAGCTCGTCATCGCGCTCAGCATCGCCGTGCTTGCCGGCTCCGGTATCTGGCTGCTGCTCCGCCCGCGGAGTTTCCAGGTCATCATCGGACTGTCGCTCATCTCCTATGCGGTGAACCTGTTCATCTTCAGCTCCGGGCGGCTGCGCTCCAACGCCGCCCCGGTGCTCGAGGCGGGACAGACGGTCGCCGGCGCCTCGGCCGACCCGGTGCCGCAGGCGCTGGTGCTGACGGCGATCGTCATCGGCTTTGCCATGACGGCGCTGTTCCTCGTGGTGCTGCTCGCCGCGCGCGGCCTGACCGGCACCGACCATGTCGACGGCCGGGAGCGCTGAGATGACGATGTTCGGCGGTCACCTGCTCAGCCTGCCCATCCTGCTGCCGCTGCTCGCCGGCGTGCTGCTCACGCTGATCAACGAGCGGCACCACGCGGTGAAGCTCGGCATCAACATCGCCGCCACGCTGCTGCTGCTGGCCGTCAGCGTGCTGCTGCTGCGCGAAGTCGGCGCGACCGACGATGCGGTGACGGCCGTCTACCGGACAAGTGACTGGCCGGTCCCGATCGCCATCAACCTCGTGGGTGATCGCCTCGCGGCGGTGATGGTGGTGCTGGTGGCGGTGCTCGCGGTGGGCGCCCTCAGCTTCGCGGCAGCGCGCTGGTATCGCGCCGGCGCCCACTTCCATACCCTGTTCCAGCTCCTGCTGATGGGGCTGAACGGTGCGTTCCTCACCGGTGACCTGTTCAACCTGTTCGTGTTCTTCGAGGTGCTGCTCGCCGCCTCGTACGGCCTGCTGCTGCACGGATCGGGCAGCGCCCGCGTCCGCGCCGGGCTGCACTACATCGCCTTCAACCTCGCCGCTTCGTTCCTGTTCCTGCTCGGCGTCAGCCTCATCTACGGCGTCACCGGCTCGCTCAACATGGCCGACGTGGCCGCGCGGATCACCACAGTGGCGCCGGAATCGCGCAGCCTGCTCGAGGCCGGCTTGGCGCTGCTCGGCCTCGCCTTCCTGGCCAAGGCGGCGATGTGGCCGGTCGGGTTCTGGCTGCCCACTGCCTATGCCGTCGCCAGTGCGCCCGCCGCGGCGATCTTCGCCGTCATGAGCAAGGTGGGAATCTATGTGCTGCTGCGGTTCTCGGCCCTGCTCACCGCCAATGGCCTCGCCGGCTTCGGGCACGAATGGCTGTTCTACGGCGGGCTCGCCACCATCGTCTTCGGCACGGTGGGCGTGCTGGCCTCGCAGGACCTGCCGCGCATGGTGGCGTTCAGCCTGCTGGTCTCGTCCGGCACCCTGCTGGCGATGCTGAGCTACGACGACCCGGCCGTGACGGCGGGCGCCATCTACTACCTGGTGGTCTCCACCCTGACGGTCGCGGCGCTGTTCCTGCTCTGCGAACTGATGGAGCGCGGCCGCGCCCCGGAAGCCGACATCATGGCGGTGACGCTCGAGGCCTTCGGCGACGAGGAGGAACTGGAGCACGAGGAGGAGGTCGGGATCGCCATCCCCGGCACCATGGCGATCCTGAGCGTCAGCTTTGCGCTCTGCGCCATCCTGCTCGCCGGCATGCCGCCGCTGTCGGGCTTCTTCGCCAAGTTCATGCTGATGGTCGGCATGGTGGAGAGCGATGCGGGGCAGGCCGGCGCCGTCTCGCCGGCCACCTGGGTGATGATCGCCCTGCTGCTCGTTTCGGGCGTCTCGACGATGATTGCCCTGCTGCGCAGCGGTATCAACCGCTTCTGGGTGCCGGCGGAGGGTGGCACCCCGCGCGTGCGGGTGGTGGAGATCGGCCCCGTGGCGCTGTTCCTCGGCCTCTGCATCGTGCTGACGGTGCTGGCGGCTCCGGCGATGTCGTACCTGGAGGCGATGGCCGCCAGCCTCCATTCACCGACCGAGTATATCGGCGCCGTGCTCGGCAACCCGGGTGGCAAGGGAGCACAGCCATGAGCCGTTTCCTGCCCTACCCGGCACTCTGGGCCGGCCTGTTCGCCATGTGGCTGCTGCTGTCCCAGAGCGTGGAGCCGGGCCAGCTGCTGCTGGCGGCGATCGTCGCCACCCTCGGCTGCGGCGGCGCCGCGGCCCTGCAGCTGCCGCGTGGCCGGCGCCGCCCGCTCCTGACGGTGCTGCGGCTCCTCGGGCGGGTGCTGCTGGACATCGCGAAATCCAACCTCGCGGTGCTGCGGCTGATCATCAGCGGGCGGGAGCCACGGTCGGTGTTCGTGACCATTCCGCTGGAACTGCGGCACCCGGACGGGCTCGCGATCCTCGCATGCATCATCACCGCAACGCCCGGCAGCGCCTGGGTCAGCCACAACTCGGCGGCCAGCACCGTGCTGGTGCACGTGCTCGACACCGGGGACGGCGTCGCCTGGGGACAGGCGGTGAAGCACGACTACGAATCCCTGCTCCTGGAGATCTTCCGATGACCGCCCAGATCGTAGGCCTCGCCATCCTGATTTCGCAGCTGCTGCTCGGCCTCGCTTTGTGCGTCTCGTGCTGGCGCCTCTTCAAGGGGCCGCGGTCGCAGGACCGGGTGCTGGCGCTCGACAGCCTGTACCTCAACGCCATGCTGCTGCTCGTCGTGTTCGGCATCAGCACGTCGCGGACCATCTACTTCGAGGCGGCGCTGGTGATCGGGCTCTTGAGCTTCGTGGCGACGGCGGCACTGGCCAAGTTCCTGATGCGCGGCGAGGTGATCGAATGAGCTCGCTCGAGACCCTGCCCGACTGGGCCGCCATTCCCGTCGCGCTTTGCCTCATCGTCGGCGCCGTGATCACGCTGGTCGGGACGATCGGGCTCGCCCGCTTCAAGACGTTCTACCAGCGCGTCCACGCACCGACGCTGGGCACCAGCTACGGCGCCGGCTTCATCCTGCTTGCCTCGATGCTGTATTTCTCGGCTTCCGAGGCGCGGCCGGTGCTGCACGAACTGCTGATCCTGGTGTTCGTCACCGTCACAACCCCGGTCACGCTGATGCTGCTCGCCCGGGCGGCGCTCTATCGCGACCGGGCGGAAGGACTGAAGGTCGACGAGGACAAGGTGAACGCCGGGCAAGGCGCGGCAGCTCCGCCGAAGCGCTGAGCGGCTCCGGCGAGCCGGCTTGCGTTCGGCAGGCGTTTCGGGGACGGTGGGGATGGAGGGATGCATGTCCGAAACCCAGCGCATGAGCCTGCGCCACATCACGCTGGCAACCGACCTCGCCGCCCGCACGGATCGCGCGTTCGACCGGGCCGTGCACCTGGCGCGCCACTGGGATGCCCGCCTGCTGATCGTGCACGCCGTCGAGCAGTCGGCCACCCGCAGCGACCAGCCATCCTGGCGCCGGGGCATCGACCCGGTGGAGGCCGCCCGCCTGAAGCTGCTCTTCGACTATCCCGGCTGGGAGGGGGTCGAGACCGCGATCGAGATCAAGGAGGGCAAGCCGCTCGACGTGGTGCTGGAGGCGGCGACGCGCGAGAGCACCGACCTGATCATTACCGGCATCGCGCGCGAGGACATCTTCGGCCGCGACAACCTGGGCGCGATGGTGCCGCAACTGGCCAAGCGCGCCCACGCGCCGGTGCTCGTGGTCAAGAAGCGGCTCGCCACGGCGCCGCGCCGGGTGCTGGTCGCCACCGACCTGACCGATACCTCGCACGCGGCGCTGGAACTGGCCCTGGGGCTGTTCGGACCCGGACGCCTGACGCTGTTCAACGCCTTCGACATCCCCTATCGGGGCCTTGCCGGTGACCGGCGGGAGCTGGAGCAGTCGATGCGCCCCAGCGTGATCGCGGAATGCCGGGCGCTGCTCACCGAACTCGCCGGCCCGGCCGCCGCCTCGCAGGTGCAGATCGTCGCCGAACTCGGCGCCGCGGCCCCGCTGATCAGCAGCTACGCCGCCGACAAGGACATCGACCTCGTGGTCACCGGGACCTACGGCCACCAGGGGATGATGGACGTGGTGTTCGGCAGCACCGCCATGGACATCATGGCCTCCGTCGCGTGCGACGTCATGGTGGCGCGCCGGAAGTCCTGACCCACACGCATCGAGGCGCGGAGACCTGGCTTGCTCGACAATCGGTTGATCCTCGCGCGCGACGGCGTTGCAGCACGCTCGCTGCAGGGCATCGTGCCGGCCGACCGCTACATCGAAACGACGCTGCGCCAGGCGGTGGTGCCGTCGGCGGCGCTCCGCCGGGCGGCCGAGGCCGACGCCGAGCAGCTGGACCAGCTGCTGTTCGGCGAGACGTTCGAGGTGCTGGACGAAGCGGATGGCTGGGCCTTCGGGCAGGCGAAGCGTGACGGCTATGTGGGGTATGTCGCGGCTGCCGCGTTCGGCGCGCCGGGGCCGGCGCCGACGCATACGGTGCGGGCGCTGCGGACCTACGGGTTCAGTGCGCCCAGCATAAAGTCCGCGCCGGTGGGGCTCTATTCGCTGAATGCGCTGGTTCGCGAGGAGGGGCGCGAGGGCCGCTTCGTGCAGACCGCAGGCGGCTGGTTCGTCGCGGAGCACCTCGCTCCGATCGGCGAGGCGGCGGCGGATTTCGTGGCGGTGGCGGAGCGGTTCGTCGGGACGCCCTACCTGTGGGGCGGGCGGGAGAGCCTGGGGCTCGACTGTTCCGGGCTGGTGCAGCAGGCGCTCTACGCCGCTGGACGCCCCTGCCCGCGCGACAGCGACCAGCAGGCCGCGATGGGCGCGCCGATCGAGGCGGGCGCGCTGCGCCGCGGCGACCTGGTGTTCTGGCGCGGGCACGTGGCGCTGCTGGCCAGCGACACGGATATCGTCCACGCCAACGCCTACCACATGGCGGTGGTGGTCGAGCCTCTGGCCGAGGCGGTAGCGCGAACCGCGAGCCGCGGCGGCGGCGAGCCGACGGCCTTTCGCCGCCTCTGAGCGCCTAGGCCGGCATCGGCCGGATGAAGTGGTTCGTTGCGATTTCACGCACCTCGGGCTGGGCGATGGCCGATTGCCGGCGGATCGCCTCGATGCGGTGGAGCTCGTCGTCGAAGCGCGCCTCGCCGAAGCGGCGGTCCGGGTCGGGGACAGCGGACAGCAGCAGGCGGGTATAGGGGTGCTGCGGGGTGGCGAGCACGCGCTCGGTCTCGCCCCACTCGACGATCTGGCCGGCATACATCACCATGATCTCCTCGGCGACGTAGCGGGCGGTGGCGATGTCGTGGGTGATGTAGAGCACGGCAAGCTTCAGCTGCCGCTTCATGTCGTTGAGCAGGTTGAGGATGCCGAGCCGGACCGAGACGTCGAGCATCGAGGTGGGCTCGTCGGCGATGATCACCTCCGGGTTGACCGCCAAGGCGCGCGCGATGCTGATGCGCTGCCGCTGGCCGCCCGAGAGCTCGTGCGGGTACTTGGGCAGGATCAGTGCCGGATCGAGCTGCACGCGGGCGAGCACCTCGGCCATGGCGGCCTGCCGCTCGGGGCGCCCGAGGCCGGGCTGGTGCAGCCGCAGCGGCCGCTCGAGGTGGTGGCGGACGGTGTGCACCGGGTTGAGCGACGAGAACGGATCCTGGAACACCATCTGCACGGCGCTGCGATAGGCCCGGAGGCTGGCGGCCGAACTGCCTTCGACCGCGGCGCCGCGGAACAGCAGCCGCCCCTCGTCCGGCCGGTATTCGCGCATGATCAGGCGGGCGGCCGTGGTCTTGCCCGAGCCGGACTCGCCGACCAGCGCGAGGGTGCGGCCGGGGTGGAGCGCCAGCGACACCGAGCGCGCCGCGTGCACGGCGCCGCCGGCCCGGTGGAACACCTTCGAGACGTTGTCCAGGGCGATGATGGGGGCCGTGTCGCTCATGCCGCCCCCTGCCCCACCCGCTCGCCGGTAAGGCGCGGGATCGAGGCCCAGAGCTTGCGCGTGTAGGGGTGCTGCGGCGAGCGATAAATCGCCTGCGCGTCGTTGACCTCGACCAGCTGGCCCTCGAGCATGATGCCGATGCGGTCGCTCACCTGCACCATCAGGGCCAGGTCGTGGGTGATGAACAGCACTGCGAAGCCGAGCTCCGCCCGGAGCTTGTGGATGCGCTCGAGGATTTCGCGCTGCACCACCACGTCGAGCGCCGTGGTCGGCTCGTCCATGATCAAGAGCTTGGGGTTGAGGGCGAGGCAGATGGCGATGACGACGCGCTGCCGCATGCCGCCCGACAACTGGTGCGGATAGGCCGACAGCCGGTCGGCCGGGATATCGACCAGCGCCAGCAGTTCGGCGGCGCGGTCGCGGGCGGTGGAACGCGAGGCGCCGGTGTGGGTGCGGAGCACATCGTAGAACTGCCGCTCGATGGTGAGCACCGGGTTGAGCGAGTTCATGGCGCTCTGGAACACCATCGCCACCTCGCGCCAGCGCAGCTCGCGCAGCGCCCTGTCGTCGAGCGCCAGCACGTCGCGGCCGTCGAGCAGGATCTGGCTGCCGGTGCGGATCAGGGCGGGCGGGCGGTGCAGCCGGCTGATGGCGAAGGCGATGGTGCTCTTGCCACAGCCGGACTCTCCGGCGAGGCCGAAGAACTCGCCGCGGCCGATATCGAAGCTGACGTCCCTGACCGCGTGGAAATCGGTCCTGGGGCCGACATAGTCGATCGACAGGTTGCGCACCGACAGGATGGGGTCGCTCATAGCGTGCCCTCCCCGCGCCGGATCAGCCCGGCCCAGCGCACCAGCATGCCGCCGGTCCGGAGCCGCGGGTTGGCGATCTCGTCGATGGCGAAGTTGATGAGCGCCAGCCCCAGCCCGAGGGTGGCGAGCGCGATGCAGGGGGTGAGCAGGTCCCACCACGCCCCGACCGACAGCGCCGAGGAATTCTGCGCGTTGTAGAGCATGATGCCCCAGGAGACGGTGTTCGGATCGCCCAGCCCGAGGAACTCCAGCGTCGCCTCGGTGATGACGGCGAAGATGACGCTGCCGATGAAGTTGATGCCGACGATCGAGATGAGGTTGGGGAAGATCTCGAACGCCATGATGCGCCAGCCCGGTTCGCCCAGCATCTCGGCCGACTTGACGAAATCGCGCTGCCGGATCGACAGGGTTTCGGAGCGCGTCACCCGCACGCCCCAGGCCCATGAGGTGAAGCCCAGGATGACGGCGATGACCAGCGGGCTCGCCTGGCCGATGAAGGCGGCGAGCACCAGCAGCAGCGGCAGGTTGGGAATGACGAGGATCATGTTGGTGAAGAAGGTGATCACCTCGTCGACCACGCCGCCCTTGTAGCCGGCGATGATGCCGAGCACGGTGCCGATCACCGTGATCAGCAGCCCGGCGCCGAAGCCGACGGCGAGGGAGACGCGGGCGCCGTGGAGCATGCGGGTGAAGACGTCGTAGCCGAGCCGCGTGGTGCCGAGCAGGTGGTCGGCCGACGGCGCCTGGTGCGGCCGGCCGACGCGCTGGGTCGGGCTGTATTCGGTGAGCAGCGGGGCGAAGATGGCGACGAGGATAACGATGGCGAGGATGGTGACCCCGACCATGGCCTTCTTG
>JBQCFF010000474.1:0-5816 GCA_051959485.1 Devosia sp. | reverse complement strand
CGACAAGGTGATCTTCTCGGCCCACTGCCACAACGACCTGGGCCTCGCCGTCGCCAACTCGCTGGCGGCAGTGCGCGGTGGCGCGCGGCAGATCGAGTGCACCATCAACGGCCTCGGCGAACGCGCCGGCAATGCCGCGCTGGAAGAGGTGGTGATGGCGCTCCGCACCCGCGGCGACGCCATGCCCTACGACACCGAGATCGACTCGACGCACCTGAGCCGCGCCAGCCGGATCGTGTCCGCGGCGGCCAATTTCCCGGTGCAGTTCAACAAGGCGATCGTCGGCAAGAACGCCTTCGCGCACGAGAGCGGCATCCACCAGGATGGCATGCTGAAGAACGCACAAACCTACGAGATCATGACCCCGGCTTCGGTCGGCATCCTCGAAACCACGCTGGTGATGGGCAAGCACTCGGGCCGCGCCGCCTTCAAGGACAAGTTGAGGGAACTGGGCTACGAGCTTGGCGACAATGCCTTCCAGGAGGCGTTCCAGCGCTTCAAGGATCTCGCCGACCGCAAGAAGCACGTCTACGATGCCGACATCATCGCGCTGGTCGACGACGAGGCCGGCTCGATCGATGACCGCATCAAGCTGGTCGACATGGAGGTCGTCTCCAAGACCGGCGGCGTGCACCATTGCGACCTCACCATCTCGATCGACGGCGTCGAGGTGAAAGCCAGCTTCGACGGCACCGGCTCGGTCGATGCGATCTTCAACGCCATCAAGCAGGCCGTCGGCCGCGACCCGCATCTGGTGCTCTACGCCATCGACGGCGTCACCGGCGGTACCGACGCGCAGGCCAGCGCCCATGTCCGGCTCGAGATGGGCGGCCGCATCGTTTCGGGCAATGCCGCGGAGCCGGACACCCTCGTCGCCTCCGCACGCGCCTACATCAATGCCTACAACCGCCTGCTGCTCGAACGCGGTGCGGCGGCGCAGGGCGCACTGGCCGGCTGAAATCGGTCCCGGGGCGGCTAACGCCGTCCCGGAGACGCCGGCGGGCGGGCGATGATCGTCTGGCCGAACAGGCTGGCACAGAGATCGACCAGCAGCACCGCGCTGCGTCCGGCGTGATCGAGGAACGGGTTCAACTCGACCACATCGAGCGAGCCGACGCAGCCGGAGTCGTGCAGCATTTCCATGATCAGGTGGGCCTCGCGGAAGGTGAGGCCACCCGGCACCGCCGTGCCGACCCCCGGCGCGATGGCGGGGTCGAGCACGTCCACGTCGAGCGAGACGTGGAGGTGACCGTCGGCAGCCACCACCAGCTCCAGGAACTCGCGCAGCGGCGCCACGACGCCGCGCTCGTCGATCTCCCGCATGTCGACCAGCTCGATGCCGCGGTCGACGATCAGGTCGCGCTCGGCCTGGTCGAGCGAACGGGCGCCGAAAATGGCCACCTGCGCCGGGTCGACCGGGGCGAACCAATCCGGGTCGGTGGTGAATACCGGTTCGCCGCAGAGCAGGGCGAGCGACATGCCGTGGATATTGCCGGTCTCGCTGGTCGCCGGCGTGTTGAAATCGCCGTGCGCGTCGATCCAGATCACGAAGAGCGGCTTGCCCGTGTCGCGGCAATGCCGGGCGACCCCGGCGACAGTCCCCATGGAAATGGAGTGGTCACCGCCCAGGAAGATCGGCAGGGCACCGCGTCCCAGGCTGGCGAAGCCGGCCTCGCTGGCGAGCTTCGCCAGCGCCTGGATCTGGTCAGCGGCCGGCAGGTGCGACTGCACGGCGAGGTCGCCCAGGTCCCTGACGGCGTAGCCGAGTTTCCCCAGCCGGCGGCTGAGTTCGGCGACGCGCAGCGCCGCCGGCCCCATGACCGCGCCGCGATGCGATGCGCCGGCGTCGGTGGGCAGGCCGATCAGTTCGATCATGTCGCCCACGTTCAACCTCCCGCCGCCTCCCGCAACGCCGCCGGCAACTCGGTGGCCACTACCTCCATCTCCGGCTCGGGGCCGACACTAACCCGGATGTGCTGGTCGAGACCGGACGCGCCCGGCTTGCGCACGAACACCCCGCGCCGCTCCAGCGCCTTGAGCACGCCGGCGGCGAAGGCGCCGTCCCGGCCGCAGTCGATGGCGACGAAGTTGGTTGCCGATTCGACGGCAGCGAGCCCGTTCTCCTGCGCCACGGCGTAGAGGCGATGCCGTGCGACGTCGACCCGCTCGACCACGCTGCGCAGCCACGCCTCGTCGCCCAGCGCCGCCAGCGCCGCTACCTGGCTGGCGCGGGTCACGCCGAAGTGGTTGCGCACCTTGTCGAACGCCTTGATGAAGCTCGCCTCGCCGATGGCGTAGCCGACCCGCATGCCCGCCAGGCCATAGGCCTTGGAGAAGGTGCGGGTGCGGATGACGTTGGGCCGCTCCGGCTGTAGCGGGGGCAGGGTGTCCGCCGGCGCCGTCTCGCAATAGGCCTCGTCGAGCAGCACCAGCGTCTCTTCCGGTACCGCGTCGAGGAACGCCGAAATTTCGCTCGCGCTCCACCAGGTGCCCATCGGATTGTCGGGGTTGGAGAGATAGACCACCTTGGCCCGCTCGCGCCGGGCCGCCTCGGCCAGCCCGCCGAGGTCCTCGCGATACCCCGCGTAAGGCAGGAAGACGGTGCGGCCGCCGAAGCCGGCGACATGATAGTTGAAGGTCGGGTAGGCCCCGAGCGAGGTGACCGCCACGTCGCCGGGCGCGATGATCAGCCGGGCGATCAGGCCGTGCAGGCCGTCGATGCCTTCCCCGACCACGACGTTCGCCTGTGGCACGCCGAGCCTGGCTGCGAGCGCCGCCTTCAGCTCGAACACTTCCGGGTCGCCATACATCCACATGCCGGGCGCCATGGCGCGAACCGCCTCGATCACCCGGGGCGACGGCCCGAAGCCGCTTTCATTCGCGCCGACGCGCGCGCGGAAGGTGATTCCCGTGCGGCGCTCCAGCGCCTCCGGCCCGGTGAAGGGTACCGTGTCGGGAAGTCCTTGGGCGATGGTGGTGAGAAGCGATCGCATGGTGGCGCGGAGAGTAGCCGCTCCGTGCCGGTCCGCAACCGGCAAACAGCGGGAGCGGCTCCTCCCCGAAGCTGCACGTTTCTTTGTATTGTACGTGACGGCCACACGGGTTCACTACTGCCGCAGCATCTGAGGGGGAATATTATGTACAGGAACAAGCTGGCACTCGCAGTGGCCTTGGCGGGCGCGATGACGATGACCGCCGCCCAGGGCGCCGAGACCGCGGTAGCGATCTTCGCGGGCGGCTGCTTCTGGTCGGTCGAGAGCGATTTCGATCACGCGCCGGGCGTCATTTCCACGACCTCCGGCTACATCGGCGGCCACGTCAACAACCCGACCTACGAGCAGGTGGTGACCGAGACCACGGGGCACCGGGAAGCAGTCAAGGTCGAGTACGACCCGTCCGTCACCAGCTACGAAAAGCTGCTCGACACCTACTTCCACCTCATCGACCCGATCGATACGCGCGGCCAGTTCTGCGACTTCGGCGAAAGCTACACCACCGCGATCTACGCCGGCAGCGGCGAGGAGCTGAAGGAGGCGCAGGCGGCCAAGGATCAGGTGGCCAAGGACCTCGGCAAGCCGGTTGCCACGGTGATCGCCATGGCTCCGACATTCTGGCCGGCGGAGGACTACCACCAGAACTTCTGGCAGGGCTCGGAACTGCTGCCGAACGGGCTCACCCGCGCCCAGCACTACGCCCGCTATCGCGTCGGCTGCGGCAAGAACCAGCAGGTCGAGGCGATCTGGGGTCAGGCGGCGTTCCGCGGGCTCAACGGCCACGCATAGCCGGGCCGTCCGGCCTCGTCTCAGCCGCTGTTGTCCAGTCCGGCGATCTGCGAATAGGGGATGCGGATTTCTGCCGCCTCGAGTGCTGCCTTGCCCTTTTCGGTCAGTTCGATCTTGGCGCTCCACCAGTCGGAGTTCCTGGTCCAGGCGCGCAGCACCGCCTCGACCGAGAGGGTGCCGAGCGTGCCCACATGCACGGTGGGGGCAGGGTTGACGAGGACGCGCGCGTCCTTCCTTGCCACGTCGAGCAGCACGTCGCGCGCCTTGCCCATGTCGGCCTCGTAGCCGATGCCGATCTTGATCTCCACCATGCGGTTCGCTTCGCGCGAGTAGTTCATGATCTTGGCGTTCCACAGCCGCGAGTTGGGAACGAAGATGAAGATGCCGTCGTACGTCCTGAGTTCGGTCGCGAACAGCCCGATCTCGGTCACGCTGCCGGTGATCCCCTCGGCGTCGATGGCATCGCCGACACTGAACGGGCGCAGCCAGATCAGCATCACGCCCGAGGCGATGTTGCTGAGGGTGCCCTGCAGCGCGAGGGCGATGGCGAGGCCCGCCGCGCCCAGAACCGCCAGGATCGAGGTGGTCTGGATGCCGAACTGGCTGAGGGCCACCACTATTGTGATGATGATGATGCCGTAGCGCACCACCTGCGAGAGCAGCGGCGCCAGCGTGTTGTCGATTCGGCGCGTGTGCGGCAGCAGCGATCGTGCCTGCCGCGAGATCACGCGGGCCAGCCAGAAGCCGACGAACAGGATCAGGAAGGCGGTGAGGACGCGCGTGACGTTGTCGGCAATCCAGACGGCCGAAGCGTCGAAGAGCTGGCTGTATTCCATGTGGCGCGATTCCCCCGCGGTCGATGGTCGGCGCCGCGACGCCCTCCGGCAGATGCGATCCTCTATTGCAGCTTGGGCGCTGCCCGCGCAACCCAGCGGGCGTCTCGGGAATTGATCTGGTGAGTTCTCCAGAAGAGGTGCCCATGAGCCAGCACGACATCAATGCCCTCACGTCGATTCGCACCGCGCTCGTCACGGAACGTCGCGCCGCTGCCGGCTCCGGCGATGCACAGGCCGTCATCCGCATCCAGCGCGACCTTGGGCTGGTGGATCAGGCAATCGCCGACGAGCAGGCGCTCGGGCAGCACGAGAAGGACGAACTGGCCATCACCCGCGCCATGAAGCAGGAGCCGGACGCTCGCAACGTGGAGGAGATCAGCCTGATCGACGACCCGATCCGGGTGTCCGACTGAATGGTGCACAGCTTGCGGGACGAAGCTGAGATTCGCCTGTCGTCCAACCGCGGCAGCCCTCGTTTCCGAGGGCCTGTCGAACAGGAATCGACAGCGCCGCGAAGGTTGGTGGGTGTGCACGGACTCGAACCGTGGACCCGCTGATTAAGAGTCAGCTGCTCTACCATCTGAGCTACACACCCGGCGGCGGGGTGACTAGCAGGGCAGGGTGGGCTTGTCCACACCCAATCCGAACTTTGTTGGTGATCGGCTCGGACGAGGCCGTTCGCAGCCATGGGCGGACGCCCCGGACGGCCGCGGGCGAACGCGAGCCGGGGCGCGGGATTTCCTTGCGACAAAATGTGCGCCGCCGCAGCTTGAGGACGGATTGTTCGCGGCGGGCCCTTCACAGCCCCGCGATCCGGTCCTACATAGCCCCGATATTCATCAGCCAGACAATCCGACGGAGACAGTGAAGCATGCTCGGCATCGATGCATCGGCGTTGGCAGCATTCTTCAATGTCATCATGATCGATTTGGTCCTGGCCGGCGACAACGCGGTGGTCATCGGACTGGCCGCGGCCGGCCTGGCGCCGGACCTGCGGCGCAAGGCCATCCTGATCGGTATCGCTGCGGCCACGGTGCTGCGCATCTGCTTCGCCCTGATCACCAGCCACCTGCTCACGCTGGGCGGCGGGTTGCTGATCGCCGGTGGCCTGCTGCTGCTCTGGGTGTGCTGGAAGATGTACCGCGAGCTGGCGGTATCGCACGAGGAGGAGCAGGAGGCGCAGGAAGCGCTCGAGAAC
>JBQCFF010000473.1:0-9475 GCA_051959485.1 Devosia sp. | reverse complement strand
GGAGGACGCGAAGGCGGCGCTCGACCGCGGCGCCCGCATCATCATCTTCCCCGAAGGCACCCGGAAGGCGCCGCTCGACGCGTACGACTACAAGTGGGGCATCGTCCGCCTGTACCAGGGGCTGAACGTCCCCGTCGTCCCCGCCGCCGTGAACTCAGGCCTGTTCTGGGGCCGCAACTCGCCGCTGCTGTGGCGCGGCACCGCCCGCGCCCGCTTCCTCCCGGCCATCCCGCCCGGCCTGCCGCCCGAGGAGTTCCGCGCCCGGCTGATCGGCGCCATCGAGGGCAGCACCAACGAGTTGCTGCTCCAGGCCTACGAGGAAGGTCTCGCCCGCCCGATCCCGGACGACATGTTCGCGCAGTTCGAGGCGCTGAAGGCCGGCCACCCGCCCGGACCGGCATCCGACGCCACCACTACTGCTTGACGCCACTTCACGCCGACCCCATAGATATTGTGGGTCGGCGTGGTGATCTTGACGATTCCTTAAGTTTTGTTCTATATTTGTTCTCTTCACGGGAGTCGAAGGGGCGTGGGCATGGTACCGGTGTTCGATCGTGACGTGATGGCCGAGGGCATGGCGCGGCCGGTGAACTGGCGCGGCCGATCCGGACGGTTCTACGCCCTCGCCCCCGAGCGCCTCGATGCCTTCAGCTTCGCCGGCGACGAACTCCACCTGATCGCGCTCGGCCCCATGGTGCTCTGGGTCGGCGCCGCCGCCGACCTCGTCTCCGATCCGGTTAGCCGGGCCCGCTTCCGCCTCGCCATGGATTGCGCCGACCGCGTCTTCCAGGTCGAGACGAGCCCCGACGAGGTCGAGCGCCTCACCGTCATCTGGGACCTCGAAGCCGCCGAACCCGCCATCGGCCTCAGCGCAGCCTAGCCGGCGCAGGCCACCTCGTCCTTCGACAAGCTCAGGATGAGGTGACGGCGTCGGCGGCGCCGATTGGCTGCAACCGTCGCTGCCCTTCCCCAAACCCTCCTCCTGAGCCTGTCGTCACAACACTCATCCGGCACCGCCCTTCACAAACCCTCATCCTGAGCCTGTCGAAGGACGAGGGTTTGCGGCACCACCACCCGACCAACCTCACGCCGTCCCCACCACCGGCAGATCCACCGTCAGTTCCGCCACCACCCTTCCCCAAACCCTCATCCTGAGCCTGTCGAAGGACGAGGGTTTGCGGCACGACCTCCCGCCCAACTCAAGCCGTTCCCGCCACCGGCAGGTCCACCGTCAGCTCTGCGACCACCTCGTCGATGGCCCGGTCGCGTATCCCCAGCGCCAGCAGGTGCCGCGCCGTCTCCAGCACGTATTCCGGGTTCGGCCCCGATTCGCCGACGCCCATCCGCACCAGCCGCGCCTGCTCCGCCGCGGTCAGCCGGCCCGCGAACTGCGCGTGCTTGTCGTCGACGAGGAACGCCAGCGCCGTCACCCGGCGTCCGTCCGCTAGCCGCATCGGCCGCAGCGCCTCCCGATACACCCCGCGATCCATCTCGCGCTCGGAGAGATACGCGTGCACCTCGGCCCACTCGGCCGGATGCACCTCGAACGCCATGCCCCGGCACGAGCCGCCGCGCACCAGCCCGAACACCAGCCCCGGCTGCCGCTCGGTGCCGCGATGGCGATACGAGTAGACGCAGAGCCGCCGGTGCACGCCCGGCATGGTCGCCTGCTGCTGGCTCATCGAGGCGAAGCCCGGCCGCCAGATCAGCGAGCCGTAGCCGAACACCCAGTGCGATGAATTGTCCTGCATACTGAAGCGCGCCCGCCTTGCCGCCGTCACGTTCGTACCGGTACGGTCCGGCCGGCGCAACCGGCGCGCCGACATGGAGAGTCCCGACTTGCGCAAGTTCGCCGCCCTGTTGATCGCGATCGTCCTCGTGGTCGGGCTCTGGTCCGGTGGCTGGGTCTGGGCCGCCGGCGAGCTGCGCACGCAGGTGGCGGCGCTGGCGGCGAACGACGGCGAAACCGACCCCAGGCTCACCTGCGGCACGCTGAACGTCACCGGCTTCCCGTTCCGCTTCGACCTCGAATGCGCCGACGCCACGCTGGTCCGGCAGGACCTGACCCTGACGGTCGCCGGTCTCCGCGCCTCGGCGATGGCCTACAACCCCACCCACGTGCTGGTCTCCGCCAAGGCGCCGCTCACCCTTGCCGACGCCTTCTCGGGCGCGCAGAGCCGCGTCGACTTCACCGGCCTGCAGGCGAGCGGCCGCCTCGCCAGCCGCGACATCCTCGAGGGCTTCAGCGGCGCCGGCTGGCGCATCGCCAACATCTCGCTGGTTGCGGACGGCGTCGCCTGGACCGACACCGTGTTCGGCGACGTGCAGCGGATGCGCGCCGACCATGTCGAGGCCCACCTCGTCGACCTGCCGGAGGGGCGCGACAAGGCTGCCGGCACCGCCACGCTCGGCCTCTATGCCAGCCTCGACAACCTCGCCTTCCCCGAGCTGCAGCTCGCCAACGCGCAGTCGACGCTGGAAGCCCGGATCGACCAGCTGCCCGACGACCTCAACGACCTGCTGGCGCCCGACGCAATCCGCGCCTGGCAGGGCCGCGGCGGCAAGCTGACGCTGGTCAGGTTCCAGGGCACCCAGCCCAGCCCCGACGAGAAGTTCGAGATCGCCGGCGAAGTGAGCCTCGGCCCCACCGGGCTCGCCAACGGCCAGGTCACCTACACCACCAGGGGCGTGCTTGACCGGCTGCTCTCGGCCTACCGCGTGCCGCCCCTGCAGATCGCCGCCTTCAAGGGCATGCCCGCCGCCGACGGCACCAGCACCAACACCCTCGCCATTGCCGACGGCCGCGTCACCCTCGCCGGCTTCCTGCTCGCCGAGCTGCTGCCGGCGTTCTGAACCTCGGGATCAGGCGTCCTCGCCGCCCCCGTGCTCGCGCAGCCCCACCTCCGGGGTGTCGAGCGGCGGCGGCACCGGCGCACCGGTCTCGGGCGCCCCATGCGGCCGGCCGAAATCCGCCGCCGCGGTTTCCTGCCCGGCCGTGATGATCGAGCGCCGGATGGCGCGGGTCCGCGTGAACAGTTCCTCCATCGCCGGGCCGTCGCCCACGCGCACGGCGCGCTGCAGCCGGCTCAGGTCCTCGAGGAAGCGCCCCAGCATTTCCAGCACCGCATCGCGGTTGGTCAGGAAGATGTCGCGCCACATCACCGGGTCGCTGGCCGCGATGCGGGTGAAGTCGCGGAAGCCGGAGGCCGAGAACTTGATCACCTCCTGCTGTGTCGCCGCCTCGAGATCGTCGACCGTGCCGACGATGTTGTAGGCGATGAGGTGCGGCACGTGGCTGGTGATGGCGAGCGTCAGGTCATGGTGCCCGGCGTCCATCACCTCGACCTTGCTGCCGAGCGCGCCCCAGAACGAGATCAGCCGGTCCACGGCGATGCGATCGACCGTCGGTGCCGGGGTCAGCACGCACCAGCGGCCCTCGAACAGTTCGGCGAACCCGGCCTTCGGGCCCGAATACTCGGTGCCGGCCAGCGGGTGGCCGGGGATGAAATGCACCCCGGCCGGCACCAGCGGCTCGATCACCTTCATCACGTGCCGCTTCACCGAGCCGACATCTGAAAGGATGGCGCCGGGCTGCAGCGAACCTGCGATGTCCTGCATCACCTGCCCATAGGCCCCGATCGGGGTGCAGATGATCACGAGGTCGGCGCCGGTCACGGCCTCGGCCGCATCGAGCGTGTAGCTGTCGCCGAGCCCGAGGGCGCGCGCCTCCTCCAGCGTCGCCGGCTTGCGGGTGGTGATGGCGATACTCTTCGCGAGCCCCTTGAGCTTCACCGCCCGGGCGATCGACGAGCCGATGAGGCCGATGCCGACAAGTGCGATTTTCTCGAACATCACTCACGCGCCCCCGGCGCCCCAAAATCCTTGAGCACGTCGACCACGGCCCGCATGTGCGCCTCGAGCCCGATCGAGATGCGCAAGCCCTCGGGGATGCCGTAGCCATGCATCTCGCGCACCAGCAGCCCCTTGTCGCGCAGCGCCGTGAACGCCGCCTTCGCCGTCCCCGTGTCCTGGAACAGCGCCAGCACGAAATTGCCCTGGCTCGGCGGCACCCGGATGGCGTTCGACTGCAGCGCATCTGTCAGCCAGGTACGCCACCGCGCATTGTGCTCGCGCAGCCTCCCGGTGAACTCGATGTCTCGCGCCGCGGCCGCCGCCGCCGCCTGCCCGGACAGCGACACGTTGAACGGCCCGCGGATGCGGTTCACCGCATCGACGATGTGCGGCGGCCCATACATCCAGCCCACCCGCTCGCCCGCGATGCCCATCTTCGAGAAGGTGCGCACCATCACCACGTTTTCGGCCCGGTCGACCAGCCCAACACCGACCGAGTAGTCGTCCGCCGTCACGTATTCGGCGTAGGCATTGTCAACCACCAGCAGGATGTCCCGCCTGAGTCCGCGATGCAGCCGCTCCACCTCCTCGGTCGAAAGATACGTCCCCGTCGGGTTGTTCGGGTTGGCGAGCCACAGCACGCGCGTCTTAGGCGTCACTGCCGCGAGCAGCGCATCGACATCGGCCCGGTAGTCCTTCTCCGGCACCATGACGATCTCGGCCGAGGCGCCGCGGGTGATGATCGGATAGACGTTGAAGCCGTACGCGCTCATCACCGCCTCGTCGCCCACCCCGAGGTACACTTGCGCCAACAGGTGCAGCAGGTCGTCCGAGCCGAAGCCGCAGATGAGGCGGTCGGGGTCGAGCCCGTGCACCTCGCCCAGCGCCGTCCGTAGCTCCCGCGACGACCCCTCGGGATAGACGAACATCCGCTCCGCCGTCGCCCGCGCGGCCGCGAGGGCGCTGGGGCTTGCCCCCAGCGGCGACTCGTTGGCCGAAAGCTTCACCAGCCGCACCCCGACCGGCGCGTCGGAGCGACCCGGTACATAGGGCGCGATGTTCAGGATGCCGGGCTGCGGCGTCGGGCGAAGGGTGTCAGTCATGATCGGGCCGGGTCGAAAAAACGCCGGACCATAGGGGATGGGCAGCGCCGACGCAAAGAACTTTGCGTCAGGCAGCAGACCTGGTCCGCCCATCCACGCTGAACTCAACGTGTATCTTGTCGAACGGAAAATCGATGTTTCCGGCCTCGTCCAGATCGACGATCCCCTCGCTGGCCATGGAGGCAATGTCTTTCTCAACGGCTTGCACTTCCCGGCCCAGCCGCTCTGCCAGTTCTCCGACACTCATGGGCGGCAGCGCGACCAGCGCTTCAAGAATTGCCAGCCTGACGGGCGGCAGCATCTGATGAAACAGCTCGTATGTTGGAAAGATCAGCCGTTGCTGAGTATCTCCTTCGGCGGCCGGTCTGGCGCGAGCATCTTTGTCTTGCTGTTCTGATGATCGCACCTCAACCATCAAGGTGGCGTCTGACCCAGGCTTCCGCTTCTGCCATAAAGTCATGTCTAGCTCGTTCCAGTCCGACGAAGTCGTAGGGGAACTCTCGGTTACCGACATGGCGATGATCTCCCTTTCCAGCTTCGTTGTCATAACGCATCACGCAAACGTCGTTCACGATCAGCGCAAAACGGTACTTGTAGTTGTGCCGACTGCCGCGAAGGGGCTTCGGCACCTGCCAGGCGACCAATTGGACGCGGGCACCATGACGAAGTGGCGACTTGTCGGCCAACTTCAGAACAGCTTTGACCATACACCGTCCCCCTCGGTGCGTGAACTGCTACATCAGACCCAGTCCGGCACGCTGTCGAGCGCGATCAGGTCCTCGATGCCCTGGCGCGGCCGGATGACGTGCCACCTGGTGCCATCCACCAGCACCTCCGGCACCAGCGCCCGCGAGTTGTAGGTCGAGGCCATAACTGCCCCGTAGGCGCCGGCCGACATCACCGCCAGCAGGTCGCCTTCCTTGACGCCTTCCATCCTGCGGTCCTGCGCCAGGAAGTCGCCGGTCTCGCACACCGGCCCGACCACGTCGGCGGTGATCTGCGGCAGGTTGGAATGCACCACCGGCTGGATGTCGTGGTGCGCGTCGTAGAGCGTCGGGCGAATCAGGTCGTTCATCGCCGCATCGACGATGACGAAGGTCTTCGCCCCCTCCTTCACGTACTCCACGCGGGTGACCAGCACCCCGGCATTGCCGACGATCAGCCGCCCCGGCTCGAGGATCAGCGCCACCCCGAGCTTGCCGACATGGCGCTTCACCACCTCGGCATAGGCGATCGGATCGGGCGGCGCCTCCTGGTCGTGGTGGTACGGGATGCCGAGCCCGCCGCCGACATCGACGTGGCGGATGTCGTGGCCGTCGGCCTTGAGGTCGTTGACCAGCTGCGCCAAGAGCCAGAAGGCGTTGTCGAAGGGCAGCATGGAGGTGATCTGGCTGCCGATATGCATGTCGACGCCGACGGCGCGCACGCCGGGCAGCGCCGCGATCCGGGCATAGACCTCGTGCGCCCGCGCGAACGGCACGCCGAACTTGTTCTCCGCCTTGCCGGTCGAGATCTTCGCGTGCGTCCCGGCATCGACGTCGGGGTTGATCCGCACCGACACCGGCGCGGTCGCGCCCATCGACACCGCCACGTCGCTCAGCCGCTCGAGCTCGGGCTCGCTTTCGAGGTTGAAGCACTTGATGCCGAGCTCCAGCGCCCGCCGCATCTCGGCGAAAGTCTTGCCGACGCCCGAGAACACGATCTTCTCGGGCGGAATGCCGGCCGCGATCGCCCGCTCGAGCTCGCCACCCGACACCACGTCCGCCCCTGCCCCCTCGCGCGCCAGCAGCTTCAGCACCGCCTGGTTGCAGTTGGCCTTCATCGCGTAGGCGATGAGCGTGTCGATGCCGGCGAAGGCGTCGCGCATCACCCTCACGTGCCGGCGCAGCGTGGCGGCCGAATAGACGTAGAACGGCGTGCCGACCTTGCCGGCCAGCGCGGTGACGTCGACCTCTTCGACGAACATCCGGTCGTCGCGATACTGGAAGTGGTGAACCAAGATGAAGCCCCGAGAATGCCGGGCAGAGCTATAGACGGTGGCGTTTGCGAGCGGAAGTCAGACTTCTCGATCGAGCGGATAGCCCGCCTCGATCCGCTCGGCCACCAGCTCCTGCAGCCGCCACAGGTTCTTGTCGTGGATGCCGAGCTCCTCGAGCTTCGATACCGTAGAGAACAGGTACTCCGCCATCGAGCCGCGGAACCCCACCGCCGTCGCCAGCACCTCGGCCAGCGCCTCGTCGCTCAGCCCGGCGACGTAGCGGCCCGACCTGCGGTTCATCGCGAAGGTCAGCGCCCGCTGCCGCCCGTCCGTCGCCACCACGTCGATGAACCGCCACGGAAACGCCGAAGGCACCATGCTCATCTCGCGCCGGATCAGCTTGTGCAGCTCCGCCTCGAGTTCCGCCTCCGGCAGGCGGTAGATCACGCCACGGCACTGTCCGCCGCGGTCGAGCGCCAGCATCACCCCCGGCGTTTCCTTGCTGCCGCGGAACCGGTAGTCCCAGCCGAGGCAGAAGCGCCGGTGCCAGCCGCGCGCCACCGCCTGCTCCGCTACCTCGTACGCCGTTTCGGGCTTCCAGATCAGCGAGCCATAGCCGAACAGCCAGAACGGCCCCGGCGGCCGCGTCCGCAGCATTTCGGCGACGATCCCGTCATAGTCCGCATCCGTCGCCGGCCGGAACCCGTCGACCAGTTGCGGGCCCGGATCGGCAATCTCCCGCCTGAGCAGCGCCAGGTGCCGCTCGGAAAGCCGCATCTGCCGGGTCACGAGATCAGTCTTCGCTGAACTGGTTGGGATTGCTGAGCTCGACGATACGCCGTTCGATGAACTGCTCGAACCGCGTCTCCATGTTCGCGAACGCGCCACCAAGCTCCATCTTGATGGTGCCTTCCAGCTCTTCCTTCACGTCGGACAACCGACGATCGAGGTTGATCACCTGCCGGCTAACGGTCAGCAGCGACTTCTGCATGTCGTGGAAGTCCCGACGCATCTCGCGAATCTCCTGACGCAGCTCACGATGAATTTCGTTGAGCTGCTCGAAGCGGAGATTGAACAGTTCCAGGCTGATATTGTCGCTCATGACAATAATCCTACCCGAAACGCCACGGGCCCGCCAGATTACTCCGTTGCGCCGCCGTCGCCGTGGCCGCCGGAGCGTTTCACCGACACAGGCTCCGACTTCACGCCCGTGAGGATCTCCTTCCAGCGCGCCGCCTGCAGGGCGACGTTCTCCGGCGCCGTGCCGCCATAGCTCCGGCGCGCCGCAACCGAGCTCTCGACGCTCAGCACCTTGTGGATGCGGCTGTCGATCCGCTGGTCGATCGACTTGAAGTCCTCGATGGTCAGCCCGTCGAGGCTCATGCCCTTGCTCTCGGCCAGCGCCACGATCTGCCCGGTGATGTGGTGCGCCTCGCGGAACGGGATGTTGGCCTGCCGCACCAGCCAGTCGGCGACGTCGGTCGCGGTCGAGAACCCGGCATTGGCGGAGGCGCGCATCCGCTCGCGGTTGGGGACGAGGTCCTCGACCATGCCGGTCAGCGCCGCCAGCGACAGCGACAGCGAGGAGAGCGCGTCGAAGGCGACTTCCTTGTCCTCCTGCATGTCCTTCGAATAGGCGAGCGGCAGCCCCTTCATCACCACCAGCAGCGAGGTGAGCGCCCCCATGATGCGCCCCACCTTGGCGCGGATCAGCTCCGCCGCGTCGGGGTTGCGCTTCTGCGGCATGATCGACGAGCCGGTGGTGAACTTGTCCGAGAGCTTGACGAAGCCGAACTGCGCCGAGCTCCAGATCACCAGCTCCTCGGCGAAGCGGCTGAGATGCATCGCGCACAGCGACGCTGCCGCCAGCGTCTCGAGGATGAAGTCGCGGTCGCTCACCGCGTCGAGCGAGTTGGCCGTCGGCCGGTCGAACCCCAGCGCCGCCGCCGTCGCGTCGCGATCGATCGGGTACGGCGTCCCGGCCAGCGCCGCCGAGCCGAGCGGGCTTTCGTTCAGCCGCCGGCGCGCATCCTCGAACCGTCCGTGGTCGCGCCCCAGCATCTCGACATAGGCGAGCAGGTGGTGCCCGAAGGTGACCGGCTGGGCGTTCTGCAGGTGCGTGAAGCCCGGCATGATCGTCCCCACTTCCTCCTCGGCGCGCTTTACCAGCGCCAGCTGCAGCGCCCTGATCTGGGCGAGGAAGGTGTCGATCGCGTCGCGCACGTAGAGCCGGAAATCCGTCGCCACCTGGTCATTGCGCGAGCGGGCCGTGTGCAGGCGCCCGGCCGGGTCGCCGATCAGCTCCTTGAGCCGGCTCTCGACGTTCATGTGGATGTCCTCGAGCGCCCGCGAGAACGTGAACGAGTTTGTCTCGATCTCCTGCTCCACCGCCTTTAGGCCATTGACGATCGCGTCGCGATCCTCCTGGGTCAGGATGCCCACTTGCGCGAGCATGCTGGCGTGGGCGATAGACCCGGCAATGTCCTGTTTGTAGAGGCGCTGGTCGAAGCCGATGGAGGCGTTGATCTCTTCCATGATGGCG
>JBQCFF010000472.1:0-6993 GCA_051959485.1 Devosia sp. | reverse complement strand
AACGCCAAGCGCCGCATCCGCATCGCCAACGGCTCGGGCACCAAGGTCGAGGACGTCAACAAGCTGATGAAGCAGCACCGCCAGATGGCGGACATGATGAAGAAGGTGTCGAAGGGCGGCCTCGGCTCGCTGAGCGGCATGTTCGGCGGCAAGATGGGCGGCATGATGCCCGGCCTCGGCAACATGCCGAGCCCGGAGAACATGGACCCCAAGGAGCTCGAGCAGCTCGCCCGCCGCATGGGCATCGACCCCGCGTCGATCCCGCAGCAGCCCGAGGCGCCCAAGCAGCTCGCTCCCTCCAGGCTGCCGACCGATGTCGGCCAGCTCCTCAAATCCGGCTCGGGCGGCCTGCCCGGGCTTGGTGGCGCCTCGCGCTTCCCGGGCCTTCCCGGCCTCGGCGGCGGCTTCGTGCCCAAGAAGAAGTAACCCGCAGAAACAACCCCGATCCAATCAATCGCCTGAAGGACTGAACGAATGAGCCTGAAACTCCGCCTCGCCCGCGCCGGCACCAAGAAGCGCCCCTACTACCATGTCGTCGTCGCCGACGCCCGCTCGCCGCGCGACGGCCGCTTCATCGAGAAGATCGGCAACTACGATCCGAAGCTCGAGGACCGCGAGAAGCGCGTCACCCTCGTCACCGAGCGCGTGCAGCACTGGCTCAGCGTCGGCGCCCAGCCGACCGACCGCGTCGCCCGCTTCTTCGACGCCGCGGGCCTCCTGAAGCGCGAGCCGCGCAACAACCCCGAGAAGGCCAAGCCGGGCCAGAAGGCCACCGAGCGCGCCGAAGAGCGTGCGAAGCGCGCCGCCGACGCCGAGGCCGCCAAGAACGCCCCGGCCGAAGCCCCCGCCGAAGAAGCTGCCAGCGAGTAAGCCGTGGCTGATGGCGAGCAAGGCGTCGCGGCCTCGGGCAGCATGATCCTGATGGGCCGCATCGGCGCGGCCCACGGGATCAAGGGCGAGGTGCGCATCCAGTCCTTCACCGAGGACCCGATGGCGCTCGTCGACTACGGCCCGCTCGCCACCAACAAGCCCGGCCTCGTCGTCACCATCCTGTCGGCCCGCACCACCACCAATGTGCTGGTGGCGCGGCTCGACGGGGTGACCGACCGCAACGAGGCGGAAAAGCTGAACGGCGTCGAGCTGTTCGTCGACCGCTCGCTGCTGCCGGAGCCGGACGACGACGACGATTTCTACCACGCCGACCTGATCGGGCTGCGCGCCCGGCTCGCCGACGGCTCGGAGATCGGCGTAGTCAGCGCCGTGCCGAACTTCGGCGCCGGCGACCTGCTCGAGATCCGCGACCCGCGCTCGGGCGACAGCTACCTCTATCCCTTCACCCGGGCCGTGGTGCCGGAGATCCGCGTGGCCGAAGGCTACCTGCTGATCGATCCGCCGATCGAGGCCGAGCCCGGTGAAGAGGAACCCGATTGAGCTTCTCCGCTCACGTCATCACGCTCTTTCCCGAGCTGTTTCCCGGCCCGCTCGGCGCCTCGGTGATCGGCCGCGGCATGGCCGACGGGCGCTGGTCGCTCGCCACCACGCAGCTGCGCGACTTCGCCCCCGACCGGCACCGCACGGTCGACGACACGCCGTCGGGCGGCGGCGCCGGCATGGTACTGAAGCCCGACATCCTCGCTGGCGCCATCGATGCGGTGTCGCCGGCGGGCGATCCGCGGCCGCGGCTGCTGATGTCGCCGCGCGGTCGGCCGCTGACCCAGGCCAGGGTGCGCGAGCTCGCCGCCGGCCCGGGCGCCGTCATCGTCTGCGGCCGCTTCGAGGGGGTCGACCAGCGGGTGATCGAGGCCCGCGGGCTCGAGGAAGTCTCGATCGGCGACTATGTGCTGGCCGGCGGCGAAGTCGCCGCCATGGTGCTGCTCGAGGCGGTGGTGCGCCTCCTCCCCGGCGTGCTCGGCGCCGCCGAAAGCCACGCCGACGAGAGCTTTGAGAACGGGCTGCTCGAATACCCGCAATACACCCGGCCGCAGAGCTGGGAAGGTCGCGACATCCCCCCGGTGCTCACCTCGGGCGACCACGGCAAGGTCGAGAAATGGCGCCGCGCCGAAAGCGAAGCGCTGACCCGCGCGCGGCGGCCGGACCTGCTGAAGTAGGACGCGGCGGACCCCTCTCCTCAGCTACGCTAGGCGGCAAGCCGCCAAGCTTCGCTATCCTCTCCCGCAAGGGGCGAGGAAGCATGGTTGCCCGACCACCGCCCCAGCAACAGCGCCTCCTCCCCCTTGGTGGGGGTGGTTAGTGGAGCTTGCGAGCGGGAGCGAGCTAGCGGAACTGAGGAGAGGGGGCCGCGGCGTGCCGGTGCCGCCCCCTTCACCACGCTCCGCGTGGTCCCCTTCCCCCGTTGTCACGGGGGAAGACCCGCACGGACGCCGTCGGCAGCACGACGCGGATCCTCCACCGCTTTAGCGGGGGAGGGGGACCGCCGCAGGCGGTGGAGGGGGCGGCACCGGCACAACCCCAGCACCAAACAAGAAGCCCCGGCAGCAAGCCGGGGCCTCGTTACTACCAGCGCGTCAGCGCCTCACGCCCCGACCAGCTTCCGGATCTTCGCCACCGCCGTGTCGGCGTTCTCGCCATAGGCGATGGTGCCCTCGAAGCCGCCCTCGGCGTTCACCAGGAACACCGAGGCCGTGTGGTTCATGGTGTAGGCGTCGCCCTGGCCAGGCACCTTCTCGGCCAGTACCTTCCAGGCGCCCGTGAGCTTGGCGATCTCGGCGGGCGAGCCGGTGATGGCGGTCACCTTGCCGTCGGTCCAGCCGACATAGTCACCCAGCACCGCCGGGGTGTCGCGCTCGGGGTCGACGGTGACGAAATAGGCCTTGAGGTTCTTCGCATCCGGCCCGAGGCGGCCGAGCCAGTCGGCCATCTCGGCCAGCGTCGTCGGGCAGACGTCCGGGCAGTGGGTGTAGCCGAAGAACAGCAGCGAGGGGTGCCCGGTCAGCATGGTCTGGTCAACCGGCGTGCCGGCGGCGTCGGTCAGCGCGTAGGTGCCGCCGCCGAGCCCGGTGGTCGCCGGGTTGCGCGGCGGGCTGAAGACGAACAGCGCCGTGGCGCCGATGGCGGCGACCACCACAAGGCCCCAGAGGATCAGGCGGAAGCGGGAGAGGGCGGTGGGGCTCATGCGTGGTCCTCGAGGCTGGGGGTGACGATTTCGGAGTGCATCGAATGGTCCATCTCGGGGCCCTTGGCGGCCGGGCTGCCGACCTCGAGCTGCACCTCCACCGGGCCGGCCTTTTCGAAGGTCAGCGTCACCGGGAAGCTCTGGCCCTCGACCAGCGGCGCGTGCAGGTCCATGAACATCAGGTGCAGGCCGCCGGGTTCGAGCGCCACGGTCTCGCCGGCCGGGATGACGAGGCCGTCGGGCACCTCGTTCATCCGCATCACGTCGCCGTCCATCTTCATCTCGTGCACCGCCGCCGTGCCGGCAACCGGCGTCGCGACGCCGATCAGCCGGTCGTCGGCGCTGCCGTGGTTGGTGATGCTGAGGTAGCCGCCACCCACCGGCGCGTTGGGCAGGGTGGCGCGCGAGAAGGCGCCGGCGATCTCGAGGTCGCCGACCGTCACCGCGGGGCCGGCATGCAGCTGCGCCTCAACCGGCGCGGCCGTGTGGCCCGGCGAGTGGGCGAAGGCGGAAGTGGAAACGAGGACCGCCGCGGCGGCCAGGAGCGATTTCAGCATGTGGAAAGTCTCGCGAATGCCGCGCGTGGTGGCGGCGTGAACCGGAAAAGCAGGGCTGGTTCAGGCGAGGGCGGGCGGGCCGCGGGCGTCCGGGATGTCGGGCGGCGCCACCACGAAGGCGGCGACGGCCAGCGGCGGGAAGGCCGGCCCGGCCACGGCCGGCAGGTGCAGCAGCCCCTCGCAGGGCGGCGGCAGGTCGGCCCCGCCGCCGATCCGGCAGGCGTGGCAAGGGGCGTGCGACTGGCTGTCCGCCGGCACCCCGCCGCAGAAATCCGCCGTCACCGCCGCGCTCAGCGTCGCGTGCTGCGCCGCGACGCTCACCGGCTGGTGGGCATAGCTCAGGAAGACGAGCGCCAGCACGGCCAACGCCCTCGCGATGTCGCGTAGCAGTTCCGCAGCGATGTGGCGGCTCGTGGCCACGGGCCTCGTCTCCATTCGGCGCCACGCTTAGCGCATGGCCCGTCCCGCGTCATCCGGCATTTATGCCGCGGCCGATTGATCTCGGCCGCGCAACCTGCGACTACTCGGGCCGACGGTGCGTGGGCGAAAACCCCACGTGAAACGGGAAGCCGGCGCCCCATCCGGGGCAAACCGGCGCCGCCCCCGCGACTGTATCGGACCCAAAACCCCTCCGGGTGCCACTGGCCGCAAGGCTGGGAAGGCGGCGGGGACCAGGTCCGGAGCCAGGAGACCGGCCGTCATTGCTTTGGCTCGAACGCGGGACGGTGGGTCCCGCCAATGGAGATGTCCACATGCGCGCCCGCGCCCTGCTTACCCTCGCCCTCATCGGCCTGCCGACGGCCGCCTTCGCCCATCCCGGCCATGCCGAATTGCCGGGGCTGCTCTCCGGCTTCCTGCACCCGGTCGGCGGCCTCGATCACATCCTCGCCATGGTGGCGGTCGGGGTGTTCGCCTTCGTGCTTGGCGGCCGCGCCCTGTTCCTCGTGCCGCTCGCCTTCGTCGGCACCATGGCGGCCGGCTTCCTGCTCGGCGTCTCGGGCCTCGAGCTGCCCTTCGTCGAGCTCGGCATCGCCCTCTCTTCGATCGTCATCGGGGCGGCCGCGGCCTGGGCCAAGCCGATGCCGGTGGCCGGCGCCATGGCGCTGGTCGGCGCCTTCGCGGTCTTCCACGGCCACGCCCATGGCGCGGAAATGCCGGCCAACGCGGCGGGTTTAGAATATGCCGTGGGCTTCCTGCTCGCCACCGCGCTGCTGCACCTGAGCGGCATCGGCGCCGCCATGGGCGCCAGCCGCCTCGCCGGCCGCCTCGGCCGGCCGGTGGCGCAATGGGTTGGTGCGGCGTTCGCGCTCGGCGGCGCGGGCCTCCTCGCCGGCTGGCTCTGAGCCCGCTCACGACGGCGTCACTGCCCTCGGCGCCCGCGCGGCCGGACGAAAGTCTGGACTCGCGGGCGCTTCTCCTTTATAGCCGCGCTCGCTTGGGCTTCGGCCCGGCCAATAACAGCATAAAATCCGTGCAAACCAAGACCGGGCGGTCGGCCTAACCAGCCGGCGAAACGCTCCATCGAAAAGATTTCAAGAACGGAACAGTTCAATGTCCAAGATCATCGCCGAGCTCGAGCAGGAGCAGTATGCGAAGCTGGCCGACCGGGCCAAGCATCCCGAATTCACCCATGGCGACACCGTCAAGGTGTGGGTCAAGATCCGTGAGGGCGACAAGGAACGCCTGCAGGCCTATGAGGGCGTCGTGATCGCCCGCTCCGGCAACGGCATCATGGAAAGCTTCACCGTGCGCAAGATTTCGTACGGCGAAGGCGTCGAGCGCGTGTTCCCCGTGCTCTCCCCCAACATCGACCGCGTCGAAGTGCTGAAGCGCGGCAAGGTCCGCCGGGCCAAGCTCTACTACCTGCGCGACCGTCGCGGTAAGGCCGCCCGTATCTTCGAGAACCAGGGCGCCCGCACCAAGAAGATCGAGGCCAGCGAGCGCGATGCCGCCGCCGAGGCCAAGGCCGCGCGCGAGGCCGAGAAGGTCGCCGCTGCCGAGGCTCTCGCCAAGGAGCTGGCCGCGAAGGACGCCGCCGAGGCCGCTGCTGCTGCCGAAGCCGCTGCCGCCGAGGCCGCCGCTGCCGAGCCGAAGGCCGAATAAAGGCCCCTGCGGTACGCAGTCGCCACAATCTGGGCGGCTTGATTGCTACGCATTCGAGCCCGGCATTCGTGCCGGGCTTTTGATTCCAGATACGGGCAGAATGGGAGGCACTCCAGTGGACGCGGAGGAGCGGGCACATCTTGCTGAAGAACTGCGGGCCGAGGCCCGGCTGCTGCTGGTCGAATCCGGGCTGCTGCAGCTGCTCGGCGACCGGTTCGGCGAAGCCATGGTCACCGGCAGCGCCGGCTACGGGCTGATGGTCTGGCGCGACATCGACATCCACATGCCCTGCGATGCCGACCGCTGGCAGGAATGGGCGGGGCTCGGCGGCGAGATCGCCAACCAGCTGGCGAGCCGCGGCCTGACCCTGCACAAGGCGAACTTCCTCAACGACTATGTCGATCCGCACCCCTTGGGCGCCGGGCTCTACTGGGGCCTCGAACTCCGCGACTTCGCCGACAACCCGTGGAAGTGCGACCTCTGGGGCTGGGACCCGTTCGATTTCGCCGTCCGGCAGGCGCGGGACGCCAACCTGCGCGCCGACCTCAGCCGCTGCGACCGCGACCTGATCCTGCGCCTCAAGCACGAAGCCCGCGAGCGCCCCGGCTATTACGGCGTCATGGTCGGCGGCTTCGACATCTACCAGTTCGTCATCGCCCAGGCCGGCGAAACCCTCGACGAACTGGAACGCTGGAAGGGGCTGGTGGCGTAGGCGCTCGCCTTCCTGGCACGGCGATGCCACGCGCGCCCTCTCCCCCTTGGTGGGGGAGAAAGCGAAAACCCGGGCTTGGCGCGGCCAAGTCCTTGGTTTTCGCAAGAGAGGGGGTGGTTCCAACCCACCCTACACGGCGATGCCACGCGCCATCCTCTCCCGCTTGCGGGGGAGGGGGACCGGCGAAGCCGGTGGAGGGGGGAGCAACGCGCGCCACCTGCTGGCACGAACTTTGCCGCCCTCGCCTCCGGTGTCACGCTGTGCCACTGATGGCACCGGCAGCACATCCACTGGAGCCCCCCATGCCATCCTACATCTGCACCACCTGCGGCGTCGGCTATGCCCCCTCCGACGCCCCGCCAGCGCACTGCGCCATCTGCGCCGACGAGCGGCAGTACGTGAACGCCCGGGGCCAGGGCTGGACCACCCTCGCCGAGCTGCAGGGGACGCACCAGAACGATATCCGCGCGCTCGAGGCCGGCCTGTGG
>JBQCFF010000471.1:0-6009 GCA_051959485.1 Devosia sp. | reverse complement strand
TCCCGAAATCGAGGAAGTACATGTAGGGGCTCGGATTGGTGCGGCGCAGGGCGCGGTAGAGCGCGGTCGGCGGCAGGTCGAAATCGGCCGAGAAGCGCTGCGACAGCACGACCTGGAAGATGTCGCCGGCGCGGATGTATTCCTTCGCGTCCTCGACCATGCGCGCGTATTCGGCGGGCGCGGTGTTGGAGGTGACGGCGATCCGGTCGAGCTTCGGCGGGGCGGAGGTGTAGGGCAGGGTGCGGCCGAGGCGGCCGACCGCGTCGTCGATGCGCCCCTGCGCGGTTTCCCAGGCCTGGCGGGCGGAGACGCCCTCGCGCACGTAGATGGGCGCGGTGAGGTAGAGCTCGTCCTTCACGGTGTCGAACACGGCGAGGACGGTGGGCCGCATCAGCACGGACTCGGGGAAGCCGAGTTCGTCCACATGGCGATCGGGCAGGACCTCCATCTGGCGGACCATGTCGTAGCCGAGATAGCCGTAGATGCCGGCGGCGGTGGAGGGGAGGCCGGGGGGCACTTCGGCCTGGCTCTCGGCCACCAGCTTTCGCAGCGCGTCGAGCGGGTGGTCGTCGACGGGCGTGAAGGCGTCGGGCGTAAGCCCGGCGTTACGGTTGATACTGGCCTTGCCGTTCTCGACCTTGAGGATGACGTCGGGATCGAAACCGATCATCGAGTAGCGGCCGCGGATGGCGCCGTCCTGCACGCTCTCGAGCAGGAAGGTGTTCTGCCGCCCGTCGGCCAGCTTCAGGTAGGCGCCGATCGGCGTTTCCAGGTCAGCGACGACGCGGCGGAAGACGATCTGCGCACGACCGGCCTCATAGGCCGCCGCGAAGCGGCTGAACGGGTCGACGGTCATCACTGTCCTGCCGTGTTCAGGCTCAACAGGTTGAGCAGCACCTGCTGGTTCACCCTGTAGCCGGCACTCTCGAGCAGGCCGCGCTGGAAATCGCCGTAGAGGCCGTCGCGCATCGAGTTGTCGAGGAACTGCCGGATCGTCGGCGCGGCGTCGGCGGTGGTGGCGGGCGTTACCTCGACCACGTGGAAGACCACCTGGTCGCCGTCGCCGTTCACTGCGGCGCCGAAGTGGTCGGGGCCGCCGTCGAAGATGGCCGCGGCGACGGTCTGGTTCAGCACCGGGGTGCCGTCGCCGTTGCGGCTGAGCGGCTGGCTCAGCACCGGGAACTGGTTCAGCTCGGCGGCGGCATCGGCGAAGGACATGCCCGCGCGGAGCTTGTCGAGGGTGACGGCAACCTCGGTGGTCAGCGCTTCGCTGGTCTTCTGGTCGGTCCAGGCGGCGGCTACGGCGTCGCGCACTTCGTCGAGGGTCTGGTCGCGGGCCGGCTCGACCGACTTGAGGTCAAACCAGACGTTGCGATTGGAGCCGAGCGAGACGGTGGGCGTCAGCGTCCCCTGCTCGGCCCTGAACACGGCCGCGGCGACGTTGGCACGGGCGTCCGCTGGGATGGTCGTGACGGAGGAGAGCTCGGGAGCGCCCGGCGTGAGCGACACGCTGCTGACCCCGAGGCCGAAGCGCTGGGCAATCTCGGGCAGCGGCCGGAAGGCAGCACGCAGTTCCTCGATCTGGTCGAGCATGTCGGCCACCTCGTTGCGCGCCGCGGCGGTGGCGAGCTGACCGGCGATCTCGTCGTGCGCCTCAGCCAGCGACACCTGATGGGTCGGCTGGATCTCGCTGACGAAAACGGCGCGCTTGGCCCCGCCAATGCCCTCGATGATCGCCACGTCGTCAGTGCCGGCGAGCCCGAAGGCGGCTTCGGCGAGCGACGTGTCGGTGACTTCAGTCCTGGCCCGCAGGCCCAGGTCGGTGGGCGTCGCGCCGGCAGCGGCGACGATCTGGCTGACCGGCGTGCCGGCAGCCTTGCCGTCGGTGAAGGCCTTCTCGAGCTCGGGCGTGGTGAGCGCGACCTGCTTGATGGCACGCTTCTCGGGCGTCACCCGGCTGTCCTTGGTGCGCTCGTACTCGGCCGCGATCTGGTCCTCGGGGATGACCTTGGTGGCGGCCAGCGATTCCGGCGACAGGACGAGAATGTCGACGGTGCGTGTTTCCGGCGTGCGGTACTGCGTCTGGTGCGCCTTGAGGTAGGCAGCCAGCTCATCTTCGGTTGGCTCGGCAACCGGAGGCAAGGACGTAGCGTTGAGCACGAAATAGTCGACGGTGCGCTTGTCCCCCGCGTAGCGGGCGATCAGGTCGAGCGCCGCAGCCGGCGTGGGCGAGCCGGCGAACAGGCCGGCCACCAGCTGCTGGCGACGGGAGGCGTTGCGCTGCAGCTCGAAATACTCAGCTTCGGTAAAACCGGCGTTCTGCAGCGCGGCCTTGAAGCTCGCGGTATCGAAATTGCCCAGCGTGCCCGAGAAGCTCGGGTCGGTGCGGACCATTTCGCCGAGCTTGTCGTCGGAGACGCCGAGCCCGAGGTCCTTGGCAAACCTGTTGATCGCTGCCTGCTGGGCGAGTTGCTGCAGCACGTTGCCCGGAATGCCGGCTGCCATCGCCTCCTCGCTGCTCGGCATCCGGCCGTTCTGCTGCATGAAGGCGTTGAGCTGGCCCTGGTACGCGCGCTGGAAATCGCGGGACGAGATGTCGGTGCCCGCGGCACTCGCGACGGTGTTGCTGCCCAGCGTGTCGATGATGCCGGTGACCCCGAACCCGGCGAGGCCGATGATGAGGAAGACGCCGAGGATTTTGCCGAACCAGGTCTTGGTGATCGAGCGGAAGATGTTGAGCATCAGACGGTTCCAATGGCGTCCCGGCGCCTCGCGGGCGGCGGATACTAGACAGGGTCGAGTTTGTGCCGCAAGGCACGTTGGCAACGGGGGTTAGGGCAAACGCCCCGGATAGGCAAGTAGCGGAGCAGCACGGTGACAGTAGAGATACCACCCCTGAGCGCAGGCAACTGGAAGATGAACGGCACCAGCGCCGCGCTGGGCGAGGTGCAGCGGCTGGCCGAGATGCTGGCGACGGGCGAGCGGCCGCGCTGCACCATCGTCATCTGTCCCCCGGCGACGCTGCTGCATCAGCTCAACGCCATAGCGGCGCCGAGCGGCATCGTGACCGGCGGGCAGGACTGTCATCCCGAGGCGAGCGGCGCCCACACGGGCGACATCAGCGCCCACATGCTGGCCGATGCCGGCGCCCAGTACGTGATCGTAGGCCATTCCGAGCGCCGGAACGGCTACGGCGAGACCGACGACGTGGTGCGCGGCAAGGCGGTGGCGGCGATGACGGCGGGGCTGATCCCCATCATCTGCGTGGGCGAGACGGAAGCGGAACGTCGCGCTGGTCGGGCGGAGGAGATCGTCTCGACGCAGCTTGCCGGCTCGGTGCCGGAGCATATCGGGCAGCTGGGCGTGGTGATCGCCTACGAGCCGGTCTGGGCGATCGGCACCGGGTTGACGCCGACAGCCGATGACATCGCGCAGATGCACGGGACGATCCGGCGCCTGCTCGACGAGCGCTTCGGCGAGGGCGGTGCCGGCACTCGAATTCTCTATGGCGGGTCGATGAAGCCGGGCAATGCGCAGGAGATTCTCGGCATCGATAATGTGGACGGCGGGCTGATCGGCGGCGCCAGCCTCTTGGCAAATGACTTCCACGCCATTATCTCCGCCGTCTGAGACAGGCCGAGCCGCGCTACATAGAAGCGACGGTTCGCGCTGGCATTTGCAATGGCGCGCGTGTAGAAGGCGCGCCGTCCGACATTTGAAACGTTAGGTCCGATGGGCGCACTCGCCAATATCCTGATCGTCGCCTACCTGCTGATCGTGCTTGCACTGATCGCGGTGATCCTGCTGCAGCGCTCCGAGGGCGGTGGCCTGGGCATGGGGACGAGTTCGTCCAACGGCCTGATCAGCGTGCGAGGGTCGGCAAACCTGCTGACCCGCACCACGGCCATCCTCGCGGCGCTGTTCTTCGCCACGGCCATCGGGCTCACCATCCTGTCCGAACTCGAGCGCGGTACGGACGCGATCCTCAACCGTGCGGTGCAGGGCGGCGAGCAGCCGACCACCGTGCTGGATGCGTTGCAGCAGCTGCAGCAGCAGACCTCGGGCGACCTGCCGGTTCCGGCGGCGCCGGCCGATGGCGCTGCGCCCGCAGCACCGGCGGCTCCGGCCGAGACCGCTCCGGCGGCGCCGGCAGCGGATTCGAGCCTGCCCGTCCCGCCGGCGACGAACGCCGCTCCGGCCAGTGGCGGCGCTCCGGCAGCGCCTGCGACGACCGGACAACCTGCGGCGCCTGCGAACTAGGCGGCCGCGACAGCGAACCGGGGAAGGGGATGGCAACATCCCCTTCTTCTTTTGTGTGGGGTGGCGGAACGTGATCGGCGCCGCCCTTGTGAATCACGGTTTCGACCGAATAAGGTAAAGGCCCATGGCTCGGTACGTTTTCATCACCGGTGGCGTGGTTTCCTCTTTGGGCAAGGGCTTGGGATCCGCGGCACTCGGCGCGGTGCTGCAGGCGCGCGGCTACAAGGTCCGCCTGAGGAAACTGGATCCCTATCTCAACGTGGATCCCGGTACGATGTCGCCGACCCAGCACGGCGAGGTGTTCGTCACCGATGACGGGGCGGAGACCGATCTCGACCTCGGCCACTACGAGCGGTTCACCGGCCGGCACGCCAACAAGCGCGACAACATCACCACCGGCCGCATCTATTCGGACATCATCGCCAAGGAGCGCCGCGGCGATTATCTCGGCGCCACAGTGCAGGTGATCCCGCACGTCACCGACGCCATCAAGGACTTCATCCGCGAGGGCAACGAGGACTTCGACTTCGTGCTGGTGGAAGTGGGCGGCACGGTCGGCGACATCGAGGGCCTGCCGTTCTTCGAGGCGATCCGCCAGTTCGGCAACGACATCCCGCGCGGCCACGCCGTCTACGTGCACCTGACGCTGATGCCGTACATTCCGTCGGCCGGCGAGCTGAAGACCAAGCCGACGCAGCACTCGGTGGCGACGCTGCGCTCTATCGGCATTTCCCCCGATGTGCTGCTGGTGCGCTGCGACCGGCCGATTCCGCAGTCGGAGCGCCGCAAGCTGGCGCTGTTCTGCAATGTCCGCGAGAGCGCGGTGATCCAGGGGCTCGACGTCGCCTCGATCTACGACGTGCCGCTGGCCTACCATCACGAGGGGCTCGACCGTGAGGTGCTCGCCGCCTTCGGCATCACCGATGCGCCCGAACCCGACATGAGCCGCTGGGAGGAGGTCTCGACCCGCCTCCACAGCCCCGAGGGCGAGGTGAACATCGCCATCGTCGGCAAGTACACCGGGCTCAAGGACGCCTACAAGTCGCTGAGCGAGGCGCTGCAGCACGGCGGCATCGCCAACCGGGTGAAGGTCAACCTCAACTGGATCGATTCCGAGATCTTCGAGCACGAGGATCCGGCGCCCTACCTCGAGCACATCCACGGCATCCTGGTGCCGGGCGGCTTCGGCGAGCGCGGCTCGGGCGGCAAGATCCAGGCGGCGCGGTTCGCGCGGCTGAAGGACGTGCCGTATTTCGGCATCTGCTTCGGCATGCAGATGGCCTGCATCGAGGCGGCCCGCAACACTGCCGGCATCAAGAACGCCTCCTCGACCGAGTTCGGCCCGACCAAGGAGCCGATCGTCGGCATGATGACCGAGTGGACCAAGGGCAACGACAAGGAGACCCGCTCGGCCGAGGGCGACCTCGGCGGCACGATGCGGCTCGGCTCCTACCCGGCACAGCTCGCCAAGGGGTCGCGCGTCGCCGACATCTATGGCACCACGCGGATCAACGAGCGGCATCGCCACCGCTACGAAGTGAACATGAACTACCGCAAGGTGCTCGAGGCTAACGGCCTGCTGTTCTCCGGCGTCTCCCCGGACGGCAAGCTGCCCGAGATCGTCGAGCGGACGGACCACCCGTGGTTCATCGGCGTGCAGTTCCATCCCGAACTGAAGAGCAAGCCGTTCGAGCCGCACCCGCTGTTCGCCAGCTTCATCGAGGCGGCGGTGGTGCAGAGCCGGCTGGT
>JBQCFF010000470.1:0-10469 GCA_051959485.1 Devosia sp. | reverse complement strand
GGGACTTAAAATCCCGAGGGGGTAGCCCCGTGCGGGTTCGAGTCCCGCCGCCCGCACCATCCGGCGTCACTCTTTCGCCATAACTCGCTCCCCGAGGGGAACCCGGCCGGGTTCAAACCATTGAATTGGCACCCGGCTCAGACTTCAGCGTCAGTCGAGCAGCCGTCAACCCGACCACGGAGTTGTGCGATGAGCGCCCCTGACTTTCCCTCGCAATCGGCGTCCGGCACCGACCTCGAGGACCGCGTCCATCAGGATGCGTCCAACCTCGCGGAAACCGCGCGCCATGACATCAAAGACGTCACCGACCACGTAAAACACGAAGCCGCCGCCCTCGGCGATGAGGCCAAGGCCCAGCTGGCCGACGCCGCCGACAAGGCCAAGGGCATGGCGGAAGAGCAGAAGCAGCTGCTCGTCAACCAGCTGGACAGCGTGTCGAGTTCCCTCGACAAGGTTGCCGGCGACCTCGAGATGCAGGGTGAAGGCACTGCCCGTTACGTTCGCATGGTCGCGGACAGTGCCGGCAAGCTGACCTCCACCGTGCGCGACAACAATGTCGACGACATGCTGGCCATCGCCGAGGATTTCGGCCGCCGGCAGCCTGCCGCCTTCATGGGCGCCGCGGCGCTGCTCGGCTTCGTCGCCAGCCGGTTCCTCGTCGCCAGCGCATCCCGCCGCGCCGAGCAGCAGAGCTCGATGCAAGGCGGCTACGAGGCCCCGACGTCGCCGTCCTCCTATGCCGCCGGTACCATGAACAGGGACCGCACCTCGCCGTCCTATTCGCAGTCGGTGGGAGGCAATGATGCCGGACTTTGAACAGCAACGTTCCATCACTGACCTGTTCGGCGGGCTGGCGAACGACATCTCCGGGCTGTTCCGCAAGGAGGTGCAGCTCGCCAAGGCCGAGGTTTCCGAAAAGCTCGACGACGTCATCGGGGCCTCCAAGGGCCTCGCCATAGGCGCCGTGCTCGCCATTGGCGCCATCGGCGTGTTCCTGACGGCACTGGTCACCGGCCTCGGCTGGCTGCTGGTTGCCTTCGGCATGTCCGAGCAGGCGGCGAGCTTCGTGTCGGCGCTCGTCGTCGCCCTCGTCGTGGGCGGCATCGCCTGGAGCTTCATCTCCAGGAGCCTCGACGCCTGGAAGGCCTCGCGCCTCAACCTCGACCGCACCACTCACTCCCTCGCGCGCGATGCCGAGGTCGTCAAGGAGAGCTTCTGATGAGCACCTATTCCAAGGATTCGGCCCAGCTCGAGCGCGAAGTGGAAGAACAGCGCCAGCGCATCGAGAACCGCATCGACGAAATTCGCGACCGGCTGTCGCCAGGGCAGATCGTCGATGAGCTGCTGAGCTACACCAAGAATGGCGGCCAGCACTTCGCCTCCAACCTCGGCCAGACCATCTCCAACAATCCGCTGCCGGCCGCGCTGCTCGGCATCAGCCTCGTATGGCTGATGTCGGGGCACGGCCCGAAGCTGGCGATGCCGCACATGGGCTCGCACGAGCACATGCCGCGTACGCCGCAGCCCGAGTACCCGTATGCGACCGTCTCGGGCGGCATGCGGCGCGTCAGCCATGCGTCGGACACCTCCGGCAAGTGGTACAGCGAGTTCGAGGACATGTCGGGCAGGCGCTACAAGGCGGAATCGAACGAGCACGGCTCCCGCATGGGCGAGTTCATGGACAATGCCGGCAAGAAGTTCGGCGGCTTCATCGACGAGACCGGCAACCGCGTCCGCGACTTCCAGGACGAGGCCGGCAACCGGATGGATGAAGCCATGGGCTGGGCGTCGCACACCTTCCATGACCTGCGGCATGGTGTGAGCCAGGCCATGGGCCAGGTGTCGCAGCACGCCCAGAACCTGGGTGGCGCGGCGCAGCACCAGGTGGATCGCACCAGCCGCATGGCGATGGACATGTTCCAGAACCAGCCGCTGGTGGCGGGCGCGCTCGCCTTCGCCGCCGGCGCGGCGATCGGCGCCGCCCTGCCGCATACCGAGCAGGAAGATCAGGCGATCGGCAAGGTCGCCGACAAGGTGAAGCGCCAGGCCGCCGAAGCCGCCTCCGACATGTACGAGGAAGGCAAGACGCGTGCTGCCGAGCTCTACGAGAAGGGCAAGGAGGGCGCCGCCGCGGTCTATGACGACGTCCTCGGCAAGGGCGACGACACGGGCCGCCGGACCGAACTGCACTGAAGCAAAGGGGGAGGCCAAGGCCTCCCCCTCATTCGTTGGACGCTCCGAACCGGGTCAGCCGCCGCCGACCCGGTGGTTTTTCGTGTGCAGCACGGGCTTCAGCCGCTGCTCGTCGGTATCCGCGGTATGCTCGTCGGCCGGCGACTGCGGCACCGGGGCGCCCTTCAACGGGTCGGACCGCGCCCGCTTCTCGCTGCCTTCCCGCACCGCGTCGGGGTGGGCGCCATCGCGGGCGACGAGCCCGCTGGCCTGCCGCGGCGTCAGGCCGAAGCGCTTCTCGAGGAAGGTTGCGTCCGTGACCTGCTGGTCGAGGTTACCGGGACGATTTGCCATGGTGGATGCCTTTCTGCTTGCCGGCGCGGACCGCCGGATCGCTGTTCTCGAAGCTTTCGATCAGGCCCTCGGTCTCGCCGGTCGCGTCGGCCTGTGCCTGTCGCTCGTTGCCGCCGGAGCCATGCAGGCGGTCCATGCCCTTGATCTCGCCGGCGAGGTCGAACTCGTCCAAGCGTTCGCCCGGCGCGTCGACGCCGGCACCCTTGGCGCCGTGCTGGCCGCGGCCGTGACCGCCCATTGCCCTGTCTGCCCTGGTCATTGGAACCTCCTTTCAGGTCTGGAGGTCCAACCCGGGCCTGTCGCTATGGTTCCGCCCGGATCCGCCCGTCGATCCGAGCCTCGATCAACTCCGCGGTGGTCACCGTCTCCACCTGCATGCCGTAGCGGCTGTGGTAGATTTCGAGCATGGCGTCATGCGTCGGATCGGCCGACGAGCAGATCGCGTCGGTGACGATCAGCACCCGGTAGCCGAGGTCGATCGCCCCCATCACCGCCGCCAGCACGCACACCTCCGTTTCCGCGCCGGTAACGATCAGGGTGCCGATGCCGGCGCGCTTCAACTCCGCATCGAGCGCGCCGTGCCAGGGGCTATAGACCGGCTTGTCCACCACCCGCGCCGGCGGCGTGAAGCGGGCGAGTTCCGGGGCCAGTTCCAGCAGCTCGGGGTTGAGCCGGTCGCGCGTCATCGAGCGGTAGCGCTCGTAGTAGATCCGCCAGGTGCCGCCCATTTCTTCCGGCCGGACCGGCGGTATGAAGCGGGTGAATACCGTTCGCTCCGGCGCCAGCTCCACCACCCGGACCACGTTGGGCAGCACCCGTGCCATCCATGGCGTCCGCCACTCCGTGTCCTCGGCGAACATGCGCTGCATGTCGATGCAGAGGTGCGCCCAGCCGGGGCCCAGTGGCTCCGCCTGCAGGCCGCCAATGGCGGCAGGTGTCAGTATGTCGCTCATGTTCTGGCAATTTCCCAGTCGACGGGCGGTTCCTGCCCTTTCCAAGTTCCACCGGGTTTGCTCAAGTCGGCCAACGGTGAAAGGAGTGCCATGCTGATCAAGCGCGAGGTGCTGGAAGCCATCAAGCGGGGCGAGATCACGCTGCAGTTCCGCCGCTGGTCGCGTCCGACGGTGAAGCCCGGCGGCAAGCTCAAGACCAAGGTCGGGCTGCTGCAGATCGGCCGCGTCGACGAGATGTCGCCCGACGACGTCACCGAAGCCGACGCCCGCGCCGCCGGCTTCGCCGACGTTGCCGCCTTCCGCAAGTGGCTCGCCACCATGAAGGAGGGCCCGATCTTCCAGCGCATCGAGGTCAGCTACCTGGGCGAAGCTCCATGATCCGCGATCGCAGCGTCAGGCGCGCTCGCGTTGCCGCACCCAGGGCTCCTGCTCGATTTTCGGGCCACTGACCCGAAAGCCTGACAGCGTGCCGTCGAGGGTGCGCTGCAGCACCACCATGGCCCGTACCCACTCGGCATAGAGCCGCCGCGCCCGCCTGACGCTGTCGAGCGACACCGTCCGGCCGTGGCCGCCATGCCAGTCCGGCGCCGTGCCGGAACGGGCGAAATGGCTGATCGCCTTGGCGTGCGGAACCGGCAGCGCCAGCACCGCCCAGTAGACCGTCACCGCGTCAGGGTCGGGGTGCCGGGCTTTCTCCACCCGCTCCTCGCGGAACGCCCATACGAGCAGGTTCTGGATGTCGACGGTGCGGGCGGGGGAGCGTGGCATGCGGTAAGTCATGCAGGGCCTAACGAGCGCCACAAGCGGCGGTTTCTCGCCTTCCCCCGGCCGGGGCGGGGCTGGTTTACGAAAGGTAAACTGCGCGCCGAAGCCCCCCAACACCTGTCCGTGAAGTTAATCCCGCGACCGGACGGAACGTTGTTCTGGCAGTTTGCATTTATTGGGCAACGCAACCGGGAGGATACCCAAATGCACAAAGACGAAGTCAAAGGTTCCGCCAAGCAGGCCCGTGGCCACATCAAGGACGCGGTCGGCAAGATGACGGGCGACGAGAAGCTGCGCGCCGACGCCGCGGCCGACAAGGCCGAAGGCGCGGTGCAGAAGGGCGTGGGCAAGATGAAGGAATCCGCCCGCAACGCCCTCAAGCACTGACGGGAAGCCGCGCCCGCGCCAGGTGCCGGGCGTCCCATGAAAGGCCGCCCAAGTGGCGGCCTTTTTTCTTGCGCCGAGAGGCGGCTAACTGAACGAGTAGTAGAGCCGCGCCCCGCCGGTCCCCAACGCGTCGGCGGAGAGCAGCTTCAGTTCCCGCCGGAAGCCGGTCGGCGGAAACAGCGGATAGCCGCCGCCCAGCAGCTGCGAGATCACGTACACCTCGAGCTCGTCCAGCGCCCCGCGCTCCATGAAGGCCATCTGCAGCTGGCCGCCGCCCAGCATCCACACGTCGCCGTCATCCAGCGCCCGCAGCTCCGCCACCAGCGCGTCGACGTCGCTGCGCGTCTCCACCGGGCCGATCGGATCGGGCAGGGGCCGCGAGGTCACGACGATCGAGCGCTGCTCGGCATACGGCCACTCCATCCCCTCGCGCGCCACCCAGTCATACGTCGCCCGTCCCATCACCACGGTACGGATGCGCTTGAGGAAGAGGTTGTAGTCGAACTGCCCGAGCTCCAGGTCCTGCCGTTCGGTCAGCCACCGCAGTCCTTCCTCCGGGTCGGCGATGAAGCCGTCGAGGCTGGCTGCAATGTATCCGACGATCTTGGCCATAGAAGTTCTCCCGCGCTACGATCTGAATCATCCACTCAGGGGACACCATGCCGACCGACAGCGAAAGCCTGCTTCTCACGCCGGCCGAGATGGGGCGCGCCGACCAGTTGGCCGTGGCCGCCGGTGTGCGCTCCCTAGACCTGATGGAGCATGCCGGCGCCGCGGTCGCCGAAGCGGTCGCAGCGCGTTATCCCGAGGGTCCGGTGCTCGTCCTGTGCGGCCCCGGCAACAATGGCGGCGACGGCTTCGTTGCGGCGGTGAAACTGAGGGAGCGCGGGCGCGACGTCCGCGTCGCCCTGTTCGGCAGCCGCGACCGCCTGAAGGGCGACGCCGCCCACTTCGCCGACCGTTGGAACGGCCCGATCGAGGAGGCCCGTCCTGACACGATCCACGGGGCGGCCGTCATCGTCGATGCCCTGCTCGGCGCCGGGCTCGACCGCGACCTCGAGGGCGCCCTGAAGGCGATCATCGAAGCGATCAACGGCGCCGGCCTCCCGGTCGTCGCGGTGGACGTGCCGAGCGGCATCGACGGCGCCACGGGCGCGGAGCGGGGGGCTGCCGTGCGGGCGGCGGTCACTGTGACGTTCTTCCGCCTGAAGCCGGGGCACTACCTGCTGCCCGGCCGCGTCCGCTGCGGCGAGGTCGTCCTCTGCGACATCGGCATCCCAGCGTCCGTCCTCGACGAGATCCGTCCCAGCCTCCGCGTCAACGGCCCGGCGCTCTGGCGCGTCCCCCGACCCGACCCGGAGGGCCACAAGTACTCGCGCGGCCACGCCGTGGTGCATTCGGGCAGCCCGCTGCAGACCGGCGCCAGCCGCCTGACCGCCACCGCCGCGCTGCGCAGCGGGGCGGGGCTCGTCACCCTGGTCGGTCCGTACGCCGCGCTGCTGGTGCAGGCCAATCACGTCACGGCCATCATGCTGAAGCCGGTCGAAGACGCGGCCGGCCTGTCGCAGCTGCTGGAGGACAAGCGCATCAATGCCTTCGCCATCGGCCCCGCCGCCGGCGTCGGTGACGCCACCAGGAACAATGTCCTCGCGGTGCTGGCGGGCGGCCCCGCGACGGTGCTCGATGCCGATGCGCTCACCAGCTTCAAGGGCGACCCGGAAACGCTGTTCTCTGCCATCCGCGACGGGGATCGGCCGGTCGTGCTCACCCCGCATGCAGGCGAGTTCGAGCGCCTGTTCGGCAAGCTCGAGGGCTCCAAGGTCGAGCGGGCCCGCGCCGCCGCCCGGCGATCCGGCGCCGTGCTGGTGCTCAAGGGCAACGACACGGTGGTCGCCGCACCCGACGGGCGGGCCGTCATCAACGCCAACGCCCCCGCCATCCTCAGCACCGCCGGCTCCGGCGACGTCCTCGCCGGCATCATCGCGGGCCTCCTGGCGCAGGGCATGCCGGGCCTCGACGCCGCCAGCGCCGCCACCTGGATCCACGGGGAAGCCGCCAACCTCTGGGGCAAGCCGGGCCTGATCGCGGAGGATCTGCCCGGGCTGCTCCCGGACGTGCTGGCGAAGCTGATGAACTGATGGGCGGTGCCCCGCCCTCGTCCTTCGACAGGCTCAGGACGAGGGCTTTGGGGGCGGTGCTCGTCGGGATGCGAAGCCGCTCTGCCCTTCCCTGGCCCTCATGGTGAGCCTGTCGAACCACGAGGGCGTAGCGCTTCGCCTACCACTCCACCTCCAGCCGCTCCAGCCCGTGGAAGTGGTAGATGTTCTTGTACTGCGGCGGCTCGGCCAGCCGTAGTCCCGGCAGCCGCCGGAACAGCGTGCGCATCGCGACCTGCAGCTCGATCCGCGCCAGCGGCGCGCCGATGCAGAAGTGGATGCCGGCGCCGAAGCTGACGTTCTGCCCGTCGGTCCGGAACGGGTCGAAGGTGTTGGCCCGCTCGAAGCGGCTCGGGTCGCGGTTCGCCGCCCCCAGCATCAGGCCGATCGTCTCGCCCTGCCTGAAGCTCAGGCCGTTCTCCAGCGTCACGTCCTGCAGCGCGTAGCGCGTGAACATGTGGAGCGGCGCATCGAAGCGCAGGCATTCCTCCACCGTCGCCTCGGTCTGCCTGTCGTCGGCGAACAGCGCCTGCGGGTCGAGCCCGCTCTCGAGGATCGACTTCACGCCATTGCCGGTGGTGTGCACCGTCGCCTCGTGCCCGGCGTTGAGCAGCAGGATGGTGGTCGAGATCACCTCCTCCTCGCTCAGCTTCTCGCCATCCACCTCGGCGGTCAGCATGTGCGTGAGCAGGTCCTCCTTCGGCTGCCGCCGGCGCTCGGCGATCATCGTGCGGACATAGTCCATGAACTCGATCGAAGCCTGGTTGGCATCGAGCTCGGTCTCGTGCGTCACGCCGAACATGTACATGGCGACCATGCGGTTCGACCATTCGACCAGCTGCATCGCCATCTCGGCCGGCATGCCGATCATCTCGGCGATCACCACCGCCGGCACCGGTGCGGCGAACGCCTTCAGCAGCTCGACCCGTCCCTCGGCTTCGAAGCCGTCGATCAGCTCGTTCGCCAGCCGCTCGATCCGCGGCCGGAGCTGCTCGACGTTGCGTGACACGAAGGCGCGGTTCACCAGCGTCCTGAGCCGCGTATGCGCCGGCGGCTCGAGCGTCAGCAGCGAGTATTTCTCCGTCTGGTCGAAGGCCGCCGTGTGCGGCTTCGGCGGCGCCATGCCGAGCTGTTCGCGGCTCATCAGGTGCAGGATCTGCCGCCCGAACCGCTTGTCGCGCAGCAGCGCGCTGACGTCCCGGAAGCCGGCAAAGCACCAGTGCCCGTAGTTCTCCCAGAAGAAGGCCGGCGAGGCGGCATGCACCGCATCGTAAAAGGGATAGGGATCGCGATAGAACGCGGCCTCGCGCGGCTGGGCGGTGGCGCGGCGGTCGGTGAGGGCGAAGGAAGCGGTCAAGGCGGAACCCGGGATGGAATGACGGCGCGATGCTATACATCGTGCCCTCCCGGCGAAAAGCCCTTGCCTCGCGGCAAAATCCCGCTAGGCAGGGCAAAACACTTCCGGAGCGCACGCCGATGAGCGACGACCTCACCCTCGAACAGGCCATCGACAACATCTACGCCTCGCTGAAGGCCGACAACGCCGATCTCGACCAGCACATCGCGGCGCTGAAGGCCGTCATGGCCCGCGACGGGGTGAAGGAAGCGGTGTTCGAGCCGGGCAAGCTGGCGCAGAACAACCGCTCCGGCCGCAAGCTGATGCAGTCCTACTTCCGCAAGAAGGGCATCGCCGTCACGTTTGCGGGCTGATTAAGCCGCCAAGGGCTGCGGCACCGGCAGCGGCGCCGCCTCGCGCGTCCGCCAGGCATCGTCCACCCATTCGCGCACCGCGATCGCGATCTCGTCGCGTCCCGGCGTCAGGTCGATCAGGTTGTACGCATTGGGCTCGCCGCGCGTGCGGGTGGAAGTCACCGTCGAGGCCTGTGCCACCAGCACCGGCGCCAGCGCGGCCTTGCGCAGCCCGGTCGGTGCGCCCTCCGTCACGCTGTCCGGCCGCACGTGCCGGCGCACATAGCTCATGTGGAAGTGCCCGGAGAGCACCAGCCGCACTCCCAGCCGGGCGAACGTCTCGAGCGCCAGGTCGGCCCGGTGCACGGCGCGGCGATGCCCGTCATTGACCACCTCCGGCGCCATCAGCGGGTGATGTGCCACCACCACCCGCAATGCACTGGGCGAAGCCTCGAAGAAGCTCTGCTCCAGCCGCGCCAGCTGCTCGCGGTTGATCGAGCCCTGCGACCAGTCGAGCTCGGGGCGCCAGCGGCGCGAGGTGTTCACGCCGGCGAACGCTACCCCGTTCAACTCTAGGAACGGATCGGTCTCGTCGGCGATGAACTTCCGGTAGAGCCCGTACGGGTCGAGGAACCGCCGGAACAGGTTCTTGGGCACGTCGTGGTTGCCGGGCACTGCGAACCACGGCACCGCCAGCGTGTCGAGGAAATCCCGGGCCTGTCGGAACTGCAGTGGGTTGCCCACCATGGTGAAGTCGCCGCTCGCCACAATCAGGTCCGGCGCCTGGGCGAACAGCTCCAGCGCCAGCCCTTCCGTCAGTTCGGGATCGTTGCGGCCGAAATGCAGGTCAGAGATGTGGGCGATACGCATGGCGAGCTCCCGATAGTCAGAGCCGGACCAACGCGGGGCTGGGCCATGGGTTCACCTAAGCGGCAATAACTTGCTCAGCTCGTGTGCTACCGCATCGAGCTCGTCTCGCGACACCGACCCGATCCGTTGAGCTACGGCCGCTTCTATCGTCGCAATCTTCACCGTCCGCATCATTGAAGCGGCGGGCAGGCCGGTTAGGTCGGAACCAGACACTATGCTGACGTCTCCGGGCCAACTCCGGTTGGCACTGCTGGTGATCATCAGAACCCACAGCAGCATACCGGAGGCAATCGTGCCGCTCGAGACGACGAGGGCCGGCCGGTAGTGGGTGGTGTCGCGGTTGGTGTAAGGAAAAGGTACGCGGACAATGTCGCCCCGCTCAAAGGTTGGCATATGCCTCCCTGTCCGCTTCACCATCCCACTCCTCGAAGACGGCGAACGGATCGTCCATCTGCAACGGCGTCGCTCTGGTCAGGATGACCCGATTGCCTTCAATCTGATACGCAATCTCGTCGCCCTCGGCGACGCCGAGGGCCACACGAACAGGCTGCGGGATTGTGGTCTGTGCCTTGCTAGTCAGCTTGCTGGTGATCATTGGAACTCCATGATCGATTGGTAAGGAATATCCTTACCAATGGCAAGCCTCCCCATCCGGGCAGGTTCCGCGGATGTGTCGGGTTGCGCGAGACTGGACGTATTGCGGCCAGCCACATTGGTGCCTATCTGTCGCTTTACCGCCCGTTAAGCGGGCATCGAATGAAGTCCGCCGCGACAGCGCTGATTCTATCTCCCAAGGGGCACATCTCGAAATGAGAGATCCGGTCGATACCTTCTACAACTACCTCGTGCCCACGGTGGTCGAGCAGACCAACCGCGGCGAGCGCGCCTTCGACATCTACTCGCGCCTGCTGAAGGAGCGCATCATCTTCGTGACCGGCCAGGTCGAGGACAACATGGCCTCGCTGATCGTGGCGCAGCTGCTCTTCCTCGAGTCCGAGAACCCGAAGAAGGAAATCAACCTCTACATCAACTCGCCCGGCGGCGTGGTGACTTCGGGCCTCGCCATCTACGACACGATGCAGTTCATCCGGCCGCCGGTCGCGACGCTCTGCACCGGGCAGGC
>JBQCFF010000469.1:0-5747 GCA_051959485.1 Devosia sp. | reverse complement strand
TTCCGCCCTCGGCGAGGTGGACGACCGGGTGACCGGCCTGCGCGCCGGCGGCGACGACTACCTGGTGAAGCCCTACGCCTTCACCGAGCTGCTGGCCCGCATCGAGGTGCTGGCCCGGCGCTCGTCGCCGGCCGAGGCGGCCACCAGCTTTGCCGTCGGCGGCCTGAACCTCGACCGCCTCTCCCGCAAGGTGGAGCGGGACGGCGAGCCGATCCTGCTGCAGCCGCGCGAGTTCCGCCTGCTCGAGTACCTGATGAAGAATGCCGGCAAGGTGGTCACCCGCACCATGCTGCTGGAGAACGTCTGGGACTACCACTTCGACCCGCAGACCAACGTCATCGACGTGCACATGTCGCGGCTCCGCGCCAAGATCGACAAGGGCCACGGCAACCCGCTGCTGCACACCATCCGCGGTGCCGGCTACATGATCCGCGAGTAACGATTGCCCAGAATGCTGAGGATCGGCGAGCTGTGGCGCACCACGACGGTGCGCCTTACCGCGCTGTTCCTGCTGATCTTCGTCGTCTTCGCCGTGCTGCTGCTGGGGCTCATCTGGTGGCAGACGACGGTGTCGCTGCAGCGCAGCCAGACCGACGCCATCGACCGCGAGACGCGGGCGCTGCAGCGCGTCGACGCGAACGGCGGCTTCCGCGCCACCATCATCGCCGTGGGGCGCCTGGCGCAGCAGCCGGGGCCGGGCATCTACTACCTCGCCGACCCGCAGGGGCAGATGATCATCGGCAACGTCACCGACCTGCCGGCCGAAGTGCTGGCCGACCCCGGCACGTTCAGCTTCAACTACCAGCGGGCCCAGCCGGTGGACGCGACGGCGGACGACATACCGGCACCCATCGGCAACGCGATCGTGCGGTCGGTGAAGCTCGAGTCCGGCCTGATCCTGGTGGTCGGCCGCGACGTGGTGGAGCGGCGCGGCTACACCGCGATCATCCTGCAGTGGTTCGCCATCGGCGTGGCCGGCATCCTGTTCTTCTCGCTGGTGGCAGGCGGCGTCACCGCCGTGCGGGTGCTGCGGCGGGTCGAGACGATCAACGCCACCTCGCGCAAGATCATGTCCGGCAACCTCTCCGAGCGCGTGCCGGTGACCCGGCGCAACGACGAGTTCGACGGACTCGCCAACAGCCTCAACCGGATGCTCGACCGCATCGAGCAGCTGATGCAGGGCATGAAGGAGGTGACCGACAACGTTGCCCATGACCTGAAGACGCCGCTCACCCGCCTGCGCAACCGGGCCGAGTCGGCGCTGCGCGAGGGGCAGGAGGAGGGCGCCCAGCGCCAGGCGCTGGAGACGACGATCGAGGAGAGCGACAGGCTCATCAAGACCTTCAACGCGCTGCTGATGATCGCGCGGGCGGAAGCCGGCACGCCGTCGGGGGCACTGTCGGAGCTCGACCTCAGCGCCGTGGTGGCCGATGTCGCCGAGCTCTACGGCCCGCTGGCCGAGGACGAGGGGCTGGAACTGGTGGCCGACGTGGCGCCGGGCGTGAAGCTGAACGGCAACCGCGAGCTGCTGGGGCAGGCGCTGGTCAACCTGGTCGAGAACGCGCTGAAGTACTACGAGCCGGTCGAGGGCAAGGCGGGCCGGATCACGGTGTCGCTGCGGCAGGCTGGCGGCAGGGTGCTGATCGAGGTGGCCGACAACGGCCCGGGCATCCCGGACGAGGACCGGCGGCGCGTCGTCGAGCGCTTCGTGCGGCTGGAAAAGAGTCGCACCATGCCGGGGTCGGGCCTTGGGTTGTCACTGGTGTCGGCGGTGGCGCGGCTGCATGGCGGCGCACTCCGGCTCGAGGACAATGCGCCGGGGGTGCGGGCGGTGGTGGATCTGCCGGGGGTGCCCACGGGCTGATTCACTGCGTGTTGCCGCCCCCTTCACCATCCTTCGGATGGTCCCCTTCCCCCGTTGTCACGGGGGAAGATCCCGTGCAGTCCGCGACGGCGCCACATCGGATCCTCCCCTGCGAAGCGGGGGAGGGGGACCGCCGCAGGCGGTGGAGGGGGCGATACGGGCATGGCGCCTGGACAGCCGCCCCGATCGGCCGTCTAGTGCTCCGTCGCCACCGAGGTCTCGCCGACGCCGATGCCGGCGACCTTGCCGCCTTTCAGCACGTAGCCGAGATACTGCGCCACGTTGGTGTAGCCGCCCGGGCGGTCGTTGCGGTAGGCGAGCTTGTTGCCGGGGGCGGCGCCGAAGGTCGCCTTGAGGTCGGCGGCTGACGCGCCGAGGCCGGGGACGCCGAAATCCGGTAGCGGGAAGCCGGACGGCGCCGCGTCGCAGCCCTTGGCGGGCTTGCCGGCTTCGGCCGCCACCATCATCACGAATTCGTAGCCGCCCAGCGCATTGGAGATGAACCAGACGTTCGCGCCTTCCGCGGCGTAGCAGAGCCAGTCGGCGCGCGCGGCGCCTTCGCCCGAGGTCTGCAGCGTGCCGCCGAACGCCGCCTGCACTTCCTTGAGCCGGGTGCGCTGCAGCGTGACCTCGAGCTTGCCCATGCCGATCTGCCGGACCGGCGTCTGCTCGAGGTTGGCCTTGGAGAAGTTGAAGCCGCTGCCGTGGATGGCGGCGCCCATGCCGCCCAGCTGCGCGGCGGCGGCCGGGACGACGGCGGTGGCGAAGGCAAGGCAGAGGGCGGCGAGGCGCAGTTCCGGGTGACGCTTCATTTGACGCTCTTGGGTGATGTTGGGGCCGGAAGATAACGAAAGGCTGGCGGCTGGGAAGGGAACAAATGCATGCTGTTCCGTAGTTTCCTTGCTCAGTTGCAAGCCCGCCGCTATCCGTTCTCACCATGCCCGTCTCGCTCGAAACGCTGCTCGACTGCGCGCCCTATCTGCAGGGGCTGGCGGAGCGCCATGCCGAGTGGTTCGCGGCGGCCCGCGCCGTCTCGCCGGATACGGCGCTGCAGACGGTGCTGCTCGGGGTGAAGCGTGCCGGCGAAAGCGCTGCCGACGAGGCGGAGATCGGCCGCGAGCTGCGCATCGCCAAGGGGCGGGTGGCGTTGCTCGCCGCGGTGTCGGAGGTGGAGGGCAGCTGGACCACGGCGCAATCGACTGCCGCGCTTTCCGACCTCGCCGATGTCGCGCTCGATGCCGGGCTCGACGTGCTGATGCGGCTGGCGGCGGCGCGCGGCCAGGTGCGGAACGGCACGGCGGCGCAAAGCGGGCTGGCGCTGTTCGCGCTCGGCAAGCATGGTGGACGCGAGCTCAACTATTCCTCCGACATCGACATCGTCGCCTTCTTCGATCCGGAGCGCTGCGGCGCCACCGAGCCGGGCGAGGAGACCAAGCTGATGAGCCGCATCGTGCAGCGGCTCGCCGGGCTGATGCAGGACCGCACCGAGCACGGCTACGTCTTCCGCACCGACCTGCGGCTGCGCCCCGACCCCGGCGCCACGCCGGTGGCCCTGCCGGTCGAGGCGGCACTGACCTATTACGAGAGCCGCGGCCAGAACTGGGAGCGGGCGGCGTGGATCAAGGCGCGGCCCTGCGCCGGCGACCGGACGGTCGGCGAGGCGTTCCTCAAGGAGCTGGCGCCCTATGTCTGGCGCAAGCACCTCGACTTCGCGACCATTGCCGACATCCAGGCGATGAAGCGGCAGATCAACATCGCCAAGAACGTCGGCGACGTGCGGGTGGAGGGCCACAACGTCAAGCTGGGGCTGGGCGGCATCCGCGAGATCGAGTTCTTCACCCAGACGCAGCAGCTGATCGCCGGCGGCCGCGACGTGTCGCTGCGGGTGCGGCCGACCGCCGATGCGCTGGGGGCGCTCGCCGCGGCCAACTGGATCACGCAGGAGGCCTGCGACGACCTCACCCGCACCTACTGGTTCCTCCGTGCGGTGGAGAACCGGCTGCAGATGCTGCGGGACGAGCAGACGCAGATGATGCCCGAGACCGAGGCGGGGGTCGCCGTGATTGCCACGCTGATGGACCAGGAATACCTGCCGGCGTTCGAGAGCACCTACCGCGCGGCGCTGAACCTGGTGGTCGGCTACTACGCCGACCTGTTCACCGAGGGCGAGACCCTCGGCAGCGGCACGGGCAACCTCGTCTTCACCGGCGCCGACGACGACCCCGAGACGCTCGAGACGCTGAGCGGCATGGGCTTCAAGGATCCGTCGAAGGCCATCGCGACGGTGAAGAAGTGGCACTATGGCAGCTATGGCGCCACCCGTGCCGCCGCGGCCCGCGCCCACCTGACCGAGCTGCTGCCGGCGCTGCTCAAAACCATCTCGGAGGCCGGCAACCCCGACGACGCGCTGCGCCGGTTCGATGATTTCCTGTCGCGGCTGCCGTCGGGCGTGCAGCTCTTCGCGCTGCTGCGCAACCACGACAACCTCCGCAGCCTGCTGGTGGCGCTGATGGCCTCGGCGCCGCGCATGGCCGAGGCGGTGATCCACCGCGCCCATGTGATGGACGGGCTGATCGATCCGGCCTTCGCCGACCAGGTGCGGCGCCGCGAGGTGCTGCTCGACAAGATCGAGGGCTTCTTCGCCGACGCCCGCGACTACCAGGACGTGATCGACCGGGCCCGCATCCTGGGGCAGGAGCAACTGTTCCTGCTCGCGGCGGGCCTGCTGGCCGGCAGCCTCGACGCGCGCCGGGCGGGGGAGCAGTTCACCACGCTGGCGGAGGCGCTGCTGATCAAGCTGTTCGAGGCGGTGCGGCGCGAGTTCGAGAAGCGGCACGGACGCATCCCGGGCGCGAAGGTGGCGCTGCTTGCCTTCGGCAAGATGGCGAGCCGCGAGATGACGGCGAAGTCCGACCTCGATTTCATCATGCTCTACGAGCTGGAGGGCGCCGACGAGTCCGACGGCGACAAGCCGCTGCCGGCGAGCCAGTACTATGCGCGGCTGACGCAGCGGCTGATCGCGGCGCTGAGCGCGCCGACCGCCGAGGGCGTGCTCTAAGCGGTGGACATGCGGCTTCGCCCGTCGGGCAATGCCGGGCCGCTGGCGACGCGGCTCGCCGGCTTCCTGCAGTATCACCACGAGAGCGCCTGGACCTGGGAGCACCTGGCCCTGAGCCGCGCTCGCGTCGTGCAGGCCGACGGTGACCTGGGGCAGAAGATCGATGCCGCCATCGCCGAGGTGCTGTCGCGGCCGCGTGACGTGGGCAAGACCATAGACGACGTGGTCGCCATGCGCGCGCTGCTGGCGAAGGAACGCCCGCCGCGCCACCCGTTCGACCTGAAGCTGGCGGCGGGCGGCCTGGTGGACCTCGAGTTCATCGCCCAATCCGCGCAGCTCGTGGCGCGTGACGCCGTGGCCGCGCCGCAGGCGCCGACCGACGAGGTGTTGCGGCGGCTCGGCGCAACCGGGCTCGTGCCCGCCGGCGAGCGGCTGGCCGAAATCCATGGCGTCTACTCCACCATCCTGCAGGTAATGAGCGCCGCCCTTGCCGACCCGTTCAAGGACGAGGGCTGGACCGACGCCTTCCGCGAACTGCTGGCGCAACGCACCAACACGCCCAACTTCGAGCGCCTGGCCAGCGACGTGGCAGAGATGGAGGCGGAGGTAAGCGCCGCGGCGGAGGCGTGGTACGCCAGGGCGCGGGCCATCTTGAATCTGCCGGACAACTAGACTAAGTCTAGTGGACTAAGTTCGTTTGGAGGCGTTAGTGGCCGCAACCGTCAACATGCACGAGGCTAAGACGCACCTCTCACGGTTGGTCGAGCGGGCCCTGGAGGGCGAGGAAGTCACTATCGCCAAGGCTGGCAGGCCATTGGTCAAGCT
>JBQCFF010000468.1:0-4832 GCA_051959485.1 Devosia sp. | reverse complement strand
GTGGCTGCCGCCGAGGCGGCCATCGGCCTCGCCATCCTCGTCGTCTTCTATCGCAACCGCGGCACCATCGCCGTGGAAGACGTCAACTCGCTGAAGGGCTGACCCGGTGATCCAGGCCATTGTCTTCCTCCCGCTAGCTGGTGCCCTGATCGCGGGCCTTCTCGGCCGCATCATCGGGCACCGCACCAGCGAGTACATCACCACCGGGCTGCTGATCATCGCGGCGGTGCTGAGCTGGGTCGTCTTCGCCGGCTACTGGTTCGCGCCGGAAGCGGCCGAGGGGGCCGGCCACGCCGAGGCGCTCAAGGTGCCGGTGCTGACCTGGATCCATTCCGGCGCGCTGCAGCTTGACTGGGTCCTGCGCGTCGACACGCTGACCGCGGTCATGCTGGTGGTGGTCACCACCGTCTCGAGCCTCGTGCACGTCTACTCGATCGGCTACATGGCCGACGATCCGCACCGCGCGCGCTTCTTCGCCTACCTGTCGCTCTTCACCTTCGCCATGCTGATGCTGGTGACGGCCGACAACTTCCTGCAGATGTTCTTCGGCTGGGAAGGCGTGGGCCTTGCCTCCTACCTGCTGATCGGCTTCTGGTACACGCGCCCGGCGGCGAACGCCGCCGCCATCAAGGCGTTCGTCGTCAACCGCGTCGGCGACTTCGGCTTCGCTCTCGGCATCTTCGCCGCCTGGTTCGTGCTTGGCCACCTCGATTTCGACGGCGCCTTCCACGCTGTTCCCGAGCACGCCGACGCGACCATGCGGTTCCTCAGCTGGGACGTGCACGCCATGACCGTGGTCTGCCTGCTGCTGTTCATGGGCGCCATGGGCAAGTCGGCGCAGTTCCTGCTCCACACCTGGCTGCCCGACGCCATGGAGGGTCCGACCCCGGTTTCCGCCCTCATCCACGCCGCTACCATGGTGACCGCCGGCGTGTTCATGGTCGCGCGCCTGTCGCCGCTGTTCGAAGCCTCGGGCATCGCCATGACCACGGTGATGCTGGTCGGTGCCATCACGGCCTTCTTTGCCGCCACCGTCGGCCTGGTGCAGAACGACATCAAGCGCGTCATCGCCTACTCGACCTGCTCGCAGCTCGGCTACATGTTCGTCGGCCTCGGCGCCGGCATGTATTCGGCCGGTATCTTCCACCTCTTCACCCACGCCTTCTTCAAGGCGCTGCTGTTCCTCGGCGCCGGCTCGGTCATCCACGCGATGCACCACGAGCAGGACATGCGGAACATGGGTGGGCTGCGGACGAAGATTCCGTTCACCTACTGGATGATGATCATCGGCACGCTGGCCCTCACCGGCGTCGGCATCCCGGGTATCCCGGACCTCGCCCTCGGCTTTGCCGGCTTCGCCAGCAAGGACGCCATCATCGAGGTAGCCTACGCGCAGGGCGCCTCCACCGGCTACATCGCCTTCTGGGCGCTGGTCATCGCTGCCGCCTTCACCAGCTTCTATTCGTGGCGCCTGATCTTCATGACCTTCCACGGCAAGCCGCGCTGGGGCCAGTCGCACGCCCACGCGCCGGATACTCATGCCGCGCACGGCCATGACGACCACGCCCATGGCGCGCACGAGCCGCATGAGAGCCCGCCGGTCATGCTGGTGCCCCTCGGCATCCTTGCCGCTGGTGCCGTGCTCGGCGGTATCGTGTTCTACGGCCAGTTCTTCGGCCACTACGACCATGTCGAGCACTTCTTCCAGGGCTCGCTGGTGGTCTCCGAGGCCGTCCTCGATGCCGCCCATGGCGTGCCGTTCCTGGTCAAGGTCTCGGCCACCGTCGCCATGCTGCTCGGTCTCGGTACCGCCTGGTACATGTACATCCGGGCGCCGGCCACGCCGCGGCGTCTCGCCGAGCAGAACCCGGGCCTCTACCAGTTCCTGCTCAACAAGTGGTACTTCGACGAACTCTACGACCGCATCTTCGTCCGGCCCGCGTTCTGGATCGGCAATGCGCTGTGGAAGGGCTTTGACGACTGGCTGGTCGACCGGACCCTCACCGAAGGCCTCGGCGCCCGGGTACGGGACGTCACCAACCGCGTCGTGAAGCTCCAGTCGGGCTACCTCTACCACTACGCCTTTGTCATGCTCATCGGTATCGCGGCGCTGCTCACCTGGGCCATCGCCGCCGGGGGACTGTTCTGATGATCCTCAGCGACCACCTTCTGACGGTCATCACCTTCCTGCCCACGCTGGGTGCCCTCGTGCTGCTGCTCGTCGGCGGCCGCGGCGAGGCGGCCGACAACCTGTCGCGCTGGATCGCGCTGGGCTTCACGGTCGTCACCGCCGCGCTCAGCCTCTGGCTCTGGTACCTGTTCGACCCCACCGACACCGGCTTCCAGTTCGTCGAGAACTTCGACTGGATCGGCAACTCGATCGGCTACCGCATGGGCGTCGACGGCATCTCGGTGCTGTTCATCCCGCTCACCGCCGTGCTGATGCCCGCGGTGATCCTGTCCAGCTGGGGTTCGATCACCAGGCGGGTCAGGGAGTACCTGATCGTCTTCCTGATCCTCGAAACGTTGATGGTCGGGGCGTTCGCCACGCTCGACCTGGCGCTGTTCTACGTGTTCTTCGAGGGCACGCTGATCCCGATGTTCCTCATCATCGGCATCTGGGGTGGCGCGCGGCGCATCCAGGCGACCTACAAGTTCTTCTTCTACAGCTTCACCGGCACCGTGCTGATGCTGCTGGCCATCATGTACATGTTCTGGCAGGCCGGCACGCTCGACATCCGCGCGCTGCTGAACTTCCGCTTCCCGCCCGAGGCGCAGACCTGGCTCTGGATCGGCTTCTTCGCCTCCTTCGCCGTAAAGCTGCCGATGTGGCCGTTCCACCGCTGGCTGCCCGAAGCGCACGTCGAGGCGCCGACCGGCGGCTCGGTGATCCTGGCCGCCATCCTGCTGAAGCTCGGCGGCTACGGCTTCATCCGCTTCTCGATCTCGATGTTCCCCGATGCCTCGCACCAGTTCTCGAACTTCGTGTTCGTGCTGTCGATCGCGGCGATCATCATCACCTCGCTCGTCGCGCTGGTGCAGACCGACATGAAGAAGCTGATCGCCTATTCGTCCGTCGCCCACATGGGCTTCGTCACCATGGGTATCTTCTCGGGCAACATCTACGGCATCCACGGCGCCATCTTCCAGATGATCTCGCACGGCATCGTCTCCGCCGCGCTCTTCCTCTGCGTCGGCGTCATCTACGATCGCCTGCACACCCGCGACATCGAGGCCTATGGCGGGCTCGTCGAGCGCATGCCGCGCTACGCCGTCGCCTTCATGGTCTTCACCATGGCGAACGTAGGCCTGCCGGGCACCTCGGGCTTCGTCGGCGAGTTCCTCACCATGTTCGCGGCCTTCCAGGCCAACACCTGGGTGGCGTTCCTCGCGACCTTCGGCATCATCCTGTCGGCGGCCTACGCGCTCTGGCTCTATCGCCGGATCATCTTCGGGGCGCTGACCAAGGAGTCGCTGCGCGGCATCCTTGATCTCGACCGGCGGGAGATCGCGGTGCTGGTGCCGTTGATCCTCCTCACCATCTTCTTCGGCTTCTATCCCGCGCCGATCCTCGATGCGACTGCCGCCTCGGTGAACCTCGTCGCGCAAAACTTCGCCAACGCCATCGGCGCCGCCCCCGAGGCGGTCGTCGCGGCGGCCGGCCACTAGGAGACGGGCATGCAGTCCGACGTCACGAGCTTCGCTTCGCTCGCCCCCGCCTATCCCGAGATGATCCTCGCGGCGGGAGCGCTGGTGCTGCTGCTCATCTCGCTGTTCTGGAAGAACCACCGCCCCAACGTCATCGCCGGCGCCGCCATCGTGCTGCTCATCGTGGTGCTGGGTGTGCTGGTGCTGCAGCCCGCCGATGGCCAGCTGTTCAACGGCACCTTTATTGCCGATGGCTTCGCCCGCTACATGAAGGCGCTCGTCCTCGGCGGCGCCGCCTTCACCCTGATCGTGACGATGCCTGATGCCGGGGCCAACGGCGTCGATAAGTTCGAGTACTCGATCCTCGTCCTGCTGGCGACGGTCGGCATGATGGTCATGGTCTCGGCCAACGACCTGATGAGCCTCTATGTCGGCCTCGAGCTCCAGTCCCTGGCGCTCTACGTCATGGCGGCCATGAAGCGCGACGACGGCCGCGCCACCGAGGCCGGCCTCAAGTACTTCGTGCTCAGCGCGCTGTCCTCCGGTCTGCTGCTCTACGGTGCCTCGCTGGTCTACGGCTTCACCGGCACCACGCAGATCGACGTGATCGTCCGTGCCATCGCCCTCGATACCCGCTCCGTCGGCCTCGTCTTCGGCATGGTGTTCCTGCTCGCCGGCATCGCCTTCAAGATCTCCGCCGTGCCCTTCCACATGTGGACGCCCGACGTCTACGAGGGCGCGCCGACGCCCGTCACTGCCTTCTTCGCCGCTGCCCCCAAGGTGGCCGCGATGGCGCTGTTCGTACGCGTCACCATGGTCAGCTTCGAGCCGGTCACCCGCGACTGGCAGCAGATCGTGATCTTCCTCTCCATCGCCTCGATGGTGCTCGCCTCCTTCGCCGCCATCGGCCAGAACAACCTCAAGCGGCTGATGGCCTATTCCTCCATCGGCCATGTCGGTTTCGCGCTCGTCGGCCTTTCGGCCGGCACCGTGAACGGCGCCGAGGGCGTGGCCGTCTACATGGCCATCTACATCGCCATGACGGTCGGGGCGTTCGCCTGCCTGCTCGCCTTCAAGACCGCCGACGGCACGCCGATCGAGACCATCAGCGAACTGGCCGGCCTGTCGCGCAAGCGACCGTTCGTCGCCGCCATCTTCGCCATCCTGATGTTCTCGTTCGTCGG
>JBQCFF010000467.1:0-7969 GCA_051959485.1 Devosia sp. | reverse complement strand
CTCAACGCCGCGACGAGCCTCGCCCCGGTGATGTCCACCAGCACCTCGACGGTGACCGCGCTCCGTTCCGCCACTGCCCTCAAGCAGGAGCCGAACCCGCACGTCCTCAACGCCGCCGAACTCAACCCCCTCCCCAGCCCGCCCCCCAGCCAGGACCTCGGCCAACTCCGCTCCCAGGCCCAGCTCCAGGGCTACACCGGCGACCAGTGCAGCAACTGCAACTCGATGCGCATGAAGGTGTCAGGGCACTGCATGGTCTGCGAGGACTGCGGCACGACGACGGGGTGCAGCTGATCCTAGTCCGAGATACCGACCGCCGCGAGCCCGGCCAGAAATGGTCGGGCTCAAGTTCATCAGCGAACATATCGGCAACATTCGAGGAATGTGGAAAACGGGTACGCCGCATACGGTCCACGACCAAATCAGCGTACGCCTAGAATCGCAAAGCCGGAGCAGGAACTCCGGCTTTGGATCCGCACAAACCTGTTCAGCTCGTGCGGGACAGTTCGCAGCTAGCGAGACTTGCACCCCAATATGGGGAAGCTGGCCGAAATTGTCGATTGGGCTGGACGTCACCAATAAGTGCAAGGAGCACTCTTTTGACTTCCAAAACCCCTCACATCACGGCCAACGCGTTGATTCGGTACTGCGAGGCAAAGGCGCCGCAACGAACCCGGATTATCGAGGAATTCCGAGACGGCGACTTTCCACCCTTCAAGGGGTGGTATGGCGAGACAGAAGGTGCCGTTCGCCGCTACGTACTATCCGGCGGTACCGATGACGGAGCGCTCTCTGACCTAGAAGCCGTTCTCGAAAGACGGCCTATAGATACCGACTTTGAAGAGTCACGTGTGCTGAAGCAACTAGAAGCCCTCCAGGCCACACGGGAAACCTCATTCGCCAAGGTAGCCGCCGCCGGCACCATTTCGCTAATTGAGGACAGGGTGGCTCCATTCTTCGTAGAAGGCGTGCGGATCAGCGTGCGGCCAACCAACCTGTTATCAACCATGAAACTTGGCTTCAAATCGCCGTTCCTAGGGGTCGTGAAGCCATACTTGTCGTCGTCGTCCCCGCTTAGTCCTGATGGCGCGAGCATCTATGGAGCGCTACTCCATTGGTACGCTGAAAGCCAACTTGGACACATGGGCGATGCGGACCCAACGCTTTGCTTCGTTGTTGATGTGTTCCGGCGGCGAGTGTTCCGTGCACCCAAGGCGTTCAAGCAGCGCCGCGACCTGATCTCGTACTCATGCAGAGAGATCGCTGAGCGCTGGACTTCTGCATCCCGCTCTGTTGCGTTACCCTTGGCCAAGTAGGGTTCAGAGCCATCGGCCGAGCCGGTCGAGACGTCGAGGCGGAGCGGCCACTAGCGCCGAGCCGCCTCGGCCGCATCTACTCCAAGGGTCAGAAGCAGGTGTTGATGCCCTTCTCCACCTTCTTTTGCCAATCGGGTCCGAGCGTCGTCTTCGCGTCCAAGCCTTCTTCGTATCCCCTGTCGCCTGGATTGAGCATGATGATCTGCATCTCGGCATTGTTGCTTCCGGCAAGGTAGGTCATTTGCCCACCGTAATTGGTTGTAGCGTTGCCGTAGACGGTACTACCGATCCGATTGAAGGTACCCGTCGTGGTGGAATAAGTCGGTCCAGTGGACACGACGCGGGTGTTGTTCTGTGTCCCGAAACCTCCGACGATAAACCGCTGATACCCAGCTTTAATCGTGGCCACTGCCGCCATCTGGTTCGCAACACCGGCGGCGCCGGTTGTGCGGCAGGCAGGCGCGGCGGATGTGGAGATCACTGCCGTGTTTCGCGACAGCTGAGTAATTGAGCTACTCGCGCATGAGCTAAGAACAACCGCACATGCGGCGGCTCCAAGCGGTCCGTAAAGTTTCATCTTCGCCCCCCAGCAATTGCAGCGCGGCGGCTGCTCTATTCCAAAATACATGCCGAAAAGATCAGCATTGCAACGAATTTGATTCCATTGTTCAGAGGCCGTCTTGCTGAACTACGTAGGTTCAACAGCTTCGAGCCCGCGTATAGGATCGCCTCATAGGAGGGTCAGCGCTCGTCGCTCCCCCACCGGCTTAGGCGCCCCCCTCCCCGCAAGCGGAAGAGGATGCCTGCAGTCCACCGCCGACGCCACGCGTGATCCTTCTCCCGCTTGCGGGGGAAGGTGCCCGGCAGGGCGGAAGGGGGGAGCAGCAAACGCCACGCCAGATCAAGGCCTTGGGAGAGACTTGCGCCAGACTTATCCCCGCGCCTCCAGCCCGTGCGACACTCCCTCGTCCGCTGCACCGAAGCGAGATCATGACGAGTGGTTGGTGCGGCGGAGGTCGGGTGTGGGGCGGGTCGCTGCCCTGCAGGTCGAAAGCACCAGGGCTGGGGCCGGTTCGCCGGTCAAGCCGCTGACAACGCGCGGGCGCTCAATGCGGAGCGTTCCGAGGGAGCAAAGCCGCCACGCATGAGGCGGCCGGGAAAGGTGGCGATGTGGGTTGATGCCCCGTCGCCGGCCGCCCACGCTCCTCGCGATGCGGCACGGGATGCGCCCGCGCCCTGGCGCCATAAGCCCAAAACCCCGGTCGGCCGGCGAGGCGCGAGCCTCACAAATCTGCGGACTACCCGCGCGAGGAGCACGCCTCGCCGGCCCCGCTTCACTGCCCTGGGGGGCAGGGTTCCTTGCAACCCGAGGCCGGGAAGGCTGGCGGGGGCTTCCGCTTGCCCGCAGGTCGGCCGCACCCCCACCCTAGCTGCGCTAGGCTCACTTCGTTCGCCAGCTCCGCTACCCTCCCCACAAGGGGGAGGGAGACCAGTGTCCCTGCCCAACCCACAAAGCTCCCTCCCCTTGATGGGGAGGGTAGCGCAGCTTGGCCGCGCCAGCGGCCGTAGCGGAGCTGGGGTGGGGTGACCTTGCTTCGGATCTGATCCCCCCTCACAAATCCGGCTCCCGCGGCGCCCGCCCCACCTGCATCGCCACCGCCACCACGTCGCCCACCGTCACGCCGACCGCGCGCCGCACCCGGTCCTTGAGCGGCAGCAGGTAGGTGCCCTCGCGCGGGAACAGCGAGGTGGCAAAGCTGACGCCGGCGATCGTCGCCTCGACCGGGATCACGCCCCAGCCATAGGTCACCGCCTTCTTCACCCGGGTGATCGCCACGGCCGCAGCTTCCGGCAGGCGGGCATAGACGAACGGCGCCGGCCCGCGCCACTCGATCACCTCAGCCTCGAACTCGAGCTCCACCCCGCCCTCCCCGGCCATCCGGCGGCGTCATCCTGCCACCGGCCCGAGGCGAAGGAAACGGCCCCGCCGGCCACAGGCTCCGGGAGCTTGCCGCGTCGGCTAGTGGACGTGCCGCTCGGCCGCCACTTCGCCCATCTGCATCGAGCGGATGAACGGCATCAGCTGCCACAGCGCCGACAGCCCGACCAGCACGTAGATGATGCGGCTGAGCGCCGAGCCATCGCCGCCGAAGATCGCCGCCACGAGGTTGAACTGGAACGCCCCGACCAGGCCCCAGTTGATGCCGCCGATGATCACCAGCAGCAGGGTGATGATGTTGAGCACGCGCATTCGATCCTCCATCGAAAGCCCCGCGTTAACAACGTTTTGCCCAGATCGCGGTTCCCCGGCATACTTCGGCGGTGCCGAGCGGAGCGTTCGATGTGCAACGATTATGAACAGCAGGTCGCCTGGGCCGAATACCAGGCCGCCATCCGCGCCGCCGAGCTCGCGACGCCGACCGCCGAATCCGCCGCCGACCTGCCGCAGGCCGACGACATCCGCATCGGCGACATGGGCCCGGTGCTGCGCGCCGCCGGCAACGGCGCCGAGCTGGTGCCGATGCGCTTCGGCTGGCCGCCGCCGCGGCCCAAGGCGCCGCCCACCTTCAACTTCCGCTCCGACGGCCGCCACTTCGATGGCTCGAAGCGCTGCGTGGTCGTGCTTTCGGGCTTCTTCGAGTTCACCGGCTCGAAATACCCCAAGACCAAGCACCGCTTCGCGCTGCTCGATTCGCCGGTCATGGGCATTGCCGGGCTCTGGAGCGAGGACCCCGACGGGGCGCTGAGCTTCACCATGCTCACCACCGCGCCCGGCCCCGACATCGCGCCGATCCACGACCGCCAGGTCTGCGTTCTCCGCCCTGGCGACTGGGCCCACTGGCTCTTCCTCACCCGCCCCGAGCCGGAGCTGCTCCGCCCCCTGCCCGCCGGCTCGCTCGAGGTGGAGGTGGTGCGCCCCTAAAGCAGCCGCTCGGCGCGGTACGGCGTCGGGTCGATGAACGGCGCTTCGCCGGTCATCATCTCGGCAACCAGCCGGCCGGTCACCGGTCCCAGCGTCATGCCGTGGTGCGCGTGGCCGAAGGCGAACCACAGCCCGTCGTGCCGCGGCGCCCTGCCGATCACCGGCATCATGTCGGGCGTGCAGGGTCGCGCCCCGCGCCACGGCGCCGGCTCGAGCCGCGCGCCCAGTCCCGGCAGCACCTCGCGTGCCGCCCGCTCCGCCTGTTCGAGCTGCACCGGCGTCGATGGCGCGTCTCGTAGCGCGAACTCGGCCCCGGTGGTCAGCCGCACGCCCTTCGCCATCGGCGCCAGCATGTAGCCGCGCTCCGCGTCCTGCACCCAGTTGCCGAGCGGCCGCTCGGCCTGGGCGTAATGCATGTGGTAGCCGCGCTTCACCCCGAGCGGCAGCCGGTAGCCGAGGCGGCTCGTCAGGTCGCCCGCCCATGGCCCGAGCGCCACCACCGCCTCCGCCGCCTCGATGCCGCCCGGCAGCGCCCACCCCGCGCCCTTGCGGGTCAGCGCCATCGCATCGGCCTGCGCCACCGTTCCGCCCAGCTGCTCGAACAGCGCGCGGTAGGCGCCCACCAGCGCGCCGGGGTCACGGATGTTCCACGGCTCGGTCCAGTGCAGCGCACCGACCACCACGTCGCCGAGCCCCGGCTCGCGGGCGGCCATGGCGGCGCCGTCCAGTTCCTCGTGCCGCACCCCGAAGTCCCGCTCGAGCTGCTGCGCCTCGGCGAGCACCGCGTCGCGCTTCGCCGCCGTCCGGAACACCCGGTACCAGCCCTTCTTCTCGATCAGCGCCCCCGCCCCTGCCGCCTCGATCAGCGCGCCGTGCTCGGTCAGGCAGTGGCGGATCAGCGGCTCGTACTCCCGCTTGATCCGCTCGTAATTGTCCGGCCGCGAGGCGCGCCAGTAGCGGTAGAGGAATGGCGCCACCGCCGGCAGCGCCAGCGGGTGGTAGTGCATGTCGATGCGGTCGTTCAGCCCGTAGCGCAGGATCTCGCCGAGCCCCTGCGGGAAGAAGTAGGGCGCCACGCCCTCGCGCTGGATCAGCCCGGCATTGCCGTAGCTGGTTTCCTCGCCCGCGCCCCGGCGGTCGACCAGCACCACGTCACGTCCACGCTGCGCGAGGTGGATGGCGACGCTTACCCCCACGATCCCGGCGCCCAGCACCACACAGTCAGCCATGCGAACTCCCCGCGACTCTTGGCGCGACCCTAGACTGCGGGCGCGCCGGGCGCATCATCGCAATGGTCGCGGGCGCCACATCAACGTGTGACGCAACATCTCGCCCGCCGCTGCGTTGGCCCTGCACACTCCAGACCGAAGGAGGCCGCCATGGCCGGCAAGCTCACGCACGAGCAGAACCAGCGCATCATCAACAAGCAGGAGAACACCAAGGGCACCGACGCGCCGCTGACCAACGAGACGCTGAAACACGCCAACCTGCGCTACCCCAAGCCGGGTCCGGGTGACGCCTACAACATCTCGACCGGCGACCGCTCGATCGACCACGGCGCCAACCACGAGTCCGAGCACCACAAGAACCGGACCGACCGCTGAGTCCGCTTGCCGGCGGCGCGCCATCGGCCATACGCTTCCGCCATGGCCGAAACCTCCGCCGGCATCCTGCTCTACCGCCGCCACCCCGGGCCGGAACTGTTCCTCGTCCACCCCGGCGGGCCGTTCTGGGCCAGGAAGGACGAGGCCGCCTGGTCGATCCCGAAAGGGCTGATCGATCCGGGCGAAGACCCCGAGACCGCCGCGCGGCGTGAGTTCGCCGAGGAGGTCGGCAAGGTCCCGCCCGGGCCGCTCGTCCCGCTGGCAGAACTGCGCCTCTCGAGCAGCAAGCGGCTCCTCGCCTACGCGCTCGAAGGCGATTTCGATCCCGCCACCCTCGTCTCCAACAGTTTCGAGATGGAATGGCCGCCGCGCTCGGGCCGGCAGCAGCGCTTCCCGGAGGTCGATCGGGCGGCCTGGTGCGATCCGGATCAGGCGCACTTCAAGCTGCACCTGGGACAGCGCCCCCTGGTGGAGGCCCTGCTGCGCCACCTGCGCTGAGCCCTACTCCGCCGGCCAGTAGCGATCGGCGCGGAAATCCGGCGGAATCGGCAGCAGCCGGGCCAGCGCCTCGCCCGCGAACTCGACCTTCAGCTTGAAGTACCGGAGCGCGTCCGGCGTCGGGCGGCCGGTCATGAACTCGCGCACCGCCGCTTCCTCGAAGCCGGCCGCCTTGATGCGCCGCGCCGCCTCGCGCCGCACATCCTCGGGCGTCGGCACGCTACCGGCGCGCCGCCCGCCCTCGATCACCGTCAGTCCCAATTCACACCCCGACCGGAATCGCCCTTACCGATCCTGCACCGTACGCGCCCGCTTCACCATCACGCTGCCGCGGCCTCCTGGCCGAGCAGCGCCTCGATCGGCTTCGCCAGGTCCGCCGGCTCCACATCGCTGCCGAAGCGCACCACCTTGGTGCCGGTCCGGTCGACGAGGAACTTGGTGAAGTTCCAGGGGATCGCCCGCAGCCCCAGCAGCCCCGGCGCCTTGCGCTTCAGCCACTGATAGAGCGGATGCGCGCCGCGGCCATTGACCACGATCTTGGAGAACAGCGGAAAGGTGACATTGTAGTTGAGGTCGCAGAACGCCGCGATCTCCGTCTCCGTGCCCGGTTCCTGCGCGCCGAACTGGTTGCAGGGAAAGCCCAGCACCACCAGCCCCCGATCGCGGTACTGCTCGTAGAGCCGCTCCAGCCCCGCATATTGCGGCGTGAACCCGCACTTGCTGGCGACGTTCACCACCAGCACGACCTGGTCGCGATAAGCGGAAAGCGGCTGCTCGGTGCCGTCGATCAGGCGGGCGGAAAAGTCATGAAGCGTCGTCACGGCAGTACTCCAAGGCTTATGACAATCCCCCTGCCCTAGTCATCGCGCTTCACGTCGTCCAATCGCTTTTGCGCGAGCTTCGCCAGCGCTTCGTCGCGCTGCTTCTCCGCCTTCGTCCGCCCGAACCGCACCCGGTTCTCCGCCGCCGCCTGCTCCTTGCTGGCGCGGGCCTTGGCCTTGCGGGCTTTCGAGAGGGAGAGGATATCGGCCATGATTGCCTCAGGTCGGGCGGTCGAGCTTCAGGTACACACTATCGCACCATTCCTCGCCGACGAGGAAGGTGCGTTCGGCGCGTCCGGTCTCGACGAACCCCAGCTTGCGCAGCACGCCGAGCGACGCCGCGTTGCGGGGATCGACATCCGCCGTGACGGCATCGACCGGATAGGTCGCGAACGCGTAGCTCAGGAACGCCGCTGCCGCCTCGGAGCCGAGCCCCTGGCCCCAGGCATCCGGATGCAGGATGAAACCGAACTCCGGCATCTTCCAGATGCCGATATTTCCGATCGCCCGACCACCGTGTTCGATGATCCACTCGTCGCGGGCCGGATCGCCGCTGAAGAACTGCGCCTCGAACCAGCTCTCGGTGACAGCCATCGACTCGTGTGGCGGCGTCGACCAGTAGCGCATCGCCGCCGGCGAAGTCATGATCGCATGGATCGCCGCAAGGTCGTCCGCAGTGGCGCGCCGCAACAGCAATCGCGGCGTGCGGAGCTCCATCACACCAGCCGGCTCTGCACCACCGCCGCCTCGATGAAGCTGGCGAACAGCGGGTGCGGCTCGAACGGCTTGCTCTTCAGTTCGGGATGG
>JBQCFF010000466.1:0-33720 GCA_051959485.1 Devosia sp. | reverse complement strand
ACCTTGGCGGCCGGCAGGTGGATCGAGGCGAACTGGATGAGGAAGAAGCAGATCGCGGTCGAGCCGACGGCGAGGTAGAGCACCACCCACCAGACCACGGCCGGCAGGCGCAGCCAGTCGGTCGCGAGGATGTCGGGCAGGCCGTAGAGCACGAGGCAGGCGGCCGTGCCGGTCAGCGTCCAGAAGCTCAGCACCAGCGCCCCCTCGCCGCGATTGTAGCGGCGGAGCAGCGGCGTGTAGATGGCGTAGGCGACGCAGCCGACGAAGTAGACGAGCTCGCCCGCCCCGACGTCGAAGCGCAGCAGGGCGTCGACATCGCCGCGGAAGATCACCCAGATGGCGCCGATACCGGCGAGCAGCAGGCTCAGCAGCACCGGCGGGCCGGAGCGCTGCCCGACCAGCAGCAGGCCGGTGAGCGCCGTCATGATCGGCACCAGCGTGTAGACCGCGCTGGTCGCCACCGGCAGCGTCATGGTGAGCGCCACGAACATGGTGACGAAGTAGATGGCGGTGAGAAAGCCCATCACCCCGAAGCGCCAGGGCGCCCTGGGCCACGCGAAACGCTGCCGGGCGATGCCGAAGGCGAACAGCCCCATCAAGAGGCTCGCCAGCACGAAGCGCAGCGCAGTGAGCGGCGCCGGCGCGAGATAGGGGACCGCCACCGCGCCGAACGTGAACGAACCGGCGATCAGCGCCGCGAACAGCAGCATGGCGAGGTGCGCGAGGTGCCGCTGCGACAGGCGGGCGGGAGGGGCGACGTCGGTCACGGCGGGCATTCCAGCGGCGGGACTGCCGTTCTAGGCCGGAGCGCCGGGAAAGCCCAGCGCCAAGCGGCGGGCGGCGTTTACCATGCCGGGGCGCCGCAACTTGCCCAGCCCGCGTCGGGGCAATAGGGTTAACGGGTAGTGAAGCAGGCGCGACCGTCCATAATGCCATCGACCTTAGCCAAGCTGCGGGGCCTGCTCGACCGGCCCGTGCACGCCTATCGCGCCACCACCGAAACCTTCACCGACCTCGACGTGCAGCGGCTCGCGCTCAGCATGACGCTGGCCGAGCGCGGCCGGGCGCGCGGCGCCGAGGAGCAGCCACCGACCGACAGCACGGTGTTCGACGCGGTCGAGAACGAGATCGTCGAGACGGTGACGGCGGCGCAGAAGGCCGCCCACGACGAGCTCGAGAACCAGCTGACCGGCTTCCGCGCCCGGCTGATCGACCTCGATTTCGAGGCCCGCTTCTCCGGCATCAAGGATGTGGCGCAATCCGGCCTCGCCGACCTCAAGGCCGAGCAGCAGATGGGGCTCGACGACCTGCACGGGGTGCGCCGCGAGCTGACCGAGGCCGAGGAGTACCTGACCGACTTCCGCCGGCAGCACCGGATCAACCGGCCGGCCAAGATCAACACCCGGCTCGGCACCACGCTCAAGTGGCTGATCGTGGTGCTGATCTTCCTCGGCGAGCTGATCACCAACGGCTATTTCCTGTCGCGGGGCGCCGAGCTCGGGCTTGCCGGCGGCGTGCTGCAGGCGGCGCTGTTCGCCTTCCTCAATGTCGGCGTGCCGCTGCTGATCGCCATCAAGGGCCTGCCCTTCCTCACCCACCGCAACTGGCTCGCCAAGCTCTGGGGCCTGTTCTGGCTGCTGTTCTTCCTCGTCGAGACGACGGTGCTGAACCTCGGGCTGGCGCACTACCGCGAGGCGGGGGCCGAAACGCTGCAGGGCGCCGGGATCGAGGTGATGCGCCGCCTGACCACGGCGCCGCTCGGCATGAGCGATTTCGAATCGTGGGTGCTGTTCGGGCTCGGGGTGTTCTTCTCGGTGATCGCGCTGATCGACGGCTTCAGCCTCAATGACAGCTTTCCGAAGTTCCAGGAGATCTCGGACAACCGCCGCAAGGCGCAGGACCGCTACGCCGACATGCGCCGCACCCGCATCCAGGACCTGATGGAGGTGCGCGAGCAGTACCAGGAGGCGGTGAGCGGGCTGCGCAGCGACCTGAGCCGCCGCCGCACCGAGCACGAGGCGATCCTGGCGCACCGGGGGCGGCAGCTGACGCTGTTCCGCGAGGCGCAGAACCAGCTCGAGACCGCCGCCAATGCGCTGCTGCGGATCTATCGCGACGCCAACATCGCGGCCCGCACCACGCCGGCGCCGGCGCATTTCGCGCCAGGCTTCGCGCTGAAGCGCATCGAGGTGGAAATCACGCGCGAGAACGAGTGGAACACCGACGAGCTGAAGGAAGCGATCAAGGGGGCGCAGGCCGACCTCGAAAAGGTCATGGCGACGCTCGGCGTCGAGTTCGAGCAGGCGCTGAAGAACTATCGCGAGCTCGACCAGCTCGTGCCGGGCAAGTGATGGCGCGGCGCCGGCGGCGATCCGGCAGCGGGGTCGGCGGGCAGGTCGCCGCCATCGTCGTCGTGCTGGTGCTGATCTTCGCGGTGAGCGGCGGGCTGATCTACCTCTACCTCGACGCCAGCAGCCGGCATGTGCCGATCGACCCGGAGTCGCTGTGCCCGGAAACCGGCATCACCGCCCAGACCGTGGTGCTGCTCGACACCACCGACGCGCTGGCGCCGGTGACGCGCAGCCAGGTGCTGAACCAGCTCTCCGACGTGGTGGCGGAGCTGCCGCGCGGCGGCCTGCTGGAGCTCCGCGTGCTGAACCAGGACCCGGGCAGGACCGAGCGGCTGGTGCACCTCTGCAACCCCGGCGACGGCGCCGACCTCAACGGGCTGACCGCCAACCCGGAGCTGGCGAAGAAGCGCTGGCGCGAGAAGTTCGAGGCGCCGGTGGCCGCAAAGCTCGACGCCGCGGTGGCGGGCGGCGAGCAGAACGCCTCGCCGATCATGGCGGCGCTGCAGCAGATCGCCGCCGAGCAGCTCTCCAAGGAGAGCCAGCGCAGCATCCCGACCCGGATCGTGGTAGTCTCGGACATGCTCGAGCACACCCAGTTCTATTCCATGTTCCGGGACGGCATCGACTACCAGGGCTTCGTCGCCAAGGCCGGGGCGCGCTACCTGACCGACTTCGCCGGCGCCAGGGTGGACATCTGGCTGGTGCAGCGCGACCGGCCCGACATCGACGCGACGGCGCTCGCCGAGTTCTGGCTGCGCTGGATCGACGCCGGGCACGGCACCGGTACGGTGTCGCGGCTGCCGGGGATGGCGTGATGGCCCCTCCCCTGCTCCGCCAGTCCGACCTCGGGCCGCCGGTGTTCTTCGGCACCTTCACGCTGGTCGGGGTGGTGTTCATCGTACTGGCCAAGAGCCTCGGCTGGCCCGCCGCGGTGGTGACCGGCACGCCGGTGGCGCTGATGGTCGGCTACGCCATCGCCATCATCGGGCTGCGCCGGCTGCGGCTGCGCGACGACCAGACCGGCGACAATTTCTACTACATGGGCTTCATCTTCACGCTCACCAGCCTCGCCATGTCGCTGCTGCAGTATTCGACCGGCAGCGACGTCTCCGAGATCGTGGTGAATTTCGGCATCGCGGTGGCCTCGACCATTGCCGGCATCGTGCTGCGCATCCTGTTCAACCTGGTGCGGCGCGACCCGGTGGAGGTGGAGCAGGTCGCCCGGCTGGAGCTGGCCGACGCCTCGCGCCGGGTGCGGCTGGAGCTCGACGACATCCTGATGGAGCTGGCGCATTTCCGCCGCACCAATCAGCAGATGCTGGAGGAAGGCTTCCACGAGATCCGCGACGAGGTGCAGCGCGCCGCCGAGGCCTCGACCGAGGCGATCGGCAAGTCGGCGGAGGCGGCGCGCGAGCAGGCGGCGATGTGGTCGAGCGGCGGCGCCGCCGACCAGGTGCGCGACGAGCTGGGCCAGCTGGCGGCGACCCTGCACGAGCTGAACGCGGTGCTGCAGCGGGAAACGCTGCGGCGGCGCGACGGCGTGCTGGTCCGGGTCTGGCGCACCCTGTTCGGCACGGCGGCGCCGCGGCGGGCGGCGCCTGAAACCCAGCGGCCGGCGGCAGAGCCGCTGCTCCGCCGCAAGCCAGAGAGCGAGCCGGGCGAATGAGCGAGCGCGGACTCATCGCCGAGTCCGCCCGGGGCCATCGCCGCGGCGTGGTGATGGGCTTCACCATGGCCGAGCTGATGCTGCTGCTGCTGTTCTGCCTGCTGCTGGCGACGGCCGGCGTGCTGACGCAGCGCGACCAGCGCATCGCCGAACTCGAGGCGGTGCCCAGGGGCGAGGTGACGACTGCCGAGCTCGCCCAGTTGCGGCAGAGCGATGCGCAGCTCAGCGGGCTCTTGGCGATGCTCGGGATGCCGAAGCTGACGCCGCCTGAGGTCGACGCGCTGTGGCAGCAGCTGGCCCTCGCCAATGCCAGCGCGCCCAGCAGTGCCGGCGCCAAGGTGCTGGCCGAGCTGACCGAGGAGGTCGGCCCGATGTCGGCGGCGGAGCGCAACCGGGTGCTGAAGGCGCTGGCCGCCATGCTCGCCTCCGGCATGACCGCCCGCGACATGAGCCGGCTGGCGGAGCTGACGCCGGAGCAGCTGGCGCTCATGCGCCAGCCCGGGGCGCTGCAGGTTTCGGGGCACCAGTGGCCACCAATCATCAGCCTCGAGGACAACGGCAACCGCTTCGCCACCGGCAGCGCCGAGCTCACCCCGGCCTTCCGCGCCGACCTGGAGCAGCGGGTGGCCGGGGAAGTGCAGAAGCTGCTCGATGCCTACGGTGTCGACGTGATCGAGATCATCGGCCACACCGACGAGCAGGTGATCACCCCGACGCGGCCGTCCAACCTCGACGTGACGGCGATCGAGGTGATGTCGGGCAGGCTCGGCCCGGACGCCATGGTGGCCGACGACAATGCCGGCCTCGGCCTCGCCCGCGCCATCGCGGTGGCGAAGGTGCTGGAGGCCACCGGCCGCTTCACCGGCGTCAAGCTGGTGCCGCTGTCGGCGGCGCAGCTGCTGCTGCCCGGCGATACGCTGTCGTCGGGCGCGGCCGGCCGGCTGGAGCAGAATGACCAGCGCCGCCGCCGCATCGAGATCCGCGTCCGCCACTCGACCGAGGCGAAGAACTGATCAGCCGGCGCTCGGAATCTGCACCAGCACCCTGAGCCCGCCGGACTTGGCCCGGCCCAGGGTGAGCGTGCCGTCGTTGAGCTCCAGTATCTCGCGCGCGATGGCGATGCCGAAGCCGGTGCCGGAGCGCGCCTCGTCGAGGCGCTTGCCGCGCTGGCCGAGGCTGGCGATCTGCTCCTCGGTGAGGCCGGGGCCATCGTCGGCCAGCTCGAACACGGCGGCATCGCCCCTGGCGCGGCAGGCGATCCGCACTTCGCTGTGGGCCCACTTGGCGGCGTTCTCGAGCAGCACCCCGATCAGCTCCATCAGGTCGTGCGGGTCCATGTCGACGGTGACTTTTTCGGTGTCGAGCTTCCAGAACAGCTCCTCGCCGCGGCCGGTCTTGCGCAGCACGGCGACCGAGCGGAGCAGCGTCTGGTCGAGCGAGGCGGAGAGCGTGTGGTCGGCGGAGCGGACGCGCAGCTGCGCCAGCCGCAGCTGGTAATCCACCCGGTGCGCCATCTCCTCGCCCAGCATGTCGAGCACGTCGGCGTTCTCGGCATCGCCCCGGGCGCGCAGCCGCTGCGCCGTGGCGCTGAGCACCGCGAGCGGCGTCTTCAGGCCGTGCGCCAGGTCGTCGGCGCGAGCCCGGGCGAAGGCGATGGAGCGCTCATGCCCGGCGAGCAGCGAGTTCACCTCCTCGACCAGCGGCAACACCTCCTGCGGGTAGGTGCCGGCGAGCTTCTGCGCCTTGCCCGCCGTCACCGCCTCGAGTTCGCCGCGCACCGAGGACAGCGGCTTGAGGCCGAGGTTCACGGTGAGCCAGCCGGCGAGCACCAGCGCCACCCCGAGCGCCAGCAGGGCGCCGCCGATGTCGAAGGCGAAGCTGCGGATGTCGCGACCGCGGATGGCCGAATCCTCGGCCACCGTCACCCGCAGCTGCCGGGTGCCGCCGCTGCCACGCAGTGCGACGTCCTGCGTCAGGGCATCGAGTGTCTGCCCTGCAGGTCCCGCCAGCACTTCGGTGGCCAGTGCCGAAGGGGTGGCGGGCGGCGCCACGGCGAGGCCGGTATCCCACAGCGAGCGCGAACGGGCCGTCTCGCCGGTCGCCGGGTCGAGCACCTGCCAGTAGAGCCCGCCGGCCGGGGTGCCGTAGCGTGGGTCGCTGAGACCGGGCTGCAGCTGCGACAGCTCCCCGTCGGCGGAGACGCTGGTCAGCAGCCGGTCGAGGCTCGCCAGCAGGTCCTGGCGCCGGTCGCGCTCGACGCTGGCGGTGAAGATCAGGACGATGGCGAAGCCGGCCAGCAGCAGGGCCACGGCGATCCAGGCGCCGGCTCCGGCGAGCAGCCGGAGCCGCAGCGAGTGGCTTCTCAAGGCGCCTCACCGGGCACGAAGTAGCCGAAGCCGCGCCGCGTCTGGATCACCTCGGTGCCGAGCCGCCGCCGCAGCCGGCCGACCAGCTGCTCGATCGAGTTCGGATCGCGGTCGGTGTCCTGGCTGTAGAGCTGCTCGGTCAGCTCGTGCTGCGACAGCACCTGGCCGCGGTGGTGCAGCAGCTGGGCGAGCAGGCGGAACTCGAGCGGCGTCAGGTCGACCGGCACGCCGTTGCGGGTGACCTGCATCTGGCGCGCGTCGAACACGTAGCCGGAAAAGTCGATGCGCGACGAGGCGAGGCCGTTGGCGCGGCGGATGATAGCGCGCACGCGGGCCACCACCTCCTCCATGCGGAAGGGCTTCACCACATAGTCGTCGGCGCCCGCCTCGATCGCCTCGACCTTCTCTTCCCAGCGGCCGCGGGCGGTGAGGACGAGTACCGGCGAGGTTCGCCCCGAGTTGCGCCAGCGCTTCAGCACGGTGAGCCCGTCGAGCGTCGGCAGGCCGAGGTCGAGGATGACCGTGTCGAAGGTTTCGGTGTCGCCGCGATACCAGGCGACCTCGCCGTCGGCCTCGGCTTCGACGACGAAGCCGGCGGAGTCGAGGGTTAGCTTCAGCGGCTCGGCGATGCGCTCGTCGTCCTCGGCGATGAGCACGCGCATCAGTCGGTCCTCACCCGCACGCCGGACCGGGCATTGAAGTAGAGCTTGTGCAACACGCCATCCTGCTCGAGCACCGTGACATCGTAGAGGTAAATGCCCTTGAACGTCACCAGCTGCACGTCGAGGATGCGACCATCGGTTTCGTCGCCGACCACCGCGGTGATCTCGGTCAGCGACAGCGCCGCCTTGGCGCGGACGGCGTTCTGCACCACCTGCTGGTCGTCCGGGACGACGACGATGGCGTTGGACCGGGTGGGGTCCCCGGCCGGGTTGCCGCGGCCGTTATTGCCGTTGCCGTTGTTGCCATTGCCGTTGTTGCCGTTCGGGTTGCCGTTATTGCCGTTGCCGTTGCCGGCCCCGTTGGCATTGCCGTTGCCGTTATTGCCGCTGTCAGAGCTCTCCGACTTGTCCTGGCCATTGCCGTTGGAGTTGCCGTTGCCGTTGTCGCCCTTGGCGGCAAGGGCCGGCGCGCTGAGCAGGGCAGCGGCGGCGAGAGCCAGAATGATCCTGAAGAGGGTTTTCATGGCCCCAGAGTAAACCAGCAAAGCTGTAAATTTGCTGAGACGGCGGGTCAGAGGTCCTACAGGGGCAGTTTGCTAGGGTTGCGACAGTCCCGAACTGACCCATGCAAGAACAGGACGTGGACGGACCAAGGCGGGTTCCCCCGACCCGCCGGACAAAGGCGGCACCGGCGCGACCATACCTCCGCCCCCCAAGCCGGTGCCGCCGCAACAATACTGGACTGCCAATGCTCGATGACCTCTCCTCGCCCAGCCGTCGCATCAGCCCAGCTGCCCGCGCCCTGCGACCGGTGCAGCATCGGATCGGCGAGCTGCAACAGGAGATCGCCTTCCTGATCGCCCGCAACCTCTATGCCATGCGTCAGCCGGCCGACCGGGTCGGCGAGGCCGAGGTGGCCGAGAAGCGCCAGGCGCTCGCTGAGGTGACGGTGGAACTCGAGGCGACCATAACGCAGCTGCCCGAGGAGCTGCGCACCGACCATCGCCTGCGCGACACCCGCGCCGCGCTCGAGCGGCTCGACCATGCGCTCGACATTCTCGGCAACAGCCCGGAAGCGGCGGGCGGCTGATCGGTCCTAGCGCGCCCGGCGATCGTCGCGCCGCGCCGGCCGGACTTCCCACCAGTAGTAGGAAAAGAGCACGAACGCGGCGGCAGCAATCCCGATCGCGACTATCCCGATGCTCGCCATGTCCATTTCCCGACTCCACAACCGGCGGGAGGAATGCTCCACGACGTGCGCCGTTCCGCTGCAGTGCAGCGGTGAACGACAATTCTGCCTGGTCGCGGCGCCGGAAGGCTAGTCGCGCTTGACCCGCCGGATCGTGCCCTTCTGCGGATCGTAGCCCCAGGCGGCGGCGAAGAAGGCGACCACCGTCACCCCGGCGACCACGGTCAGCGACAGCCAGTCCATCCGGCCATAGGCCGAAAAGCGGATCAGCTCGATCGCGTAGGTGAAGGGGTTGGCGAGGCTGAGCCAGTAGATGACGTCGGCGCCGGATTCGCGCAGCTTCCACAGCGGATAGAGGGCCGAGGAGATGAAGAACATCGGGAAGACGACGAAATTCATCATCCCCGCGAAGTTCTCGATCTTGGGCGTGTAGACCGAGACGAGCAGGCCGATCGAGCCCAGCATCAGCCCCGCCAGCACCACGCCGGGCAGGATGGCGAGGAAGCCGAGCCCCGGAAAGCCGAAGCCGACCAGCCGCGCCACCAGCAGGAAGACATAGACCTGCAGGATGGAAAGGGCGGTGGCGGCGGCGATCTTGGAGAACAGCAGGAAGAACCGCGGCAGCGGCGTCACCAGCATGGCGCGCATCACCCCCGCCTCGCGGTCGTAGACCATCGACAGCGCCGACTGCATGCACTGGAACAGGATCACCACCCCGATCAGGCCGGGCAGCACGTATTCCTGGTACGGCACGTAGGTGCTGTAGGGCGGCACGATGGAGACGCCGAGGATGTCGTGCAGCCCCGCCGCGAACACGATGAGCCACAGCGCCGGGCGGACGATGGCCGAGATCAGCCGCTCCGTCTGGCGCAGGAACTTCGCGATCTCGCGCCAGGTGATGGCCGAAAAGCCGACCCAGTAGGTTACGACGCTTTGCACTTGCTCTCCGGTTCGTCGACACCGAGGGTGTCGAGCTCATTGACCTGGTGCAGGAATTCGGGGAACGGCGCCGCCTCGATCACCGCGTTCGAGGTGGCGAGCACCATCGGCATGCGGAGCTGATGATCCCAAGGCCGGAAATCCATCCGGTAGCCTTTCGAGCCATCGACGGTGAAGCGGCTGCCCTTGAGGTAGGCGTCGACCTTTTCGGGGTCGTCGGAGCGCGCCTTGGCATAGGCGCTGGCGATCGACTTCGCCGCGATCCAGGTCGACCAGTCCTCGGGGGACATGTAGCGGCCGCCCTCGGCGAGGCGCTGGAAGCGCAGCGTCACCTGCGTGGCGCCGTCGCGGTCCCAGGCCCAGTGCCATTCGGCGGCGGTGAGCCCGGTGGCGCCGATCACCGGCCGCGGCAGCTGAGTGGCGTAGGTCAGGTAGCGGGCGTAGTCGCCGAGGCTGTCGGCGATGAAGATCACGTCGTAATCGACGCCCCCGGTGATCAGCAGCGTGTTGTTCGCTTCGCGGTTGGCGGGGTCGGTCGAAGTGGTGAACTCGCGCTGGTCGACCACCTGGAGCCGCAGCCGGTCGGCCGAGCCCTTGAAGGCGGCGGCGATCTCCTTGTCGCGCGGCTCCTTGCCCACCAGCATCAGCACCTTGTTCCAGTTCCGGTGGCGGAGGAACTGCGTGTAGGTGTCGGCGACCATGCGGTCCGAGGCGCCCGAATGCATGAGGTTGGGCAGGCACAGCTCGCGCAGCGCATCCTGCGGCGCCGTGGCGTTGACCAGCGTGACCGGCAGCGTCTTCGACAGCTCCGCCACCTCGGCGACCATGTCGCCGGGCAGATCGAGGATGACGAAGCGCTCGCCGACATGGGCCATCGCCGCGATCTTGGCGAAGGCATCATTGGCGTCGGTCGCCTCGTAGGCGTCGAGCCCGATGGTGACGTTGGCGGTGTCGGTGACGATCTTCAGGTCGTCGAAGCCGAGCAGCGCGCCTTCGATCGGCTTCAGCGCCGGCGAAATCTCGATGCGGGTATAGGCGACCTCCGGGTGGTAGCGGACGTCGTCCCTGAGGCCGACAAAGCCCACCATGACGTCGGCGGCGGACGCGGGAACGGCGCCGCCGGTAAGCAGCGCCGCCAGGGCGAGGGTGGCGAGGCCCATCCTAGTCATCGATCATCACCGAGTGGGGCACCCGGCCGACCGGCGCCGACTTGATCGGCTCGAGGCTCGCCATGTCGATGACGGTGATGTCGTCCGAGAGGCCGTTGGCGACGTAGGCCCGGCTCTCATCCCGGCTCAGGTCGACCGACCAGGCGCGGCGGCCGACGAGGATGTACTTGATCACCTCGTGCGTATGCGCATCGACCACCGCGACGTTGTTGGCACGGCCGAGGCTCACCAGCACCTTCGAGCCGTCACGGGTGACGGCCATGCCCACCGGCGTCACGTCTTCCTCGCGGAAGCCGGGCGGCACGAAGATCAGGCTGTCGCCCTTGATCTCGTTGGTGGCGGTATCGATGATGAAGATTTCCGAGCTCAGCTCGCAGCTGACCCACAGTTCCGACCCGTCGGGCGACAGCACGAAGCGGCGGGGCCGCGTGCCGACCAGGATGTTCTTGGTCACGACGCCCGTCGCCGTATCGACGACGTGCACCATGTCGGCGACTTCCGAAGTGACGTAGGCGGTCTTGCCGTCCGGCATCACCAGCACGCCCTCGGGCTCGGCGCCGGTCGGCACGTCCTGCACCGAGACGCGCGACTCCATGTCGATCGCCTCGAGGCGGGAATCCTCCTCGTTGGAGACGTAGAGCATCTTCTCGTCGGGCGAGAAGGCGAACACCTCGGGTGACGGCCCGGTGGGGATCGAGTCCACCACCTCGAGCGTTGCCACGTCGATGATGTCGATGGTGTCGTCGTCGCCGCAGGCCACGTAGAGCAGCGTCTTGTCGGCGTTGAAGTGCATGTCGCGCGGGCGCCGCGAGGTCTCGATACGCTTGACGACGTTGAGCTCCTGGTCGAGCACCACGACCTCGTTGCCCTTCTCGGTCGACACGAAGATCAGCCCCGTGCCGGCCGCGAGCGCCGGCACCGAGACGAGTGCCCCGAGCAGCAGGCCCGCGGCAGCGGCAAGCAGCGACTTCCTCATTTTACGATGAACTTCCCCTTGAGGCCGCGGTTCTCGTAGCCGGGCACATAAATCTCATACTCACCCGGACGGATCGGCACGAAGGTGACGTTGAAGGTGCCCGCATCGTCGAACTCCACCGAGTAGAGGCCATAGGCCTTCACCTCAAGGTCATTGACGACGATCTGGTTGATCCACGAGTTGCGCCACAGCTCGGGCGCCACCACCGCGATCTCCTCGTTGCCGTCCGAGGTGATGTCGAGCTTGTAGTACTTGCCGGTCTCGAGCTCCCACGTCTCCTGGCTGAAGGTCAGGTCGACCGTGTTGATGCTCAGCGTCAGATCCGTGCCGTTGGCAGCAAGATTCCCCTCGGCCTGCGCGGTGCCCGCAAGCAGCAGCGAAAGGGTGGCCGCGGCCAGAATCTTATGCATTATCAAGGTCCCCCATAGGTACTTCCGATCACCGTGATCGGCTATGACAATCGGCCGCCCGCGACGCTTGTCGCAACGCGCCGACGGCAATACTGAACATTGCCATGACCAATGTTTCAGGGTGCTAGCGCTCCACTGAGACCCGCGGAAAACGGCCCATTCGGGAGGAAAAATGCGCAATTTCATGAAGGCAGTGGCGACGTTCGCCCTCGCCGCCCTGACTGCCACCGGCGCCTATGCCCAGCACGGCGCCGAGGCCCAGAAGATCAGCCTCGCCGTGCAGGCGACCGGCACGGTGAAATGGGAGCTTGCCGCCATGCAGGCCCTCGGCATCGACAAGAAGCACCACCTCGAGCTCGACATCCGCGACGTCGCCGACAGCAAGGCCGGCCAGATCGCGCTGCAGGCCAAGGAAGCCGACATCATCCTGTCGGACTTCGTCTGGGTGGCGCTGCAGCGGCACCAGGGCAACATGGTTTCCATGGTGCCGCACTCGCTGACCGTCGGCGGCCTGCTGGTCGATCCGGCCGCCGGCATCAACTCGCTCGCCGACCTGAAGGGCAAGACGCTCGCCGTCTCCGGCAGCCCGGTGGACAAGAGCTACGTCATCCTCGCCGCCGAGTACAACAAGCTGACCGGCGGCGACCTGACCGAGGACGCCGACGCCAAGTTCGGCGCCCCGCCGCTGGTCAACGAGCTGATCACCAGCGGCCAGGCCCAGGCGGCGCTCAACCTGTGGAACTGGAACGCCCGCGCCAAGCTGGCCGGCAAGACCGAGCTGGTCTCGGTCGCCGACATGCTGAAGGACCTCGGCGTCTCCGAGACCCCGCCGCTGCTCGGCTGGGCCTTCTTCGAGGACAATGCGCGCGACAACAAGGCCGCGTTCAAGGCGTTCTTCGACGCCTCGTTCGAGACCAAGAAGGCGCTGCTCGAGGACGACGCGGTCTGGGAGCAGATCAAGGACGTGATGAACGTCGACGGCGACGAGGCGCTGTTCGCCCAGTTGCGCGACGACTACCGGCAGGGCATCATCACCAAGTACGCCTCGACCAGCATGAAGCCGGCGGAGGAGAGCTTCGCACTGATGGCCAAGTTCGGCGGCAAGGACGTGGTCGGTGACATCACCGAGATCACGCCCGGCACCTTCTACAAGGGCTATCGCAAATAGATCAGCGTTTGCCTGAGGCGGAAACCCTCGCGCCGGTGGGCGCGGGGGCGGCCCGCAGGCAGGTCCGCCTGCCGCTCGAACTGATCAGCCTCATCCTGCTGCTCGGCACCTGGCAGGTTTTGGCCATGATGTTCCCGGCCCGCCTGTTCCCCACCCCGGTGGCGGTGGCGGTGCAGCTGTGGGAACACCTCACCGCGGGCAAGCTGGTTGCCGACCTCGGCAAGACCCTGACCCGCGCCTTCATCGGCTTCTTCGTCGCGATGTCGCTCGGCACCGCCATCGGCATCGCCTGCGGCCGCTCCCGCGTGGTGGACCGGCTGCTCTCGAGCACGGTGGTGATCGGGCTCAACCTGCCCGCTATCGTCGTCGCCATCATGCTCTACATCTGGCTGGGGCTGACCGAGTTCGCGCTCATCCTCGCCGTGGTGCTGAACAAGCTGCCGCTGGTCATCGTCACCATCCGCGAGGGGGTGCGCAGCTTCTCGGCGGAATATGACGAACTGGCCCGCGCCTATCGCTTCGGCTTCTGGCGCCGCCTCGTCTTCGTCGGCGCGCCGCAGCTCACCCCGTTCGTGATGGCCGCCGCCCGCACCGGGCTCAGCCTGATCTGGAAGATCGTGCTGGTGTTCGAGGTGCTCGGCTCCGACGGCGGCGTCGGCTTCCGCATCTCCACCTTCTTCCAGTTCTTCGACATCAAGGGCATTCTGAGCTACTCGACCGCCTTCATCCTCGTGGTGTTCGCCTTCGAGTACCTGATCCTGCGCCCGCTGGAGCGCTGGGTGCTGCGCTGGCGCGAGGAGCGGTGATGGGCCCCGAACTGCAGATCGAGGTCGAGGGCAAGCGCTTCGACTTCCTGCCGCCGCTGCTGAGCAACTTCTCGCTGACCGTCGCGCCCTCCTCGGTGCTGGCGCTGGTCGGGCCGAGCGGCGTCGGCAAGTCGACGCTGCTGCGCATGATCGGCGGCATCGACACGGTGTTCAATGGCCGGGTGTGGGTGGATGGCGTGCCGGCCGCCGAGGCGCCGCCGCCCGGCTTCGTCTTCCAGGACCCGCGCCTGCTGCCCTGGCTGACGGCGCTCGATAACGTCCGGGTGGTGCGCAAGCAGACGACCCGCGACGAGGCGGCCGAGATGCTGCGGCGGGTCGGGCTCGCCGGCTACGAGAACTCGTACCCGCACCAGCTGTCGGGCGGCATGCAGCGCCGCGTCGCCATCGCCCGCGCCTTTTCGGTGAACTCGCGCCTGCTGCTGCTCGACGAGCCGTTCGTCTCGCTCGACCGCTCGCTGGTGCTGGAGATCGAGGCGGTGCTGACCGGCCTGCTCGACGCCACGCAGCCGACCACCGTGCTGGTCACCCACCTGCCCGAGGATGCGGCGATGCTCGCCGACCGGGCCGTGGTGCTGGCCGGCCGGCCGGCCCGCATCGTGGCCGACATCCGCTTCGACAGCCGGCGCGGCGCCCGCTCGCGGGCCGAGATCGAGCAGATCACCAACCAACTCGCCGCCGTCTCGCTGGAGCGTGCCTGACATGATCGAAGCCGCCCCTGCCCCGGTACTCGAGCTCTCCGACGTGGTGAAGAACTACGGCCGGACGCAGGCGCTGAAGGGCGTGTCGCTCAGCATTGCCCCCGGCGAGATCGTCGGCCTGCTCGGCCCGAACGGCGCCGGCAAGTCGACGCTGTTCCAGCTCGCCGCCGGGCTGTTCGCGCCGGACGGCGGCGCGGTGCGGGTGTTCGGCATGAACTACCGCGAGCAGGCCTCAAAAATCCTGGCGCGGCTCGGCGTGATGTTCCAGGCGCGCGCCATCGACCTCGACATGACGGTGGAAGCGAACCTCAAGTTCCACGGCGCCCTGTTCGGCCTGCACGGCAAGCCGCTGCGCGAGCGGATCGAGGCGGCGGCCAGCCTGCTCGAGATCACCGACCTGCTGAAGCGGCCGGTGCGCACCCTGTCGGGCGGCAACCAGCGGCGCGCCGAAGTGGCCCGGGCGCTGCTCAACGGTCCCGACCTGCTGCTGATGGACGAGCCTTCCGCCGGCCTCGACCCGACCACCCGCCGCATGCTGGTGCGCCACGTGCAGCAGGTGCGCGAGCAGCACGGCACCTCGATCCTCTGGGCCACCCACATCGTCGAGGAGGTCGCCGACGCCGATCGCATCGCGCTGATCGTCGCCGGAAAAATCATCCGCATCGGCAGCCCGGCCGAGATCATGGCGGCCGCCGGCACCGACAACCTCACCGACGCCTACATCGCCCTCACCGGCGTCAAGCCGAGCGCCGATGCGCCGGCGATGGCGGATTGACTGGGGCCAAGGGCTGCCACACTCACCGATAGTTGCGCGGGTCGCGCTTGCGCCAGATCCAGGGGTCCATGACGTCGGCGCCGTCCTGCCAGATGCCGGCCTTGGCGGCCTTCGCCTCGTCTTCCTGCGGCAGGTAGTCGGGGGCCTGCTCGGCATAGGCACGGGCGTAGCCAAGCCGCACCAGCTCGGCGCCGATATCCTTGCCGTCCGAGGTGCAGACGCCGAAGCGGCGGTTGAAGATGTCGGGCTTGTCGGCGGTCAGCGTGCAGCTCGCCTCGCCCGAGGCGATGAGTTCGCCGAGGCCGCGCCGCGCCGCGTCGTAGCAGGCCCAGTCGAGGCTGCCGACCTTGCACTTCTGCGTGCGCTCGGGGGCATCGACGCCCCACAGGATGACGCGCTGCTTGTCGACCTGGACGATGTCGGCATCGACCACCTTGGCCGGCCCCGTCACCACCTCCTGCGCCAGCCCCGGCGCGGCCGCGAGGGCCAGCAGGGCGGCCGCAGCCACCAGTTTGACAATGCTCGACATATGATCCTCCAATGATCGATGGGGGCAATCTCCGGCCAACTCAACGGGAGAGACAAGTGAAGACCGCCCTATTCGTGTTATTCGCGTTGCTGCCCTCGGTCGCCCTGGCGGGCCCCGCCGAGGACCTGATCAGCGGCAAGCGTACCGAATGCCGCGGCTGCGACCTGCAGGATGTCAGCTTCAAGAAGGCCCAGCTCGCCGGCGTCGACCTTTCCGGCGCCAACCTGAGCGGCGCCAGTTTCCATCGGGCCAACCTGAAGGGCGCCAAGTTCGACGGCGTCACCGCCGAGGGCACCAATTTCAACTTGGCTGACCTCGGGGGCGCCGACTTCACCGGCGCCAACCTGAAGAGCGCCTTCTTCTACGAGGCGCAGCTTTCCGCCGCGAAGTTCGGCGACGCCAACCTGTTCGACACCCGCATGCAGAACGCCCGGCTCACGGGGGCCGACTTCAGCGGCGCCAACCTCGATGGTTCGGTGATGAAGAACGTGCGGCTCAACAATGCCGACCTGACCGGCGCCTCGCTCGACCAGACCAACCTGGCGGGCGCCAGCCTGGGCCGCAGCAAGTTCGACGAGGCGCGGATCAACAAGGCGGCTTTCAACCAGGCGGTGGCCACGGGCGCGAGCTTCAGAGGCGCCGAGATCGCGCTGAGCGACTTCTATGCCGCGACGCTGCTGCGCGCCGATTTCGACGGCGCGACGATCACCGACTCGCGCTTCACCCGCGCCAAGGTGCAGATGGAGCAGTTCGCCAGGGCCAGCTTCACCCGCAACATCCTGCCCTCGGGACGGGTGCAGGAGCCGGTGGCGGACGCGGCGGCAGCCGCACCCGCCACCCGGTGAGGGCTCAGCGAGCCGGCGTGGTGTCCGGCTCATAGGGCTTCTGCACCACTTCGAGCCGGGTGGCGCTCTGGAAGTAGTTGCTGTTGAGCTGCTGCGTCTCGAGGTTGATCGAGACCTGCCCCTTCTTGCGGAAATAGGTCGCCTCGAGCCGCATGGTGGAATCGCCTTCCGGGCTCGTGGCGGTGCAGATCTCGTGCACGAAGATCTTGCCGACCGGCTCCTGCCCGGCGGTGGGCGGGAGGTCGTCGCAGGTCTGCTCCCACCTGCCGTAGCGGGACTTGAGGTTGCGGGCGAGCGTCACCGCCACGCGCCGGTCGCGGTCCGAGGCCCGCTCGTCGGTGATCACCCGGATGCCGCGGGCGATGCCGCCGTCGTCGACCAGCACCGAGAACACCACGGGGTGGGCGTAGATCGAGGTGCCGCCCTGCATGACGCGATATTCGAGCTCCATCGCCTTGGCGATGTAGTCCTGCTCGTCGTCATTGGTGAAATAGACCTCGTGCAGCCCGGACTTCTCGGCCGGGCAGGCCGCGAAGTCCGAAAAGCTGCGGAGCGGCGTCGAGGGCGGCCCGCCATTGGTGCCGCAGGCGATCTCGGCCACCTCGGCATCGGGGAACTGGCTGATCGGCTCGCCGAACCTGATGTCCCAGATGGTGAAGGCGGGCACGAGGGTGGGATCGAACTGCGCCTGGGCGGCGGCTGGGAGCAGCAGCGATGCTCCCAGCGCCAGCGCGCCGATGACCCGCCGGATGGCGGCCATGCTACTTCTTCATCCAGGCGCAGGCCTTTTCGCCGGCGTCGCCGAAGTATTCCATGCAGTCGTCGTACGTGACCTTGGGCTTACCCTGGATATGGGTCTCGATGTAGGCGACGAGGTTGATGATGTCCTCGTGCTTGATCGACTTGCCCTTGTGCGGCTCCTGGCCCGGCTCGAACATGTCGGCGGTCATGCCGTAGCAACGGTCGTCCTTGTAGGCCTGGTTGTCGTGGTACGGCATCGGCGTGCCGGGGATGCCGCACGAGATGATCTCGATGAACCCCTGGGTGTCGAGCTGGCTTTCGCGCAGCAGCGCCGCAGCGCCTTCCGAGCGCGGGTTCTTGCCGGTGCCGTCGCCGTCCCAGCCATGGCAGGACACGCAGACGCCGACCTTGGCGTAGACCTGTTTGCCGCGATCGATGTCGGCCCCCGCCAGCAAGGGGTCGAGTTCGCCCGTCGCGGCCGGCGCTGCGGCAGCGTCCTGGGCGAAGGTAGTGGTGGCCGGGGTGGCGGCCAGCATGCCGGCGACGAGCAGCATGCCGAAGAGTTTCCGGGGGGCGGAGAACATCAGAACTTCTTTCTGTTTCAGCAAATGTGCCGGGCGGCTTGGCGGCCGCCCGGCTGGACTCTTACGATTGGCGCCTTGCGCTTAGAGCGCGAAGACGTAGAGGACGTTGGCAGCCGGGCGGGTCAGCTCGGGGTAACCGAAGGTGGCCACACCGTTACCGCCGGCGGCGATCGCGATGTATTCCTTGCCGTTCACCTCGAAGGCGATCGGGGGAGCGTTGAAGGCGCCACCGACGTTGATGGACCACTTCTGCTCCAGCGTCTTGGCGTCGTAGGCGCCGAAGGTGCCGTCCATCTCGCCGGTCCACACCAGGTCCGGAGTGCTCATCACGCCGGCATAGTTCGGATACGGACGGTCGAGCTTGGCAACCTGCTTGCCGGTCGCGACGTCGAAGGCGAAGATCGAGCCGGTCTGCGGGCCCGCACCAGCCGAAGAGCCACCCGAGAACGAGGTGCCTTCGGTAGCGACTTCTTCCTTCACGGTCAGGTCGGAACAAGCCTCGATGCCGGCGCCGAAGGCGATGCCGGTATCCGGGTTGTAGGCCGGCGGCCAGAAGTTCATGCCGCCCTGGATATGCGGGCAGGTGTTAACCGTCTCGCCGCCGCGGCGCATCGTGCCGTTGGCATAGACCTGGAGCGGCTTCGAGCTGTCGTACTCAACCGGCATGCCGGTCTTGGGGTCGATGCCCTTGGTCCAGTTCAGCTGGTTGACGTACTGGTTGGCGGCGATGAACGAGCCGTTGGTACGGTCGAGCGTGTAGAAGATGCCGTTACGGCCGAAGTGGGCCAGCACCTTGCGGTCTTCGCCGTCGATCTTGGTGTCGACGAGCAGCTGCACGCCGACCTCGTCATAGTCCATGTAGTCGCCGGGGGTGTACTGGAAGTGCCACTTCAGCTCGCCCGTATCGGCATCGAGCGCGATCGAGGAGTTGGAGTAGAGGTTGTCGCCCGGACGATACTCGGGGTCGAACATCGGCACCGGGTTACCCGTGCCCCAGTAGATGGTGTTGCTGGCTTCGTCGTACGAGCCGGTCACCCAGGCAGCAGCGCCGCCGGTCTTCCAGCAGTCCGGGTTGCCGGTCTGCTCGCAGAGCCAGGTCTCGGCGCCGGGCTGGCCGGGCTCGGGAACCGTGTAGAAGCGCCACTTCTCTTCGCCGGTCTTGGCGTCGAGGGCGGCGATCCAGCCACGGGTGGCCCAGTCGCCGTACGACTGGCCGACGATGACCATGTCCTTCACGGCGAGCGGCGCGTTGGTGAAGCCTTCGCCCGGCTCGGTGCCGACCTGCTGGTCCCACACCACGTCGCCGGTCTCGTCGTCGAACGCCACGACGCGGCCGTCATTGAGGGCGGTGACGACGAGGTTGTCGATCAGCGCCAGGCCGCGCGAGGCGAGCAGGATGCCGCGGCTCGGGTCCTTGTCGATGCCGGTGTCGCCGGTCCAGACCAGCTTGCCCTGCTTGCCGTCCGAGACGTCGATCTTGTAGGGCGTGCCCCACGGATCGGAGATGTAGAGGAACCCGTCCTTGGCGAGCGGGGTGGCTTCCATCGAGCCGACGCCGAAGCCGGCAGGCTCGGTACCGCCGAGCGGCACGGCGAAGGCGAGCTTCAGGCCGGCAACGTTTTCGGCGTTGATTTCGTTGAGCGTCGAGTGACGGGACGCGGCGTAGTCCTTGTGGACCGACAGCCAGTTGCCCGCCTCGGCTTCCGCGCTGGCACCGGTCAGGCGCTCGGCCGTCACGTCCTCCGCGTACGCCATGCCGGCACTTGCCAGCATGCTGCCCGCGAGCATCGCGGACATCAGAAGTTTGAGGCGCATTATTTCTCCCCCTTAAGGATGGTTCTTGGATGCGGCGTTGCGCCACATAAGACCGATCCACGCGGGAGTTTGCTAATGTTGGCTATTGGACATTCTGAGGTAGATCGATGCCAGCGCGGCGCGATTCCGCCACCTCGCGCTCGGGCCGCGGCCGCTCCGCCGACGGCAGCTCCCGGATGTGCTCGGCCGGGACGTTCAGCCCGTACTCGTGCCGGCAGAAATCCGTGAGGCGGCGGAAGATGTTGGCGTAGCCCGGCAGCGTCATCAGGTGCTTGGGCATGGCCAGCACGATGGTGCGGTCCATGTTCGGCAGCGTGTAGACTTTCAGGCGGGAGCGCACCGAATTGGGCAGGCTGGGCAGCAGCGACTGCGGCGTGTGCGCCGTCGCCAGCCCCTCGCTCACCAGATCGATCGCGGCCGCGTAGGTCATCGCCGAGAAGGCCGGCGTGGCATAAGGCAGATGGGCGCGGTACCAGGCGTCGGACACCGGGCGCATCGGTACATTGGCGTCGATCTCGACATAGCGGGTGAGCGCCGGTTCGAGCAGTGCCGGCTTGGCGCCCTTGGCCAGCGCCTTCTCGACCATCGCGTCAGGCACCGAGGCGGGCACCGCCAGCAGCATCGGGTCGTGGAACAGCGACGCCATGGCGAACGAGGTGCGGTCCTCGGCGAGCGATTCGTCGTTGACGATGACGCAGTTGAGCTGGTGCAGCCGCAGCTGCTCGACCAGTTCGCCGCTCGTCACCCCGAAGGTGACCTCGAACTTGGCGAAGCCCGATTCCTCCGACGCGATGCGGGCGGCGGCCGACAGGAACCGGCCGCGCAGCGTCGGGCTCACCCCCATGCGGAGGAAGATGCGGCTGTCGACATAGCGCTTCTCGTGCTCGTCGATCGCCTGGTCGAACTTGCGCAGCAGCTCGTCGGAAAACTTGAACCAGTACTCGCCAGACGGCGTCAGGTTGACCGTGCCGGTGCGGTTACGGTTGATCAGCTGCGTGCCGAGGCGCTCCTCGAGCTTCGCCAGCTGCTGACTGATCGACGGCTGCGACAGCCCGACCCGGCGCGAGGCCTTGGTGATCGAGCCGGCAATGACAACAGCGCGGAAGATCTGCAGCTGCTTTAGGGTGATGTCCATCCATCCCATCCTTCGGGAACGCGGCCACCACAATACATTAAATTCGGGAACTCAATAGGCGGCGGGGGGTGCAACATTAGTCGGCATGACAAGGCCGGCTGCACCGTCGGGCGCAGCCGGCCTGATTGGGGGAGCCGGAACCGGGCTTACTGGGCGGCGGGAGCGGCAGGCTCGGCCGGGGCCTCGCCTTCGGCCGGGGCGGCACCTTCCGCCGGCGCGGCAGCGTCGGCCGGCACGTAGTTCGGCGAGTAGGTCGCGAGGTAGGCGATCAGGTTGGTGACGTCCTTGTCGTTGCCGAGGCCCGGGAAGCTCATCTTGGTGCCGGCCACGTGCTCCTTGGGCTTGTGCAGGAAGGGCGCCAGCGTCTCGGCGTTCCACACCAGGCCGTTCTGGCCGGCCTCGACCATGGCCTTGGAGTAGTTGTAGTCGGACAGGCTGCCGGCGACGCGACCGAACAGATCGTTCAGTTCCGGGCCGATCTTGTGCTTGGCGCCTTCACCGACGGCATGGCACGAGCTGCAGCGCTTGAACACCTTCTCGCCGGCATCGACGTCCTGGGCATGGGCCGGGGCTGCGATCGCGAGCGCCGCAACGACCAGGCCAAGAGTCATGAACTTCATCATACTATCTCCTCACGCGCCGGGTCTGGGACGCCGGCAGACATAACCATGGGCAATCTCTGGGTGAGCCGGTGGTTGCGAGTCAATCGAAGGGCGGGGTGACTGGCTGTCGCATGCGACCCGGCGTCGCTCGTTCCCCGGTTCCGGTGGCACGGGGCTTGCTTAACACATTGTTCACCCTTTGCCGCCGCCTCAATGCGCCTTGCGCAGCCGCCGGATGCCGAGCAGCACCAGCAGCAGCACCACCGGCGCGGCGAGGCCCAGCATCGTCCCCTTGGGGTAGGGCAGCACGTCGTGCAGGCCCTCGAAGACGTAGCCGAGGATGCCGAGCGCGTAATAGGAAATGGCGATGATCGACAGGCCCTCGACGGTGAGCTGCAGCTTGAACTGGCTGCGGGCGGTCTCGGAGATGGTATCGAGCACGGCCTGGTTCTGGCTCTGGATCGAGAGCGAGATCCGCGCGTCGAGCAGCTCGATCGAGCGCTGCACCTTCTGCGTCAGCGCCAGGAGGCGCTTCTCCATGGCGCGGCAGGTGGCGAGCGCCGGCTGCGCCCGGTTGTTGATGAAGCGCTCGATGGTGGTGAACTCGCCGATCGCCCGCTCCCTGAGCCGCGCCATGCGCTCCGCCAGCACCTCGCCATAGGCCTGCGTGGCGGCGAAGCGGAAGCTCGTCTCCTCCACCGTGCGCCCGACCTCGCTCGACAGCCGGTGCAGCGCGGCGAGCGTGCCCTGGTGATCGGCCAGCGTCTCGCCCTGCCCGATGGTCTGCATGATGCCGGCCAGCCGCGCCTCGTACTCGCTGACCCTGGCCCCCATCTCGCGCGCCAGCGGCAGGCCGATCAGCGCCATGGTGCGGTAGGTCTCGATCTCCAGCAGCCGGCGCACCAGCACCCCCTGCCGCAGCGCGCCCATCTGCCGCGTCGCCACCTCGAAGCGGGTGAAGCCGTCGGTATCGAGGTGGAAGTCGGTCGCCACCTCCGCCGTGCCGTCGAAGATGCTCGAATAGCAGAGGCTCAGCGGATTGAAGCCCTCGAGCGCCGCCGGCCCGATCGCCTCGGTCGGCATCAGGTCGATGCGGGTGGCGAAAAGCAGCGGCAGCCCCGCGTGATACTCGAGCCCGACGCCTTCCGGCCGAACGCTCCAGTCATCGGCCGACGCCGTCCAGGTGAAGGTGGCGAACTCGTTGTGCAGCTCCCAGGTCACGTGGTGGCCGTGGCGCTCGAACTCGAGCTGCCGCGCCCAGGCGGGCCCCTCGGCGACGGCGCCGGCAACGCCCGCCATCCGCGCGTGCAGCGCCCGGAGGTCCGCGCCACCGTCGGCGCTCATGAAGGCGAGCCGCCGGATGCGCAGCGGCGCCGTCAGCGGCGGAACCGGCCGGGCATGCGTCTCCGCATCGATCAGCCGGCGATAGGCATGCTCTTTCCAGCTGGGTTCGGTCATTCGGTGGCGCCCTTCCGCACGTGTTCGGCGGGCGACACTCTGCCCCTCGCCGGGTGTGCACAATCGCCCCAATTGTCGCGATCGCCCGCCTGAGCAATGGGAATTCCTATCGAATGCATTGGCGGGAACTATCTTGGCCGCTGCTAGCGGTACGATCGACGCCTGAGGAGGGAAGACTGTTGGTTGACGTGAAGGCCGCGGTGATCGGGCCGCCGAGTGAAATTCGTGACTATGCACCCGTGCTGCGCTGGCTGATCATCAACGGCCTGGTCGTCCTGGCGCTGATCGCGCTGTGGCAGTTCGGCTTCCTGCAGGTCGTGCTGGAATCCGACCACACCAAGATCTCGCTGCTGATCTTCGCGCTGTTCGGGCTGACCACCATCCACTGCCTGATCCAGGTCTCGAGCATTTCCCGCGAACTGGTCGCCGCCCGCAAGGCGCGCGCCACCATCGAGGCGAACTCCGGCAGCGGCTTCCGCATCGCCGGCGCCCGCGTCGTCACCGGGGCGGGGGCCGCGCTCGAGCCCGGCGCGTTCACCGCGCATGTGCGCAACCTCATCACCAAGGCCGAACTGGGATCGCCGGGCCGCCTCGACCAGACGCTGCTGCTCCGCGCCGTGGCCGACCGGCTGCGCAACCGCGGCAAGCTCGGCCTCTTCGTCTCCGAAGGGCTGCTGCGGCTGGCGCTGCTCGGCACCGCCATCGGCTTCATCCTGATGCTGATCCCGATCGCCGGCCTCTCGTCCTTCGACGCCGAGACGCTGCGCGGCGCCCTCGCCGGCATGACCGGCGGCATGGCCATCGCGCTCAACGTCACCGTCTCCGGCATCGCCACCGCGCTGATCCTGAAGTTCGAGTACTTCCAGCTCGACTCGGCCATCGCCGAGCTGTTCGACATCATTGCCGAGACCAGCGAGATCCACGTCGTGCCGGCCATCGAGAAGGCCCAGCATGGACGGGCCTAGCCTCTTTTCGGGCTCGGAGAGCGACGACGGCACCTTCGTGCCGTTCACCGACATCCTGTTCAACGCCCTGCTCGGCTTCTCGATGATGGTGTTCATCGCCTTCGCGCTGATCAACCCGGACGCCAAGAGCGGCGTGGTCGACAGCAAGGCCGAGCTGATCATCACCACCACCTGGCCCGACGACAACGACGACGACATCGACACCTACGTGCAGGATCCGACCGGCAACGTCATCTGGTACCACTCGATGCAGAAGGGCTTCGTCACCCTCGACCGCGACGACCGCGGCAATTACCTCGACGAGGTGACGGTGAACGGCGTGACCCACCACATCGCGCTCAACCAGGAGACGGTGACGGTGCGCGGCATCGTGCCGGGCGACTACGTGGTCAACGTCTACCACTACACCAACCCCACCAGCGCCGCCGTGCCGGTGACCGTGAAGGTCGAGAAGGTGAACCCGAAGCTCTCCGTCATCTATTATGACACCGTGCTGCTGGCCAAGAAGGGCGACGAGAAGACCGTGGTCCGCTTCTCGATGGACCAGGACGGCGCCATCTCCAACATCAACACCGTGCCGGTGTCGCTGATCCAGGCGGTCCGCAAGTGACCGAGCTTCCCATCGCCGGCGGTATCGCCGTCTTCCTCGTGCTGGCCATCCTGCTGCTGAGCCTCAACCTCGCTTCGCTGTGGAAGTGGTGGATCAAGGCCGGCGCCATCGTGGTGACGCTGGGCGGCCTCGTGGTGCTCTACTTCGTCTTCACCGGGCTGGCCGGCTGGGCCTCGACGGGGGCCATGCCGGGGCGCTTCTCGCTGCTTTCGACCCGCATCGTCGAACCCGACAAGCTGACCGGCGCGCCGGGCCACATCTATCTCTGGATCGAGGAAGTCGACGAGCGCCAGATCGTCATCGGCCCGCCGCGCGCCTTCGAGATGCCCTACGAGGTCGAGATCGCCAGCGACGTCGCCACGGCACAGGCCAAGCTCGAGGCCGGCGGCCAGGTGCTGGGCGAGTTCGCCGCCACCGGCAGCGAGGAGGCGAACGCCTTGCAGACGGCGCAGGAGCAGGGCTCGGGTCAGGTCGATATCGGCCCCACCGCCGAGGGCAAGTCGAACGGCGGCGGCGAAGGCGCCGAGACGATCGGCGACAGCGGCGCGCTCAGCTTCTCCGACATGCCGCCGGTGGACCTGCCCGACAAGGGTGCGATCCAGCTCGCGCAGTAGGGTCTTTGCTTTGCCCCGGGGGAGCGCGGCGCTTGTTGCTCCCCCCTCCACCGGCTTCGCCGGTCCCCCTCCCCCGCAAGCGGGAGAGGAGTCCTGCCGTCCTAGGTCTTGCTCAGCGCCTCGGCGGCGAAAGTCAGGGCGTTTTCGACGGCGCGGATCTCGACGACGATCGGGCCGATGCGCGGGTCGGACTCCCAGGTCTGGAAGCCGCGCTCGCGGGCGAGCTCGGTCAGCTCCGAGGCCCGCCGGGCGACGATGCCGGCCGCCTCCCGCGCCTCGCTCAATGCATCGAGCCGCACCGTCTCGGGTGTGCGCGGATTGGAGGCGAGCGTCTGCAGCCGCTTGGCGTTGCTGCGCCACTGGCGCGCGAACTCCTCCGCCCGCTTGAGGCGAAAGCTCACCTGTGTTTCGCTAAGCCCCGGCCGCTCCATAACCTCACCATCGAATCAGCCACGCAGAGAGTCAATTTGCCCCTGTGGATTCGGTGGCAATTGGGCGCCGGTGGGGCAGACCATGGACGTCAGGCGGCGGGTTTGAGATCGCCGAGCAGGGTCGGCACCAGTTCGCTCACCGTGGGGTGGATGTGCATGGTGCGCTTGATCGCCTCGAAGCCGACGCCGTTGGCCATGGCGTCGAGCAGCGACTGCACCACCTCGTCGGCCTCGATCCCGAGCAGCGCCGCGCCGAGAATCTCGCCCGTATCGGCGTCCGCCACCACCTTCATGAAGCCGCGGGTCTCGCCCCGCTCGGTGGCGCGGCTCACCCGCGTCATCGGCCGCGTCGCCTTGAGCACCCGCCGGCCCGAGCGCAGCGCCTCGGCCTCGGTCATGCCGGCGCGCCCGAGCGGCGGATCGATGTAGACGGCATAGGTTGGCACGCGGTCGGAGACCTTGCGGTCGGCGCCATCGAGCAGGTTCTGCGAGACGATCTCGAAGTCGTTGTAGCTGGTATGGGTGAAGGCGCCGCGCCCGTTCACGTCGCCGAGCGCGAAGATGTGCGGCACCGAGGTCCGGAGCCGGTCATCCACCTCGATGCAGCCGCTCTCCTCCTGCTTCACCCCGATGGCCTCGAGCCCCAGCCCCTCGACATTGGGCGTCCGCCCGATGGCGACGAGCAGGTGGCTGCCCTCCACCGCCTGCGGCACCCCCCCGGCCGCAAAACTCACCGACACGCCGTCCGGCAGCGCCGTCGCGGCCAACTCCTTGACGCCGGTGACCACCCGGATGCCGTCCTCCTCGAGGATGGTGCGGATCGCGTCTGAAATGTCGGCGTCCTCCTTGCCGAGGAGGCGCGGTCCCCGCTGCAGCACCGTCACCGCCGCGCCGAAGCGCCGGTACATCTGCGCGAACTCGAGCCCGACATAGGAGCCGCCGACGATCACCAGGTGCCGCGGCAGCTCGGCCAGCTCGAGGATCGAGGTGCTGGTGAGGTAGGGCGCGTCGCCGACCCAGCCCGGCACCACGGCCCGCGCGCCGGTATTGAGGTAGATGGTATCGGCGGCGAGCACCTCGTCGTTCACCGCCACCTCGTGGGGCGAAACGAACCGGCCCTCGCCGTAGATGAGCCGAACCCTGTCGAGGCCGCCGAGCCAGCTTTCGAGGCCATGGCGCGAGGCCAGCACCACCTTGTCCTTGCGCGCCCTGAGCGCGGCCATGTCGACCGCCACCGGCCCGGCCGAGACGCCGAAATCCGCGGCGCGACCGGCCAGCCAGGCCACCCGGGCGCTCGCCACCAGGGTCTTGGTCGGGGTGCAGCCGTCGTTGACGCAGGTACCGCCCAGCCAGCGCCGCTCGATGAGCGCCACCTGCTGGCCGGCCGCGGCGAGCCGTGCCGCCAGTGGCGGGCCGGCCTGCCCGGCCCCGATGATGATGGAATCGTAGTGCTGCGGCATGGCGGGCTCCCGTTCCTGTCGAGCCGGAGCCTAGCCGCGCCGGGCCGCCGGTCAACCGCCCGGCGGAACCAACGCACCGCTCGTGCGGTTCATGGCTCGCCTGCAGTGCGGACGGCTCGTGGGCGGGAGGCAGTTCTGCCATGCTCCGGGCGATGTCCGTGCGCAGTGGAGCGCGCCGCACCCGTCAGCTTCGAAGGGAGATCGCCGATGCCCGGCAAGACCAAGGCCACCGACCCCGCCGCCCACCTGAGCGACGACGTCATCCGCCAGCGTGCCTATCTGCTGTGGGAGCGGGACGGCCGCCCCGAGGGCCGCGCCGACCACTACTGGCATCTCGCCCGTGACGAGGCGCACAAGACGCATCAGGCCATGGTCGAGGAGATGGGCAGCCGCACGGCCGCTGCCACCGGAGGCCGGAACCCGGCCGAACTGCCGGCCGGGGCCGGCAAGCCGGGAAAGGCGAAGTCCGAAGCCGGAAAGGCCCCGAAACCCCGCGGCGCGGTTCACAAGGCGCTGTGAAACCCGCGACGCCAAGTGACCTCGCCCCGCGGCCGACCGCAGGACGAGGCCAGCCGATCAATCGAGCGCGGCGACCGCGATCACCTCGACCTTGAGCGAGGGGTGCGCGAGGCGCGCCTCGATGCAGGCGCGGGTCGGCGGGTTGGCCGGGTCGATCCAAGCGTCGTAGACGGTGTTCATGGCGGCGAAGTCGGCGATGTTGTTGAGCACCACCTGCACGCTCAGCAGCTTCGACTTGCTGGTGCCCGCCACGGCCAGCAGCCGATCCACCGCTTCCAGCACCTCGGAAGTCTGCTTTTCGATCGTGCCGTTGTAGTCGGCCGCGACCTGGCCGGCGAGGTAGACGGTGTTGCCGTGGACGACGGCCTGGCTCATGCGCTTGCCGGGCTCGTGGCGAGTGATGCTCATGTCGTGCTCCCTTCAGGAAAATGCAGGGCCTGCTTAGCCGCTACGCACCGCCCCGCAAAGCCCCATCCGCCGCACCGCGGCAACGCGGCGTGGTGTCAGAGGGTGATGCCGCCGTCGGCGATGAAATTGGCGCCGGTGGCGTAGGTGCTCTCGTCGCTGGCGAGGTAGAGGGCGAGGTGCGCCATCTCCTCGGGCTGCGCCATGCGCCCCATCGGCTGGCGGGCGATGAAGGTCTTCCACACCTCGTCATGCTCGCCGAGCGCGTGGGCGCGCTCGTGCAGCGACGGGCTGTCGACGCTGCCCGGGCAGATGGCGTTGCAGCGGATATTGTACTTCATGTAGTCGAAGGCGATCGACTTGGTGAGCCCGATCACCGCCGCCTTCGTCGACATGTAGCTGACGCGGTTCGGCACGCCCTTCAGCGAGCTCGCCACTGAGGCGATGTTGATGATCGAGGCGCCGCCCTGCGCGATGAAGGCGGGCAGGAAGGCCTGGGTCAGCACGAACATCGGCGTCACGTTGACGTCGAAGCTGCGCTGCCAGTCCTCGAGCGAGGTGTTGCCGAGCATGCCCTGGTGCACCCAGCCGGCGCCGTTGTAGAGCACGTTGACGCCCTTGTGCCGTTCCGCCGCTTGCCGCAGGCCCGCGTGGTCGGTGACGTCGAGGGCGTAGGCCTCGTGGCCGGCCGAAATGGCGTTCAGTTCCTCGCCCTTGCTGGCGATCGCCGCCGCGTCGCGGTCGGTCGCGATCACCCGTGCGCCCTCGCGGGCGAAGGCGGTGGCGCAGGCCCCGCCGATGCCGGCCGCCGCCGCGGTCATGAAGATGGTCTTTCCCTCGAGCCGGCCCATGGTTCCTCCCCTGCCTCTGGCGGCGCACACCCTCCCGCACCGGGCAAGGCTTTGGCAAGGCATAAGAAAGTCCGCCGCGTTCGGTTGTTGACGCGGGCGTCGTCGGCTAGCATCGGCACTTTGGGGCAGCAGGCTCCAGGGGGGAGCCATGCCGTCCGACAGCTGGGAAGCGCTGCTGCCGCCGATGTTCGCATCGGCCGGGATCGCGGTGACCGGCCGGCTCGCGGTCACGCCGCTCACCGGCGGCGTTTCCTCCGATATCGTGCGCGTGACCCTGCCCGACGGCCGCGCCTTCTGCGCCAAGCGCGCCCTCGCCCAGCTCAAGGTCGCGGCGACGTGGGAAGCGCCGCTGGAGCGCAACCACTACGAGATCGCCTGGCTCCGCCGCGCCGGCGCCATCGTGCCCGGCGCCGCGCCAAAGGTCATCGCCGAGGATCGCGAACACGGCATCGCGCTGCTCGAATACCTGCCGCCGGCGGACTACACGCTGTGGAAGGCCGACCTTCTTGCCGGCCGCGCCGACCCGCTCGTGCCGCTGCGCGTTGCCGACGCGCTCGGCCGCATCCATGCCGCGACGCTGAACGATGCCGGCGCCGCTGCCGAGTTCCCGACCGACCACCTGATCGACGCGCTGCGCTTCGACCCCTACCTGCGCTACCTGGCCGGGCGCTACCCGGCGCTGGCGCCGCAGATCCTGGCCGCCATGGAGCTTTCGCGCGGCACCCACCTGGCGCTGGTGCATGGCGACGTCAGCCCCAAGAACATCCTCGTTTCGGTACGCGACGGCCACCCGGTGCTGCTCGATGCCGAGTGCGCCTGGTACGGCGACCCGGCCTTCGACGCCGCCTTCTGCCTCAACCACCTGGTGCTCAAGTCCATCCACCTGCCGGAACTCCGCAGCACGCTCATCGCGCAGGCGCAGGGGTTTGCGGCGGCGTGGCTCGCGCACTTCCCAGCCGCCCTGCAGGCCGGCATCGAGGCGCGGGTCGCCGCGCTGCTGCCCTGCCTGATGCTCGCCCGCGTCGACGGCAAGTCGCCGGTCGAGTACCTGAGCGAGGACGCGCGCGAGACGGTCCGGCAGCGCGCCATGCCGCTGATCCGCGCGCCGCAGTCGCGCGTCGAGCAGGTGCTGCAGGCCGTCCGCCACTGATCAGTCGTTCGAGGAGTCCACCCCATGTCGGAAATCGTTCAGGTGCATGGCCGCCAGGTCTGGGATTCCCGCGGGCGCCCGACCGTCGAGGTCGAGGTGCGGCTCGGCTCCGGAGCCTTCGGTCGCGCCATCGCCCCGTCCGGCGCCTCGACCGGCAGCCGCGAGGCACTCGACCGCCGCGACGGCGGCAGGCGGCTCGGCGGCTATGGGGTCGACGGCGCCCTTGCCGCGGTGAACGGCGAGATCGCCGCCGAACTGCAGGGGCTCAACGGCCTCGACCAGTTCAAGTGCGATGCCCGGCTGATCGAGCTCGACGGCACCGAGCAGAAGACCCGGCTGGGCGGCAACGCCCTTGTCGCGACCTCCTCGGCCATCGCCTGGGCAGCGGCCGCCGAGCGCGGCATCGCGCTCTGGCAGCACCTGCGGACGCTGGCCGGACTCGATGCCGCCGCCCCGCACATCCCGGCGCCGATGATCCAGATCTTCGGCGGCGGCCGCCATGCCGGCAACCGCATCGACGTGCAGGATTTCCTGGTGATCGCCACCGGCGCCAAGAGTTTCCTAGAGGCGACGGAATGGATCGCCGAAATATATCTCGCCGCCGCCAAGTCGATGCAGGCCGGGGGCAAGTTGAACGGCGTCGCCGATGAAGGCGGCGTCTGGCCCGACTTCCGCGCCAACGAGGACGGGCTCGAGCTGCTGGTACGGGCCATCGAGGCCGCCGGCTTCCGGCCGGGCGCCGATGTCGGCATCGCGCTCGACATCGCCGCCTCCTCCTTCTACGCCGACGGCGGCTACCGGCTGGCGCTGGAAGACCGGACCCTGACGACGGCGCAGATGATCGACATGCTGGAGCGCTGGGTGCGGGACTACCCGATCGTTTCGCTCGAAGACCCGCTCGCCGAGGACGACGATGCCGGCTTCGTCGAGATCACCCGGCGCCTCGGATCAACCGTACAGATCGTCGGCGACGATTACCTGACTACCAGCAGTTCCCGAATAACGCATGCCGCAGAGCTCCACGCATGTAATTCGGTATTGCTCAAATCCAATCAATGCGGCACTTTGACTGAACTGATTCAGGCGAGCAGCCTTGCCCGATCGTTGGGATGGAACACAATACAGTCCGGACGTTCGGGAGAGAGCGAGGATGTTACATTGAGTCATCTCGCAGTGGGTTTGATGTCGGATCAGATCAAGGTTGGATCGATGACCCGCTCGGAACGTACGGCGAAATGGAATGAAGTTATTAGGATCGCGGAGGGCGTCGCCGCGGCCAGTTACTGGAGTTTCCGAATTCCGTAGCACCTGAACTTGTAAGTCGGGGGGCTTCTTGACGACCAAGGATAAGACGCGCGCGAACCGTCCGGTTCGTGTTGAAGACGTAGCGCGAGTTGCCGGGGTTTCGCCCATCACGGTGTCGCGAGCGCTGTCCTCCCCCGAGAAGGTCAGGGCAGAGACCCGCAAGAAGGTCGTCGATGCGGTCGCGCAGACCGGCTACGTGGTCAACAGCTTCGCCTCGAGCCTGCGCTCCGGCCGCTCTTCCATCATCACCGTGTTCGTCTCGAGCCTGCTCAACCCGCATTTCGCGACCTCCATGCAGGGCCTGGTCGATGCGTTCGACGGCAGGCGCTACCACCTGATGTTCGCCCAGACCGGGCATTCGGAGCTGGAAGCCGACCTGGTGGGCTCGGTGCTGCCGTTCCGTCCCGCTGGCGTGGTGTTCACCGGCGTCGTCCGCTCGGAGACCACCCGGACGGCGCTGCAGCGGCTGGCGATCCCGATGCTGGAGATGTGGGGGCACCGGCCGGACCCGATCGACATGCTGGTCGGCTTCTCCAACCACGAGGGCGGGCGGCTGGTGGGCGACCACCTGGGCAACGCCGGTTATCGCCGCATCTGCTATTGCGGCAACACGCAGAACCGCGGGGCGGAGCGCATCGCCGGGCTGCGCGAAGGCCTCGCCCCCTACGGCGCCGAACTATGCAAGATCCTGCCGCTGGAGGGCACGCGGCGGATCCAGGACGGGGTTGCCGCCCTGGATGCGATCCGCGCCGAGTCCCCAGAGGTCGACGCCATCTTCTTCGGCTCGGACATTCTCGCCTCGGGCGCCGTGCTGCGCTGCCACGAACTGGGCATCCACATTCCCGAGCAGCTCGCCATCGCCGGCTTCGGCGACCTCGACTTCGCCGCCTACATGCGCCCCTCGCTGACCACGGTCCACATCCCGAGCTACGAGATGGGATTCCGGGCCGGCCGCATGCTGCTCGACCGGCTGGCGGGCGAGTCGCTACGGCAGCCGGTGCTGCTGCACCCGATCACGCTGCAGGCCCGCCAGAGCACCGAGCGGAACGGCTAGCGCAGCGAACTCCAACGAACTAATAAGTGAAGCAACGGGCGATCGGCGCTAGTGAAGACGCCAACCTATCGCGCTCGGAGAGGAGATTATTATGAGTTCGGATAACGGCGCAGGAAATTCGGCCCCGCGCAAGCTGCGGTCGCGCGCCTGGTTCGACAACCCGGATAACCCGGACATGACCGCGCTCTACCTGGAGCGCTACCTCAATTTCGGCATTTCGCGCGAGGAGCTGCAGTCGGGCAAGCCGATCATCGGCATCGCCCAGACCGGCTCCGACCTGTCGCCGTGCAACCGGCACCATCTCGAGCTGGCCAAGCGCGTGCGCGAAGGCATCCGCGAGGCCGGCGGCATCGCGATGGAGTTCCCGGTCCACCCGATCCAGGAGACCGGCAAGCGCCCGACCGCGGCGCTCGACCGCAACCTCGCCTACCTGAGCCTCGTCGAGGTGCTGTACGGTTACCCGCTCGACGGCGTGGTGCTGACCATCGGCTGCGACAAGACCACCCCGGCCATGCTGATGGGCGCCGCAACCGTCAACATCCCGGCGATCGCGCTGTCGGTCGGCCCGATGCTGAACGGCTGGTTCCGCGGCGAGCGCACCGGCTCGGGCACCATCGTGTGGAAGGCGCGCCAGATGATGGCGGCCGGCGAGATCGGCTACGAGCAGTTCATCGAGCTGGTGGCGTCCTCCGCCCCCTCGACCGGCTACTGCAACACCATGGGCACCGCCTCGACCATGAACTCGCTGGCCGAGTCGCTCGGCATGCAGCTGCCCGGTTCGGCCGCCATCCCGGCGCCCTATCGCGACCGCCAGGAAATCTCGTACCGGACCGGCAAGCGCATCGTCGAGATGGTGCACGAGGACTTGAAGCCCTCGGACATCCTGACCAAGGACAACTTCATCAACACCATCGTCGTCAATTCGGCGATCGGCGGCTCGACCAACGCCCCCATCCACATCAACGCCATCGCCCGCCATATCGGCGTCGAGCTCAACATCGACGATTGGCAGAAGCACGGCCACAAGGTGCCGCTGCTGGTCAACATGCAGCCGGCCGGCGAGTATCTGGGTGAGGACTACTACCATGCCGGCGGCGTGCCGGCCGTGGTCAACGAGCTGATGAAGCAGGGCCTGATCCGCGAGAACGCTCCGACCGTCAACGGCAAGAGCATCGGCGAGAACTGCCGCAACACCCCGATCCAGGACGAGAAGGTCATCCGCCCCTTCACCAACCCGATGAAGGCCGAAGCCGGCTTCCTGGTGCTGCGCGGCAACCTGTTCGACAACGCCATCATGAAGACCTCGGTGATCTCCGAGGAATTCCGCCTGCGCTACCTCAACAACCCCGAGGATCCGGGAGCGTTCGAGGGCAAGGCCGTGGTGTTCGACGGCCCGGAAGACTACCACCACCGCATCGACGACCCGTCGCTGGAGATCGACGAGCACACCC
>JBQCFF010000465.1:0-23360 GCA_051959485.1 Devosia sp. | reverse complement strand
TGGCCTGCGCAACCAGCACGGCGAACGCTGCGGGCTCGGTGATCGCGAGATCGGAGAGCACCTTGCGGTCGACGGCAATCTCAGCCTTGCTGAGGCCGTCGATAAATCGACCGTAGGTCAGGCCGTGGTCGCGCACGGCAGCGTTGATGCGCTGGATCCACAGGGCGCGGAAGTTGCGCTTCTTGTTGCGGCGGTCGCGGTACGCGTACTGGCCGGCCTTGTCGACGGCGGCCTTGGCGGTGCGGATGGTGTTCTTGCGGCGACCGTAGAAACCGGAGGCGGCCTTCAGAACCTTCTTGTGACGGGCGTGGGCGGTAACGCCTCTCTTGACGCGGCTCATCGTGCTATCTCCTTAGCGTGCGTACGGCATGTACCACTTGACCAGACCTTCATCGCCCTTCTTGAGGATTTTGGTCCCCCGATGCGAGCGGATGTAGTCGGAGCTGTGGCTGAGGAGACGGTGACGCTTGCCCGCGACGCCGGCCTTGACGCGCCCGGAGGCGGTCATCTTGAAGCGCTTCTTGGCGCCAGACTTGGTCTTCATTTTCGGCATTTTGCTATCCTGGTTCGAGGCGGCTCCACGAGAAGGAGCCAGCATTCAGGACCGCCACGGCATGCCTTTCGGCCGGGCGGCCCGCTGGAAGCCGGGTCTATAGGGGGAAAGGTCGCGGCGCGCAAGGCCTGAACCGGTCCTTGGCGCTCAGTTGGGGTGCGACCGTTTGAGCTCGGCCGCGATCGCCTCCATCAGCGCCGCCACCCGCCGCGTCACACGGCGCGAGGGATGCAGCAGCTGGATCGGCAGCGTCATCGTCTGCCAGTCCGGCAGCAACTGCACCAGGCGGCCCGCCGCGAGGTCGCCGGCCACCAGTTCGGTCGGCATGTAGGCGATCCCGGCATCGGTCAGCAAGGCGGCGCGCAGCGCCTCGCCATTGTCGATCTGCAGCCCGCCCGCCACCTCGGCCACCACGCGCTTGCCGTCCTGGCTGAACGGCCAGCGGTTGCGCGGGCTCATGTTGAGGTTGATCAGGCAGCGGGCGTCGGCTAGGTCGGCCGGCACGCGCGGCGTGCGGTGCTGCGCGAGGAACGCCGGGGTGGCGCAGAGCACCAGCCGGTAGGTGCCGACCTGCCGCGCGATCATCGCCGAGTTCTGCAACTCGCCGATCCGCACCGCGAAATCGAAGCCTTCCGAGATCAGGTCCATCCGCCGATCGGACAGCACCATCTCGACCGTCACCGCCGGATGTTCCGCCTGGAACCGCGCCGCGATGGCGGCCAGCGAGAACACCCCCAGCGTCGCCGGTCCGGTCATGCGAATGCGGCCCTCGAGCAGCCCCGGCGCTGCGCGCATGGAATCGTCGAGCTCGCGCGCCGCATCGAGCACCGCCTCAGCCCGCGCGAGGAACGCCTCGCCCGCTTCGGTCAGCCGCTGCGCCCGCGTCGTCCGTTCGATCAGCCGCGCCCCGTAGCTTGTTTCGAGCGCCTGGATGCGGCGGCCGACCATGGCCGGGGTCACCCCCAGCACGCGGGCCGCCGCGGCGAAGCTGCCGGTGCGCACGGCCGTGGCGAAGGTTTCGAGGCTTTCGAGGTCAAGCATTCGATACTCCGCTGTGATTGTGAAACGCCGGAACGGGCAATTCTGCAGTCCGTTGTATCGGCATACATCAGAGCCAGCTTTTCAAACAGTGGAGTGAGAGCAATGACCACCGTCGCAATTCTCGGACAGGGCAACATGGGCCAGGGCCTGGCGCGCCGGCTCGAGGGCAAGGTTTCGCTGCGGCTCGGCGCCCGGCAGCCCGAAGCCGGCAAGCTGGGCTACGCCGAGGCCGTCAACGGCGCCGACATCGTCGTCCTGGCGCTGCCCTTCGACGCCGCGCTCGAGGCCGCCAAGGCGCTCGACCTCAACGGCAAGATCGTGGTGGACATCTCCAACCCGATCACCCCCGACTATTCCGGGCTGCGGATCGGCCACACCACCTCGGCCGCCGAGGAGCTGCAGCAGGCCGCGCCCGCCGCCAAGGTCGTGAAGGCCTACAACACCATTTTCGCCTCGCTGTTCGACGTACCGGCGAGCGAGACCGCCAAGGTGCCGGTGTTCCTCGCCGGCGACGATGAAGCGGCGGTCGACGCCGTGGCCGGGCTGGTCCAGGCTTCGGGCTTTGCGGTCGAAAACGCCGGCAAGCTCGATGGCGCCCGCCTGCTCGAGCCGGTCGGCATGCTGAACATCCGCCTCGGCTACGGCCTCGGCCAGGGCACCTCGATCGCCCCGAGCTGGCTGCGCCTCGCGGCGTAAGCCAAGCCAACCCCCGCCATGAACCCTCGTCCTGAAGGACGGGGGTTTTTTGTCGGGGGATATTTCCTTCCCCACGTCAGCGCCGGTCACCTCGTCCTTCGACAGGCTCAGGATGAGGTGACGGATGGCTCAGGATGAGGTGACGGAAAGGGCGGAGAGGGCGGAAACTTCCGCCTCACCTTGCAAGTGGGCCGCGAGCCTAGTCTAGCCGCGGTTGGCGGCGACGAGTTCGGTCAGGCCGTCGAGCAGCAGGGCCGCTTCCGTGCGGGTCAGCGTGGCGAGGGCGGCCCGGTCGGCGCGGGCCACCGCCAGGGCCGCTTCGGGCAGCACCGCCCGCGCCTTGTCGCTGAGATAGAGGCCCTGCGCTCGTCCCTTGAGCGTGCTCTTTTCGATCCAGCCGTCGGCCGCCAGCGCCGCGAGCGTGCGGGCGACGCCGGGCTGCTCGAGCTCGAGCCGCATCGCCAGCTCGGCCTGCGTCAGCCCCTCGCGTTCGGCGATCTCGGCCAGGGCGGTGAACTGGGCCGGGTGCAGCCCGAGCGGCTCCAGCCCTTCGCGCACGCTGTTGGCCAGCCGTCGCGCCAGCTGGCTCGCCACGTGGAACAGCGTTTCCTTGTGATCGAACAAGCCGGCCTCCCGCTCCGTCCGAACCAGCGTCGATAGACGGTTCATAGCACGACCTGACGGCAGCGCATCTAGGCCACGATCTCGGTCCAGCTGCGCGTCGCGCGCGTGGCGCTGGCCGCGGCGGCGATCGCCATCTTCTCGTTGGTGGTCATTTCCGCCGACACCACGTTGTTGGCGTTGGCCGGATCGAGGATGGCCCGCCCGACGAACAGCTGCTCGAAATAGCCCAGCGCCGCCCACACATTGTCCGCCAGTTCCCCCAGCGGCCGGCGGCGCAGCGCCGCGACGGTCGAGAGCTCGAGATAGAAGCTCGGAAAGTCGAGCCCGTGCTGGTCGCGCCAGAGCTTCAGGATGCGGATTTCCTCGCGCCGCCCGCTCTCGATCAGGTCGAGCACATGGTGGTTCAGGTTGGTCTTCAGCGGCGCGCCTCGACGGGGCGAGTAGAGTTCGTGCACGTCGTTGTTCAGCGACTCGCGCCTGGCCGGCACGATGTCGATCACCGCGCCCTTGAGCTGCAGCCCGATCGATACCGCCCGCCGCTCCGCCTCGAGCCCGCTCCGCTGCAGGTGCGAGTGCAGCGACTCATAGATCTGGCGGAGGGTGAACGGCGTCTGCGGGCTCAGCGAGACGACGAAGTCGATACTGATGCCGGACTGATTGGCCGTGCCCTTCTCGTAGGCGCCGGCCGGATAGACTTCCAGCAGGTAGCGGCCGGCCCAGGTTTCGCACAGGGCGTGCACTTCGGCTTCGAGCCGGCGCAAAGGGGCGCCGGCGGTAGTATCCACGGCGTCCCGTTGCAGGATGGCGCGGAGGTAGTCGGACGGCGACACGTAACTCACCACGGTACTCATGGTGAAGTTTTACTTAATTGCAGGTGGCGGCGCCAGTATCCCGCCCACCAAACGCCGCGAAGTGGTTAGCCGACAAAGTTAATCGGCAGTACGGGCAGCGTCGCGGCCCGCCCGAACCCTGCTCGGCGTGCCCCGGCGAGTCCGGGAACAGTGCCGTGGAACCTCGGCGCATCCGCCACGTTGTGTGGCCGCCGGTTTCTCCCTCCCAACCGGTTTCACCTGGCGCTCGACGCTCCCCCCGGCGTCGGGCGCCTTCATGTGCAGGCGGCCGTCCGGCTCCTGTAACCTGTGTTGTGTCGGCCGGCTCGCGGCTGTGGGAGGGTGTTCCGGAGGAGGGACACCGCCGTGCTTGCAAAGCTCGCCATGGGCCTGTGGATGATCGTGCTGGTCGCCACCGCCGCCGCCATCCCCTTCGCCGCCGTCATGGGGCAGCTCTGACCCTTCACGCGGCCTGGTGCGGGACCGGCTGTCAGTCCGGCCAGTTCAGGATGTTGCCTTCGCGGGCCAGCCAGACCTCCTCGATCGGCGTCGCGATGACGTCGTTGGAGAGAGCAGCCTTGCCGAGTTCCTCGACCAGCCGCTCCGCCACGACATGTTCCTGCCCGGGGTGCAGGTTGCACGGATCGAGGAAGAAGTGGCCATGCTCGATCTCGTGGTCGCGCACGATAACCGGCCGGTCGCCGGCGGCGAGGCGCTGCGCCAGGTTCCAGGCGGTGATCCGCGCTGCCTCGGGGTCGATGCTCACCTTCAGCCGGTCGAGCGGGTTGTCGGTCGGGTCGGGCACGATCGTCGCGGTGACGCCGGGCCGGTCGGCCAGCGCCGCGACCCAGGTGTCGAGCGCCGCGCGTTCGCGGGCCCGGATGCCGGCATGGTCGCGCGTCTTCCACGCGGTGAGCGCCGCGCTGACCCCGACGATCGTCTCCTTGCCCACCTTCATGCCGCGGCCGATGCCGCGGTTCTGCAGGTAGCAGGCGCGGACCAGGTCCCGGCTGCCCGCCACGATGCCCGAGGTCGGCCCGCCGAGGAATTTGTGCCCCGAATAGACGGCGATGTCGGCGCCGGCCGCGAGGAACATCCTGAGGTCGTATTCCGACGCCGCATCGACGATCACCGGCACGCCCCTGGCATGGCACACCTCGACGAAGGTCCTGAGCGGCACCTGCGCGTAGTCGACGACATGGTGCGAGACGACGAACACCGCCGCCGCCGTCCGCTCGTTGATCGCCCCGGCGAGCTGGTAGGCCGACGACGAGGTCGCCTGGCCGACCGGCACCACCCTGGCCCCGGCGAGCCGCACCATCTGTTCCACCGGCGCGCCGAAGCTCACCATGTGGCCCGACAGCATCAGCACCTCGTGCTTCAGCCCGGCCGTATCCGGCAGTTGCTCGATGGCATGGAGGTCGTTGCCGGTCATCGCCGCCGCGACCGCCACCGTGATGCCCGAGGCGCACGAGGCGGTCACGAACCCCGCCTCCGCGCCTGTCAGCTCGGCGATGACGCCGCTGGCGTAGCGGTGCAGCGCGCCCATGTCGAAGAACTGCGGCAGCGCGCGCGTCATCGCGTCGATCGCCTCGGGCACCGCGATCGAGGCGCCGAGCGCCGTCATGGTACCGGAAACGTTGATGATCTGGCGGAGCCCGAGTTCGGGGCGGATGTCGGCGGGCATCGGAAAACCTCAGGTGAAAGTTGCGGGGCCGCTCAGTCCGGCCAGTTCAGGGTACCGGCGGTGGATTTGGTGGGCGTCGCCATCGCATTGGCGGGCCGCTCGCGGATCGGCAGGTTGCTGGAGCTGTTCACGCGGTTGGTCATGCTCAGATCCTTCAGGCGCGGACTTCGAAGATCGCTTCGATCTCGACCGAGATATTGTTGGGCAACGAGGCGACGCCGATCGACGAGCGCGCATGCTGGCCGATCTCGCCGAAGACGCTGGTGAACAGGTCCGAGCAGCCGTTGATGACGTCCGGGTGGCTGGCGAAATCGTCGGTGGCGTTGACGAGGCCGAGCAGCTTCACCACCTGCGTCACCCGGCCGAGGTCGCCCACCGCATCGGCCAGCACCGACAGCACGTTGACGCCGGTCAGCCGGGCGTGCTCGTAGGCCTCGGCAGTGGAAAGGTCGCGCCCCACCTTGCCCTGGCGCATGGTACCGTCGGCGGAGCGCGGGCCCTGGCCCGAGATGAACACCAGCGAGCCGGTGCGGATGTAGTTGCGGAAGTTGCCGACGGGTCGGGGGATCGGCAGCAGCTTGAGGCCGAGCGATTCCAGTTGCTCAAGGTGTGACATCGTCGGTTCTTCTCTTACTGGGCCGAGGCGCTGAACCGCGACAGGAAGGTGCGCAAGCGCTCGTTGCTCGAGACCTGCGCCATCAGCTCGGTTGGCCTGCCCGCCGCCGACACCACGCCATCCGCCATGAAGATGATGCGATGCGCGGCGTCGCGGGCGAAGGCGATCTCGTGGGTGACGATGAGCATGGTCATGCCGTCATTGGCCAGCTGCCGCACCACGTCGAGCACCTCGTTGACCAACTCCGGATCGAGCGCCGAGGTGATCTCGTCGAGCAGCGGGATTTTTGGCTCCATCGCCACGGCGCGGGCGATGCCGACGCGCTGCTGCTGGCCACCGGACAGTTCCGACGGCAGGCTCTTCGTCTTGTGGCTGAGCCCGACGCGGTCGAGCCAGTGCCGCGCGATCTCCTGCGCTTCCTTGAGCGGCTTCTTGCGCACCTGCCGCAGGCCCAGCATCACGTTCTGCTCGGCCGTGAGGTGCGGGAACAGGTTGAAGCTCTGGAACACCATGCCGGTTTCGGCCCGCATGGCCGCGAGGTCCACCTCGCCGCGCTTCCTGCCGCCGGCATGGTCGACATAGCCGACCTCGCGCCCGTCGATCTTGATCGAGCCGCCATCGTAGGTCTCGAGGAAATTGACGCAGCGGAGCAGGGTGGTCTTGCCGCCGCCCGAGGGGCCGATCACCGTCACCACCTCGCCGGCCGCGACGTCGAGATCGACCGATTTCAGCACCTGGTTGGTGCCGAACGACTTGGTCAGGCGGGCAATCTGCAGCAGCGGTGTTGCCGGCATGGACGTCATTCCTTGATGTAAGCGTAGCGCCGTTCCAGCACCTTGCTCATGCTGGAGAGGCTGTAGTTGATGGCGAAGTAGATGAACGCGCCGAGAACGTAGAGCGGCATCGGCTCGTAGGTGCGGCCGATCACCTGGTTGATCGCCTGCATCAGGTCGATGACGCCGAGCAGCGACACCAGCGCGCTGCCCTTCACCGCATCGGTGACGCCGTTGAGCCATGGCGGCAGGAAGCGGCGGATGGCCTGCGGAAAGATCACGTAGCGCAGCCGCTTCGAGAAGATCAGCCCGATCGACTTGGCCGCTTCCATCTGCCCGCGCGGGATCGAGGACACGGCGCCGCGCGTGTATTCGATCACCTGCGCCGTCTTGAACAGCGTCAGCGCCAGCACCGCGGCCCAGAACGAGCTGAGGTTCAGCCCCAGCGGCGGCAGCCCGTAATAGACCGCAAAGATCAGCACCAGGATCGGGATGCCGCGGATGCAGTCGGTGACGAGCCGGATCAGCCAGCGCAGCGGCCACGGCCCGTAGATCAGGCCGACGCCGAGCAGCACGCCGGCCACCAGCGACAGCGCCACGACGATCAGCGAGACCAGCAGCGTCGTGCCCAGCCCACCCATCAGGTAGGGAATGGCGTAGATGATGGCGTCGATCAGCTGCTGCATCTCAGCGCTCCACCCGGAAGCGGCGCTCGATCATGCGGAGGCCGAAGAGGATGGCGTAGCCGACGACGAGGTAGATGGCGGTCGTCAGCGCATAGACCTCGACGATGCGGAAGGTGCGGTTGTTGATCCACTGGGCGCCCCAGGTGAGCTCGGGCACGGCGATCACCGAGGCGATCGAGGTATCCTTGAACAGCGAGATGAAGGTGTTGGACAGCGCCGGCAGCGTGATCCGCGTCATCGTCGGCAGGCGGACGTGCAGCAGCCGCTGCCAGGGCGTCAGCCCCATCGCCTTGCCGGCATCGAGCAGGCCCTTGGGGATCGCCTCGAGCCCGGAGCGGAACACCTCCACGAGGTAGGCGCCCGAATAGAGCGCCAGCGTCGCGATGAACGAGGTGGGCGCGTCGTAGGCGATGTTCACCACCGTCGGCAGGCCGTAGAACACCAGGTAGACGAGCAGCAGCAGCGGCACGTTGCGGATGAACTCGACATAGGCCGAGATGAAGCCCCGCACGACGCGGCCCGACGAGACGTAGAGCACCGCCAGCACGAGGCCGATCAGGGCGCCGATCACGATGGCGATTGCCGCCAGCTCGAGGCTCAGGATGACGCCGTTGAACAGCTTGTCCCAATGCCGCCAGATCTGGTTGAAGCTCAGCTGGTAGCCCATAGTCACTGCCGTTCAGAGCGTTGCGCGATGATGGCCGGAAGCCGGCGCCCCGGGGGAGCGCCGGCCTTGGACCAGTGTCAGTGGCTGGGGAAGCCCGTGCCGCGCTTGGGCGGAGTATCGCCGAAATACTCCTTGAAGGACGCGTCGTAGAGCGCGTTCTCGTGCCCGAACATGGCGATCTCGAACGTGGTGTCGACGAACTTCAGCCAGTCGGGATCGCCCTGGCGGACGGCCGCGCCGTAGAGCATCGACCGCCACGAGAACTGCGGATCGGCGTAGCGCTCGGGGTTGCGGGCGACCAGCCACTTGACCGTCGACAGGTCGACGGCCGCGCCATCGACACGCCCTGCCTCGAGCGCCGCGATGACGTTGGCCTGGGTGTCGATCTGCATCACCTGCGCCTCGGGCAGCACCTCGTGCACGCCTTCCTCGGCGTCGACGTTCTGCAGGATCGAGATGCGGGTGTTGGCGCCGCCGGCCAGGAGCTCGTCGAAGCTCTTCATGGTGCCCTTCGGGCTGGTCAGCAGCGACACGCCCTCGACGTAGTAGGGGCGCGGGAACGCGATCAGCTGCGCCCGGTTCGCCGACATCGTCATGAACTGGATGGTGATATCCACCTTGCCGGTGACGATGTTGGGAATGCGCTGCGCCGGGTCCTGCAGCACGAACTCCACCTTGTTCTCGTCGTCGAACAGCCCCTTGGCGAGGATGCGCGCCATGGTGATGTCCATGCCCACGAGCTTGCCGGCCTCGTCCTCGAAGTGCCACGGCGCGTTGGTGCTGCCGGTGCCGCAGATCAGGTGGCCGCGATCGATGATGGTGCGCAGCAGGCTGCCCTCGGCCGACTGCGCGGCCGCCTTGGTGCCGCTCAGCGCCACGGCGCCCAGCGCCCCGGCCAGTACCGCACCGCCCATGCCGAGCTTCAAGAACTCCCGGCGCTCAGAAACTTCCGTCATACTCCCCTCCCGTTTTGCCATAGTGTCGACCCCGCCGGGCATTGTCGCGCGCCCGGGTTGTCTGATATACCGGACAGGCGTCCGATATTTGAGACGCTATGGGCTACGAGCGCGCTTTGCAATAGGGGATATGATAGTGGACGAGCACAGCACGGCCGGGGCGGCTCCCGCCGCAGCGGCCGAACGGAGTCGCGAACGCGGCATAGATCGGGTGCTGAAGCTCTTCGCCTATCTCAACAGCGCCGGCCGGCCGGTGCGCCAGGCCGACCTCCCCAGGGCGCTGGATGCGCCGCGGTCGACCACCTACGAACTGGTGAAGGTGCTCAGCCAGTCCGGCCTGCTCGAAGTCACCGGCGACGACCACAAGGTCTATTTCGGCCGGGCCATGTACCTCTACGGCATCAGCTATTTCCGCGAGAACGACCTGGTGCGCCGGGGTTCGGCGGAGGTCGATGCGCTCTCGACGCTGACCGGCGAGTCGAGCGAGCTGTGCATGCTCAGCCGCAACCTCCAGGCCATCGTCCACGCCCATCCCGGCTCCCGCCCGATGCGCATCAGTTCGGAGGCCGGCACGCAGATCCCGCTGCCCTGGACGGCCTCGGGCCGCCTGCTGCTGGCGCATCTGAGCCGCGACGAGATCCGCCAGCTCGTCCGCCCCGAGGACCTCGTCCTCCCCGACCGGCGGCTGGTCGACATCGAAGCCTTCATCGACGACTGCCACGCCTCGCGCGGCAAGCAGCTGGTGGTGACCCGGGGGCTGATCAACAGCTTCGCCCAGTGCCTCGCCGCACCCATCCTGGGGGTCAGCGGCGAGGTGCAGGCGACGATCTGCCTCGTCCTCCCGATCGATGCCAGCGAGGCCCATCGGGCCGCCATGCAGGACCACCTGATCGCCAGCAGCCGCAAGCTGTCGCTGCACGGCTAGCACGGCCGCCTCGGATCAGGCGGCCGGGTGGATGTTGTGGTTGACCCGGAACAGGTTGCCGGGGTCGAACCTTTGCTTCAGGGCCGCCAGCCGGGGGTAGTTGGCGCCGAACGTTGCCCGTATCCGTGCCTCGCCCTCGTCGGCCATCATGAAGTTGGGATACGCCCCTTCGAGGTCATGCGGGTGCACCGCCTGCCAGTAGTCGGTGGCCCAGCTCCTGATCCCGTCCGCATCGGCCGGGTCCGGGCTGACCCCGACGATGACCATCGACCAGGTCGCGTCGCGCGTCGACCAGGCGGTCTCGTCCCGCTGCTTGCGCTGCACCTTTCCGTCGATCGGGTAGAGATGCATGCAGGAGAACACGTTGCCCTTGGTCGCGTGCTCGATATGGGCGGTGATCGCCGCGTCCGGCAGGGTCTTCACGAAGTCACCCTTCCAGTACCACTGCATGCCCGCGGGATAGAACGGGTCGAACATCGATTGCAGCGCCGGGTAGGGCATCGGGCCGGCCCAGTCGATGATCGGCTTGGGCAGCTCGGCCCGGATGGCGTTTACCGCCGCTTCGGCATCGGCGCCGTTATGGGCGACCAGCAGCACGCACATGCGCTTGTTCCGGTGCTCGGGCGGGAACGGATCGCTGTCGGGCACCGATTGCAGGCCGAGGAAGATGTAGAAGTCGTCGGGCGCCTTCGCCTCGAAGTCGCGGTACCACCGCATCACTGCCGCCGCATCCGCCATCTCGAAGATGATCGGGCCGCCATAGACGATCCTGGCGGGATTGGTGCGGAACAGGAAGCTGGTCACCACGCCGAAATTGCCGCCGCCGCCGCGCAGCGCCCACAGCAGGTCGGCATTCTCGGTTTCGCTGGCGGTCACGAAGCTGCCGTCCGGCAGCACCACGTCGGCCTCGATCAGGTTGTCGGCGGCCAGCCCGTACTGCCGGCTCAGGTAGCCATGCCCGCCCGACAGCGTCAGGCCGGCGACGCCCGTGGTCGAGATGATGCCGAACGGCACGGCCATGCCGAAAGCGTGTGTCGCATGGTCGACTTCGCCGGTCGTGCAGCCCGGCCCGACCCGCACGGTGTGATTTTTGGGGTCGACCCGCACGCCGCGCATGCCGGACAGGTCGATCACCAGGCCATCGTCGACGCTGCCCAGCCCCGGGCCATTGTGGCCGCCGCCGCGGATCGCCAGCGGCAGTTTGTTGTCGCGTGCGAAGTTCACGCAGGCGATGACGTCCCCGACGTCGGCGCAGCGCGCGATCATCATGGGCCGCTTGTCGATCATCGCGTTGTAGAGCTTGCGGGCCGCGTCGTAATCGGCGTCTCCCGCCCGGATCACCGGGCCACGCAACTGGCCTGCCAGGGTGTCGATGTCGATCATCTGCGCCTCCTCACTGAGCTCGGCGGAGTGTAGTCGGGCCGGCCGGGTGGCGAAAATCGCCGAAATGATCGACGGCCGACGCGCCGCGATGCCCGGCGACGTCACCGATGGGCAGCCCGACTGGCGCCTGGCGGCGCCGTCGCGACAGCGCCGAAGCGGGCGTCGCCCGCGCCAAGACGCGAGCGGGGCCGCCTGTGGTCAGCGACTCGCCGGCGCCGGCGCTTTCACCAGCACGCCGACCAGGCGGCGGGCGATCGGCGCGACGACGAGCACGACCGGGAAGGCGATCAGCCAGGATGGCAGCCAGGCGCTGATCCAGGTGCTGAGGAAGCCGTCGAAGAGGCCGGCGTTGCGGTAGGTGGCGATGCCGGAGACGAGGAACGACATCAGGGCCGAGAGGATGAACCCGAACAGAACCGGGGCGTAACGGGCTGGCATTGCAGACTCCTGTTTGCAGAACGCGGCGGAGATAGTCCCGCATCGGCCATTGCGGAACACGCAGCATTCGCATCTTATTCGTGCATCGGACGCCACATCAGGGACGCCCATGCCCGACCTCAACCTGCTGGTGACGCTGGACGTGCTGCTGTCCGAAGGCAGCGTGGCCGGTGCGGCACGGCGGCTGCAGCTGAGCCCGTCCGCGATGAGCCGGGCGCTGGCCCGGCTGCGCGAAGTCACCGGAGATCCGCTGCTGGTCCGCGCCGGACGCCGCCTTGTTCCGACCCCGCGGGCGCTGGAACTGCGCGGCCAGGTCGGCACGGTGGTCGAGGGGGCGCACGCCATCCTGCGCCCCGCCGAGACGCTCGACCTGGCGACCCTGGAGCGACGCTTCGTGCTGCGCAGCAGCGAGGGCTTCGTCGAAACCTTCGGCGCCCGCCTTGTCGCTCGCATCCGCGAGGAAGCCCCCGGCGTGACGCTGCAGTTCGTGAGCAAGCCCGACAAGGAAAGCGCTCCGCTGCGCGACGGCGAGGTCGACGTCGAAACCGGGGTGGTCGATCCGTCGACGGCGCCGGAGATGCGGGCGTTGCCCCTGTTCGACGACCGCTGGGTCGGCGTCGCGCGGCAGGGACACCCGGTTCTGAGCGGGCAGGTGACGCTCGAGCGTTACGGGGCGGCCGAGCACGTGCGGATCCTTCGCCGCGGGCTGCGCAGTTCCGAGGTGGACGAGGCGGCGCGGCGGGCCGGAATCGAGCGCCGGGTCGGCGTCATCGTCAGCGGCTTTGCGGCCGCCGTCGCCCTGTCCCGCGACACCGACCTGATTGCCACCGTGCCCGAGCGGCACACCGCGGGACTGCGTCGCGGCGTCGAGGTCTTCGCGCTGCCCTTCGAGCTTGCCGGGTTCACCGTCTCGCTGCTGTGGCACCCGCGCATGGACGGAGATCTGGCCCATCGGTGGCTGCGCTCGTGCCTGCGCGGCGCCTGTTCGCCGGAAAAGGCCCGCTGACTCGCCCGCCGGAAGACCTGCGCGTGCTCATCAGATGTGGTGATCCGGCCTCACCACGCCCCACGCCATGGTCGTGATCAGCGAACTGCGGTTCGCGCCGGCAGAGCCGGCGGCTTCACATGAACCCCAGAGGGCAACAGATGACAACCATCGACACTTCCGCACCGGCCGTTCCGGCCAGGGCCATGCGGCTTGAAACCTACAGATCCATCGTGCGGGCCAGTGCCCTCTACGACCTGGTCGTCACGGCGGCGTTCATGACGCCCTGGACGCTCACCTTCGTCCTCGGCGTGATCGATTACCTGCATGTTCAGCTCGGCCTGCCCGGCGCTGTGCCGACCTTCGGTCCCACCCACCTGCTGTTTGCCGGACTGATGGGTTCGCTGGTGGTGGTCTGGTCCATCGCCCGGCTGCGGCTCAAGCTGCCGGTCCTGGGCCGCTACGACGCGGCGGCGCGATGGCTGTTTGCGGCCTGGCAGGTGTTCGCGGTGGCGACCGGCGCCACGCCGCTGATCCTGGTCTTCACCGCGTTCGAGGTGGTGTTCGGCGTCCTGCAACTGCTGCCCTACCAGCAGGAGCAGCACGACGGGTCCGCGCGAGCCCGCTGACCGAGGGGGGGCGCTTCCGTCGGCCAAGCTTCGCTTGCTTCGGCAACCGGGCCGGCACAGAACTAGCAGCATGGCCGTGCCGCTCGTTGCAACCAAGCTGAACCTGCCGGTCCCGCGGCCGCGAATTGTCTCGCGGCCGCGGTTGCGCGAGCTGCTGGATCGCGGCCGGGAGGCGAAACTGACGCTCGTCTCGGCGCCCGCCGGCTTCGGCAAGACGACGCTGCTGGCGGACTGGCTGGCGGGCCCGGCGCCTCCCGGTCAGGCGGTCGCCTGGCTGTCGCTCGATGCGAACGACAACGAGGCGACCGTGTTCTGGCCGCACCTCGTCGCCGCCCTGCAGGCCGCCTCGGCCAAGGCAGGGGCGAGCTTTGCCGAGCTGCCCGCGGCCAGCCAGCCCGACCTGGGCTTCGTCGCCCTGCTGCTCAACCAGCTGGCTGCTGGCGAGACGCCCATCCTCCTCGTCCTCGATGACCTGCACCTGGTCGACCGGTCGGACATCCACGAGCAGTTGGGGTTCCTGGTCGAGCACCTGCCGCCCCACGTCCGGGTGCTCATCAGCACGCGCGCCGACCCCGGCCTGCCGCTGGCCCGGCTCCGGGTGCGCGGCGACCTGGTCGAGATCCGCTCGGCCGAGCTGCGGTTCACCGCCGAGGAAGCCGCGGCCTATCTCAACGATGTCATGCAGCTGGGCCTGTCGGCAGCCGACGCGGCGACGCTGGAGCGGAAGACCGAAGGCTGGATCGCCGCCCTGCAGCTGGCGGTGCTGTCGCTCGAGGGCCGCGACGACAGCGCCGCCTTCATCGAGGATTTCGCCGGCAGCGGCCGCTACGTGGTGGACTATCTCATGGAGGAGGTGCTGGCGCGTCTCCCCGACGAGCTGCGCGACTTCCTGCTGACGACGTCGGTGCTGCGCCGGATGAGCGCGCCGCTCTGCGATGCCGTCACCGGCGAGCCGGGCAGCGGCCGCAAGATGCTGGACCGGCTGGAGCGCCAGAACCTGTTCCTCGTGCCGCTCGATGCCCACCGCCAATGGTTCCGCTACCACCATCTGTTTGCCGACGTGCTGCGCGGGCAACTCTCCGACACCCAGACGCAGGCCTTGCCCGAGATCCATCGCCGGGCCAGCACCTGGTTCGAGGCGCACGAAGAGCGCGCCGAAGCGATCCACCATGCCCTCGAGGCGAAGGACTACGAGTGGGCGGCCGAGCTGATCGAGCGCGCCATCCCCCAGATGCGCAAGCATCGGCAGGAGGCATCGTTTCGCGCCTGGATGAAGCCGATCCCCGAGGCTGTCGTCCGCAAGCGGCCCGTCCTCGGCATCGCCCATGTCGGCGTGCTGGTGTCGCTCGGCGTCTTCGACGGCAGCGAGGAACGCCTCCAGGCCGCTGAAGCGGAGATCGCCGGGCTAGCCGATCCGAAGCCACTGCTGGCGCATGTCGAGCTCTACCGGACGGCCCTCGCGCAGGTCCGGGGCGACGTGGAAGCCGCCGCCGGGCACGCCCGCCGGGTACTGGACCTGGCGCCGCTCGGCGATCACCTGGCGCGCGCCGGCGCGGCCGGGTTCCTCGGCATCGTGTCGTGGACTCGCGGGGAGCTCGACGAGGCGGGGAGTTTCTGGACCGTGTGCCGGGACGGGCTGCACGAACAGGGACACCTCGCGGACGTCCAGGGCACCACGATCGCGCTCGCCGACATCCGCAACACCCAGGGCCGCCTGAGCGAAGCGCTGCGCCTCTGCGAGGCGGCACGGAGCGTCGCCAGCGACAAGGCCGGGCGGCCGATCGCCCGCGGCATCGCCGACATGCATGCGAGCCTCGCCTTCCTCCACCTCGAGCGCAACGAGCTCGCCCTTGCCCGCGAGCACCTGGATCGCTGCCAGGAACTCGGCGAGGCCTGGGGCCTGCCGCAATACCCCCACCGCTCGCGCGTCGCCTGGGCTCGCCTCGACCTGGCGGAGGGCAGGTCGGCGATCGCCATCGAGCGCCTGCAGGAGGCCGCGGGCCGCTATGTCAGCGACTTCTTCCCCAATGTGCGGCCCGTGCCGGCACTGCTCGCCAGCCTCCAGGTCCGGCTCGGACGGCTCGACGAAGCGGACGAGTGGGCGAGGACGGTCGCGCCGGGGGCCGACGATCCGCCGACCTACCTGCGCGAGTTCGAGCACGTGACCGTGGCGCGGCTCCTCGTAGCGCGCGGCGATGCGGCTTCGGTGGAGAGGGCACTGCGGCTGCTCGAGCGCCTGGCCCGCGTGGCGGCGGCGGGCGGGCGGCGGCGCAGCCTGATCGACATCCACCTGCTCGCGGCACTCGCACACAAGGCCCGGCACGAGATTCCGGCAGCCCTGGAAGTGCTGCGGCGGGCCATCGGGCTGGCGGAGCCCGAGGGCGTCCGCCGGCCGTTCATCGACGAAGGCGAGCGCCTCGCCGGGCTGGTCGGGCAGCTGAGCAGGCGCGAGGCGTCGTCGGCCTTCCTCCGCAGCATCGCGCAGTCGCCCGGCAGCGTCCCGGAGCCGGCCCTGCGCGACCATCCCGAGTTGCTCGAGCCGCTGAGCGACCGGGAGGTCGACGTGCTCCGCCTGTTGCGGACCGACCTGAGCGGGCCCGAGATCGCCGAGGAACTGAGCGTCTCGCTCAATACCCTGCGCACCCACACCCGGAACATCTTCGAGAAGCTGGGCGTGAACAGCCGCCGGGCCGCCGTCAGCCGGGCCGGGGAGCTCGGCCTGTTCTCCCCCTCGAGCCGCGCCTAGCAGAACGAAAAAACCGCAAATCACCCCACCGGCTCACCACATCTGGTGAAGCGGGCTCACCACGCCCGTCGCGATAGTCCTCCTCAGCGGACTGCGGTTCGCCACTACGAACCCTGAGGACATCATGACGCGGAGCTCCGCCAGCTCGCTCCCGGCCGGGACCTACGAAATCCGCCTTCGCGGCCAGCTCGACCAGCACTGGGCCGACCGGCTGGGGGTTCCCGAGCTGATCCACGAAGCCGACGGCAGCACGCTGCTGCGCGGCGTCACCGCCGACCAGGCCGCCCTGCATGGCCTGCTGCAGCGCATCCGCGATCTCGGCGTGTCGCTGATCTCGGTCACCCACGTCCCTGCCAGGCCCATCGACTGATCATCAAACCCTGAGGAGGACCACCATGAGCACCGCTGCTGCCACCAACCGCCCGCTCTCCGCCGACACGCTCATCCGCGCCACCGGGCCGTTCGCCGTCATGGCCGGCCTGATCTTCGCCGGCATCCAGCCGATCCATCCGCCCGATTTCGTCGGCTCCGTCACCACGACGCCGTGGGCGGTGATCATCTCGCTCAAGTTCGCGATGTGCCTGTTCTTCATCGTCGGCACGGCCGGCCTCTACTTCCGGCAGCTGGGCCGGGCCGGGTGGCTTGGTTTCGCGGGCTTCGTGTTGTTCGCCGCCAGCTGGTGGCTGCAGACCGGCTACGTCTTCGTCGATCTGTTCGTGCTGCCCCCGCTGGCGAGCGTGTCGCCCGACTTCGTCAACAGCTTCCTCGGCATCGTCAACCAGCATCCCGGGCCGCTCGACATCGGCGCCATGGGCGCCGTCTACGGCGTGCTGAGTGTGCTCTATCTGCTGGGCGGCATCCTCCTGGGCGTCGCGACGGTCAGGGCCGGCGTGCTGCCGAAGCTGCCCTCGATCCTGCTCGCGGTTGCCGCCCTGGTCACGCCCGCCGCCGCCCTGCTGCCGCACGAGTTCCAGCGCTATGCCGCGATCCCGATGGGCCTCGCCTATGTCTGGCTCGGGCTGGCGCTGTGGTTCCCCCGCAAGGCCGTCGCCGGCACCTCGCGTCCCATGAGCGCGGCCGCGGCGGAGTAGCCCCGCTGCCTCGGCGAGCGGCCGAACTGCCGCTCGCCTCCCCCCATCCCCGGTCGAGGAGACCCAGATGCGTCCGTTCTCCACCCTGCGCCTCACCTTGCTGCGCGCCTGCTATGCCTTCCTCGTCGTCGGCCTGTCGCTCCGTTACGGGCCGGTATTCCTTGACGGAGTGTCCGCCCTGCCGCGCATGGATGGCGTGGTCGTCGCGCTGCTCAGCGCCATGGGGCTGCTCGCCGTCGCCGGCCTCTTCTCGCCCGTCCGCATGCTGCCGCTGCTGGTCTTCGAGATCGCCTGGAAGCTGGTCTGGGTGAGCGCCGTCGCCCTGCCGAAATGGCTGCACGGCTCGCTCGACGACGGCACGCTGTCGATCCTGTTCAACTGCACCTGGGTGCTGCCCCTCGTCTTCATCGTGCCCTGGCCCTACGTGGCAGCGAATTTCCTCGGCAAGGTCGAGCCGTTCCGCGTCACCGCCGCCGCGCCGGGGAGTGCGACGCCGGGGAGTGCGGCGTGATGAGCCTTGCCACCAGCCTCGCCCCCGCCGCCGGCGGGACTGCCCCGCGCCCGCGCCAGCGTTCGGCCAGCTGGCTCATCGCCTCGCTGCTGCTGTTCGGTGCGCTGCCGCTGAGCTTCGGCATCCTCCGGCTGCTCCAGCTGCTGGGCCTCTCGAACCTGATGCCGCCGGCAGTGGCCCCGCCGCTGCCGCTGGTGCTGCACATCGTCGGAGCGCTGGCCTACGCGATCCTCGGCGCGTTCCAGTTCGCACCGTCGATCCGCCGGCGCTGGCCCGCCCTGCACCGCGTCGCCGGACGCCTGTCGCTGGTCGGCGCGTCACTGGTCGTGGGATCCGCCCTGTGGCTCACTGCGATCTATGTGACGCCCAGCCCGGGCGGGCTCGTTCTCGCCGGGTTGCGGGCGGTCGTCGCCGCGGCCATGGCGCTGTCCATCGGCCTGGGATTACGGGCGGCAATCAGGCGCGACATCCCCCGCCATCGGCGCTGGATGATCCGCGCCTATGCCCTCGGCCTCGGATCGGCCACGCAGATGCTGGTCCTCATGGTCGCCGAAATCATCACCGGCGACGCCCCCACCGAGCTGAACCGCGCCCTGCTCATGGGCCTCGCCTGGACCCTCAACCTCGCCGCCGCCGAGTGGCACATCCACCGGCGCCGGAGTGGGAGGGTTTGACGTGACCCGACTATGTGGGGAAGCGCCCCGGCCCGCACTGGGGCCGTCTAAAGCAATGGTGCCCTGGAGAGGACTCGAACCTCCACGTCGTTAAACACACGGACCTGAACCGTGCGCGTCTACCAATTCCGCCACCAGGGCAATCCGATGGGCGCCGCTACGTAGGTGATGGTGCCGGCCCTGTCAATCGGGGTTTGACGGACAAGTGGCGTTTTGCGCTGAGAACCTCGCGGCCGATCGGGAAACGTGCGGCAACCGGCCGGAATGCGCTATGGATTGCGCAGGCAAAGAGGCGAGCATGTACCAGCCACCGGCGTTCCGCGAGACCGACCTTCCGACCCAGCAGGCGTTCATCGCCGGCCATCCGCTCGGGCTGCTGATCTCCACCGGCCCCGGCGGGGTGCTCGCCAACCCGATTCCCTTCGTGCTGTATCCGGGCGAGGGGCCGCTCGGCACACTGCGCGCCCACCTGGCGCGGACCAACCCGCAGTGGCAGGCGCTGGCCGCGGCGCCCGAGGCGCTGGTGGTGTTCCAGGGGGCCGAGCACTACATCACGCCCAGCTGGTACCCGCAGAAGGCGGTGGACGGCAAAGTCGTGCCCACCTGGAACTACGCCATGGTGCAGGCCCGCGGGCCGGCGCGAATCATCGAGGATGCCGCCTGGCTGCTCGCCAACGTCGCCGCCCTCACCGACCAGCAGGAGGGCCGGCGGCCGGAACCCTGGGCCGTCGCCGATGCGCCCGAGTCGTTCATCGCCGGCCAGCTCAAGGGCATCGTCGGGGTCGAGATCGCCATTGCCGACATGGCGGGCAAGTTCAAGGCTTCGCAGAACCGCTCCGAGGCCGATCGCGCCGGCGTCGCCGCCGGGCTGCTGGCGGAATCCGGTCCGCATGCGGCGGCGATGCGCGCGCTGGTGAAGGCGCGCGGCGGCGTCTGAGGCTCGAGCGCGCCGGCGCCGTCCCTGCCTACGCCGAGCCGATCAGGATGCCGGCGGCGAACACCAGCGAGCCGCCCAGCACCACCTGCAGCACGGCGCGCCAGAACGGCGTCTGCATGAAGCGCTGCTGGATGAAGGCGATGGCCCAGAGTTCCAGCACCACCACGGCGCCGGCCACCCAGGTGGCGATCCAGAAGTCGTTGATCAGGTAGGGCAGGGCGTGGCCGAGCCCGCCCACTGCCGTCATCACTCCGGCCGCGAGGCCGCGCTTCAGCGGCGAGCCGCGGCCCGTCAGCCGGCCGTCGTCGGAAGCCGCCTCGGTAAAGCCCCTCGAGAGGCCGGCGCCGACCGCCGCGGCGAGGCCGACGAGGAAGGTCGACCAGGTGTCGCCCGTCGCGAAGGCGGCGGCGAACACCGGCGCCAGCGTCGATACCGAACCGTCCATCAGCCCGGCCAACCCCGGCTGCACGTAGGTGAGGACGAACTGCCGGTGCTCCTCGGATTTTTCGGTCGCCCGCTCCTCGGGGCCCAGCGCCTGCGTTTCCAGCCGGTCGGCGAGATGGGCATGCTGGCGCTCGTCCATCGCCAGGTCGCCGAGCAGCTTGCGCACCGCCACGTCCGTCGTGCGCCGCGCCGCCGCCTCGTAGAAATGGCCGGCGCCGGTTTCCATCTCCCAGGCGAGCTGCCGCACCGCCTCGAGGCTCAGGTTCTCCATCAGCCAGATCGGCTTGCGGGTGGGATAGCCGCGCACGTGCTCGCGCCGGATCGGCACGAGGCGCGGCCCGAACTTGTCGCCGTAGAGCGCGAGCAGCCGCTGCCGGTGGCCATCCTCCTCGGCCGCCATGCCCTCGAACACCTTCGCCGTCGCCGGATAGCGGCCCGCCAGCCGGTGCGCGAGCTCGGCATAGATGGCGCCATCCTCCTCTTCCGCGGCGATCGCCAGCGACAGGATCTCGCGCTCGTCGAGCGTCGCGAAATCGCGCCGGCCTGCGGGTAGGAATCGTGACAGCACCATGGTTTACCCCTTTAGTTTAGAACAGTTCTAATCTATGAAGAGCCGCTCGGCAACCGCGCTGCGGGCGCTGGCAGGGCGATTTTCGCGGGTTGCGCACGCGGCGCTTGCGGAACCATGACACAATCTGTCAGGCAAACCGTGCTACAGGGTGCGCCATGCGAGCAAGCCGCCTCCTGACGATCCTGATGATCCTGCAGACCCGTGGCCGGACCAGCGCCGAGTTGCTGGCCGAGCAGCTCGAGGTTTCGGTCCGCACCGTCTATCGCGACATCGACCAGCTGAGCGCCGCCGGCGTGCCGGTCTATGCCGAGACGGGCCGCAATGGCGGCTTTGCCCTGCTCGATGGCTGGAAGACCCGGCTCAACGGCCTGACCGCGCCGGAAGCCCGCGCGCTGTTCTTTTCCGGCCTGCCCGGCCCCGCCGGCGAACTCGGGCTCGGCGACGAGGCGGCGGCGGCGGAGCTGAAGCTGCTGGCGGCGCTGCCGGCCGACTGGCAGGCCGAGGCGCGTCGCATGAGCTCGCGCTTCCACCTCGATCCGCGCGGCTGGTTCCAGCCCGGCCACAAGCCGGAATTCCTCAAGGTGGTCGCCGAGGCGGTGTGGAGCGAGGCGCGCCTCGCCATGCGCTACCAGAGCTGGAAGGAGGTCCGCGACCGGGTGGTCGAGCCGCTCGGGCTCGTGCTGAAGGGCGGCGTCTGGTACGTGGTGGCGCAGCGCGACGGCAACGCGCGCACCTACAAGCTGTCGCAGATCCTGTCGCTTAACCCGACCGGCGAGAGCTTCGTCCGGCCGAAGGATTTCGACCTGCCGCGCTACTGGGAAGAGTCCACCCGGCAGTTCGAGCGCGACATCTACATCGGCACCGCCCGGGTGCGGGCGAATGCCGTCGGCCAGCGCAAGCTCCGCGACCTCAGCGAAACGGTGCGGCGCGCCATCGAGGCGCTGGCGCCGGTGCCGGACCCGGAGGGCTGGGCCGAGTTCGAGATTCCGGTGGAGGAACCCGTCTGGGCCAGTCACGAGCTGACCCGGGTCGGCGACGACGTCGAGGTGCTCGCCCCGCCCGAGCTGCGGGCGCTGGTGATCGCCAACGTGGCGAAGATGGCCCGCCGCTACGGCCTCGTAGAAAAGTAGCAGGCCGGCCGGCCCGGCTTTGACATCCCCTCCCGGCCTAAGTAACCAATTGGTTTGGAGGGCAAGCAGATGGCACTACTGGACGACGACCGGCTGTTCGACGCCGAGCCGAAGGCGCGGGGCATCGCCCGGGCGCTCTATGCCGGCATCAAGGACCTGCCGCTGGTCTCCCCGCACGGGCACACCGAGCCGCGCTGGTACGCCGAGAACCAGCGCTTCCCCGATCCGGCGCAACTGCTGATCGTCCCCGACCACTACGTCTTCCGCATGCTGTTCAGCCAGGGGGTGCGCCTCGAGGATCTCGGCGTGCCCACTGCCGACGGCTCGGCGGTGGAGACGGACGGGCGCACGATCTGGCGGCTCTTCGCCCGGCACTACTACCTGTTCCGCGGCACCCCGACGCGGCTGTGGCTCGACCATACGCTGTCGACCCTGTTCGGCATCGGCGAGCGGCTGAGCGAAGCCAACGCCGACGCGGTCTACGACCGGATCGCCGCACAGCTCGAAACCGATGCGTTCCGGCCGCGCGCCCTCTACGAGCGCTTTAACCTCGAAGTGATCTCCACCACCGACGCCGCGATCGACGAGCTGAAGTGGCACCGCATGCTTCGCGACAGCGGCTGGAAGGGCAGGGTGGTGCCGGCCTATCGCCCGGATTCGGTGGTCGATCCCGACTTTGCCGGCTTCAGCCAGAACCTCGACACGCTCGGGCAGCTCACCGGCGAGGATACCGGCCACTTCGCCGGCTACCTCGCCGCCCACCGCAAGCGCCGCGCCTACTTCAAGGAGTTCGGCGCCACCTCGTCCGACCATGGCCACCCGACGGCCGAGACGGCGAACCTCAACCCCAAGGAAGCCGGCCAGCTGTTCGACAAGGTGCGCACCGGCAAGGCGGATGCGCGGGAGAAGGCGCTGTTCCGCGCCCAGATGCTCACCGAGATGGCGCGGATGTCGGTGGATGACGGGCTGGTGCTGCAGATCCATCCCGGTGCCTGGCGCAACCATTCGCCCGGCATGCTGGCGAAGTTCGGCCGCGACAAGGGCTTCGACATCCCCACCCGCACCGACTATGTCGCCGCGCTGAAGCCGCTGCTCGACGCCGTCGGCACCGAGCCCGGGCTCTCGATCATCCTCTTCACCCTCGATGAATCGAGCTATGCGCGCGAACTGGCGCCGCTCGCCGGCGTCTATCCGGCGCTCCGGCTCGGGCCGCCCTGGTGGTTCCACGACAGCCCCGAGGGCATGCGGCGCTTCCGCGAGATGGCGACCGAGACGGCCTGCTTCTACAACACCGTCGGCTTCAACGACGACACCCGCGCCTTCCCCTCGATCCCGGCCCGCCACGACGTGGCCCGCCGCATCGACTGCGCCTTCCTCGCGCGGCTGGTGACCGAGCACCGGCTCGACGAGGACGAGGCGCACGAGGTGGCCCGCGACCTCGCCTACAATCTCGTCAAGAAGGCCTACAAGCTATGAGCCAGACCCTGTTCGCGCAGGCCACCGACGGCAAGGTGACGCAACTCGACGGCTCCAGCCGCCGCGTCATCCTCGACCTGCCCGAGCTGATGCTGGTGGAGTTCACCTTCGAGCAGGGTGGTATCGGCGCGCTGCACTCGCACCCGCACCTGCAGACCAGCTACGTGGCCGAGGGCGTGTTCGAGGTGACCATCGACGGGGTGACCGAGACCATCGGCGCCGGCGGCGCCTATATCGTGCCGTCCGGCCTGGTGCATGGCGTCAAGGCGCTCGAGGCCGGCAAGCTGATCG
>JBQCFF010000464.1:0-4480 GCA_051959485.1 Devosia sp. | reverse complement strand
CCCGATTGCTTCACGAGGCTCGGCGGCAACCAGTACGTGAACAGCCCGGTGATGGGGAACTGGGAGGACTTCCTCATCGACGAGATGCTGCCGCTGGTCGAAGGCCAGTTTGGCTGCGGCGGCACCGGCCGGCGCGGCGTCTTCGGCAAGAGTTCGGGAGGCCACGGCTCGCTCTATCATGCCATGCTGCACCCGGATGTCTGGGCCGCCGCGGCGAGCCATTCGGGCGATGCCGGGTTCGACAACCTCTATATCGGCGAATTCCCCAGGCTGCTGCGCACGCTGGCCAAGGCCGGCTCGATCGAGGCGTGGATCGAGAAGCTGGAGGCGAAGCCCAAGATCGAGGGCGCCGATACCATGGTGCTGCTGATGCTGGCTCAGGCGGCCTGCTTCGACCCCGACCCCGATCCGGCCACGTTCCTCGGCCTGCGCCTGCCGGTGACCTGGGACACCTGCGAACTGATCGAGGATCGCTGGCGGAACTGGCTGAAGTTCGACCCGGCGGTGCTGGTCGAGACGCATGCCGAGGCGGTCGGCAGGCTCAAGGCCTTCTATTTCGATTGCGGCACCGAGGACCAGTACAACATCCTCTACGGCAGCCGGCGCATCCACAAGGTGCTCGAGGCGCGCAACATCGCCCACCGCTACGAGGAGTTCGCCGACGACCACAGCGGGGTCGACTACCGCATGGACGAGAGCCTGCCGTTCCTGGCGAAGGCGCTGAGCTAGGCCCTCGGGCAGAGCTTAGGGGCACTGACGTGGACAGGGTCCTCCCCCGTTTACGGGGGAGGGGGACCGCCGAAGGCGGTGGAGGGGGCGAGACGGGCAGAAGGTGTAGACCATGAATGGGGCGTCGGGCAGATAGGACACAGTCCGTCACCGCCCCCTCCACCAGCTTCGCTGGTCCCCCTCCCCCGCTTCGCAGGGGAGGAACCCGGTCGACCTCACCGCCTCACTACGGAACAATACTCGTAAGGTCGGGTACTACCCCCTACCCCGCGTACTGGTTCAGCCAACTGGTGAGGGTGCGGGCGTCCATGGCGCCGGCGCGTTGCGCCAGGATCTCGCCGTGGCGGAAGACGATCAGGTTGGGGATGCCGCGGATGTCGTAGCGGGCGGCCACCTGCGGGTTCGCCTCGGTGTCGAGCTTGAGGAAACGCATCTTCGGCTCGAGTTCGCGGGCAGCGGCCTCGAACGACGGCGCCATCATGTGGCACGGCCCGCACCAGTCGGCCCAGAAGTCGACCACCACGGGCACGTCGGAGCGCATGATCTGCCTGTCGAAGGCCGCGGCATCGACATTGGCCGGCTGGCCGTCGAACAGCGCCTCGTGGCACTTGCCGCACCTGCCCTGCTCCAGCGGCTTGTCCGCCGCGACGCGGTTGGTGCTGCCGCAATGTGGGCAGACGATCATGCGCGCTTCGGCCATCACATCACCTTCGTCACCTTGAGGAAGCCGCCGCGCTCGTCGTTGGCGGCCCTGATGGCCTTTTCGGAACCGAGCACCACCACCTGGCCCTGCTGCGCCACCTTGCCCAGCGCGTCGGCCAGCGCCTTGAAGTCACTGGCCGAGGCGCCGAGGATTTCCTCGCGGCGGCGCTGCCGGTCCTCGTCGGTGTCGCCGGAGAGCTCCCAGATCAGCGAGGTGAAGCCCTTGGCGTCGGGCAGCCGGTAGGTATCGACCGAGCCGATGACGCCGATGACTGAACGCACCAGGTCCTGCTCGCCGACCCCGGCCTCGAGGAACTTCGCCGCCCCGTCATAGACGTCGAGCGTCTCGATCAGGTTCGGATCGCGGTAGGAGGTGAAGGCGAAAGTGCCGGCGAACGGGTCGAAGCCGGACGAGCCGCCATAGGCGCCGCCCTGCACCCGCACCTTGTCCCACATGTAGGTGGTGTTGAGGTGCTTGATGGCCACCGCGGTCGCGCCGGTGGGTTCGAAACCGAGGGCCTTGAGGTTGGCGCCCTTGGCCACGTAGTTGACCTGGCCGGGGAAGGTGAGGCCCTCGGACTGCGGGCCGGCGCTAAAGCCCCAGCCTTCGGCCGCCGCCCCCTGCCCGGCCGGCAGCGACGCGATGAACTCGCCGAGCCCCGGCTTCAGCGCGGCGATAGCGAAGCTGTCGGCGGTGACGTTGGCGACCATGCCGGCGCGGCCGATCAGCAGGATGCGGATTTCTTCGAGCGCCGACTGCACTTTCGCCCAGTCGGTTTCGATCAACTGCACCAGTTCCTTGAGGAAGAAGTAGTAGCTGACGCCGCCCAGCTTCTCGTTCAGCCAGTCGGCCTCGGTGAAGCCGGCGCGCACCCGCATCGACACGATGCCGTTGCCCATGCCGGCCAGCGAACTCTCGAAGCCGGCCTTCGATTCGAGCACCATCTGCTTGAGGCGCTCGCGATTGTCGAGGCGCGCATCGGTCAGCACGTCGCGCATGATCCCGAGCAGGTCGCCGGTATGCTCGGCCGTCGCCTTGCCGCGCAGGAACAGGTAGGCGGCCGTTCCCTTGCCGTCGCGGCGCGTCGAGCTCCAGCGGGTGGCGCCGACGCCACCGGTGGTGCGGCCGATGCGCTGGGTGAGCGCGACGAAGTCTTCCTTGCTGGTGCCCGTCTGGGTCAGGGCCCGGGTGAACAGCGGCAGGTAGGGCAGCAGCCTGCCGGGAAGGGCCTTCAGGTCGAAGCCGAGATCGACGTAGATCACCCCGTTGGTGGCTAGGTCGTGCACGTAGAGCGGAACGCCCGCCAGCTCCTCACGGGCGATCGGGATCAGCTTGTTGGCGCGCGGCAGGTCGTCGAGGGTCAGCGCCGGAATCTTCGCCAGCGCCTCGGGGGGATCGCCGGCTTCCTGCAGCGCCTTGAGTCGCCTGGTCTGCTCGGCGATTTCGACGACGCCACTGTCATCGAGCACCTGCTGCGCCGCGTCGAGCCGGGCCCGTTCCTCGGCGGCTTCCGTGGCCGCCTTGTCGGGATCGGCGGTGAGCAGCACGGTGGTGCGATGCCGGTTGTCGAGCAGGTGCGCCTTGATCAGGCCCTCGAAATACTTCTCGCCCTTCGCCAGCCGCTCCTTGATGGTGCCGAGCGGCGCCTCGAAGGTGAGCGGCGACAGCGGATCGCCGCCGTAGAGCCAGCTGCCCAGCGAGCGGAACATCAGGGCGATGCCGCGCGGGAACGAGCCGGTGTTGTTCTCTCTGAGCGCGAACTCGGCCGTGTTCATCGCCGCCTCGATGGTCAGCGGGTCGATGCCCTCGGCGCTGAGCTTTTCCAGTGTCTCGACGATCAGCGCCTCGACCTTGCCGCCGGCGTCGTCGGCGATGCCCTTGAGGCCGAAGGTGAAATAGGGCTGCTGGATGCCGTCGGCGAATCCCGAGCCGGTGAGGCCCTCGCCCAGCCCGGAATCGATCAGCGCTTTCCTGAGCGGCGCGGCCGGAGTGCCGACGAGCACGGATTCGAGCACGTTCAGCCCCAGCATCAGCTCGGGGTCCTGGATCTCGTCGAGCATCCAGTTGACCGACACCATGGCCGACTTCTTGCCCGTTTCGTCGGCGCTGGCGGCGAAGGTTTCGTGCAGCTGCTTCGGCTCGCTCCAGCGCGGCTGCGTGGCGATCCCGGACTTGGGGTCGATGCGGTCGAACTGGCCGAAATACTCTTCCAGCAGCTCGAGGCGCTTCGCCGGATCGTCGTCGCCGTAGAACACCACGCGGGCATTCGAGGGGTGGTAGTACTTGGCGTGGAAGTTCTTGAAGTACTCGTAGGTGAGGTCGGGGATCGCCTTCGGGTCGCCGCCCGAGTTCACGCCGTAGGTCGTGTCGGGATAGAGCGACAGCTGGCTGAGCTTGCCGAGTACGGCGCTGGCCGAGGAATAGGCGCCCTTCATCTCGTTGAACACCACGCCCTTGAACACCATCGGGCCCTGGGTGTTGTCGAGCTCGTAGTGCCAGCCTTCCTGGCGGAACGTGTCCTCGGTGATGAGCGGGAAGAAAACCGCGTCGAGGTAGACGTCGACGAGGTTGTAGAAATCCTTGAGGTTCTGCGAGGCGACCGGATAGGCGGTCTTGTCCGAGAACGTCATGGCGTTGAGGAAGGTGTGGAGCGAGCCCTTGAGCAGCTCCACGAACGGCTTCTTCACCGGATACTTGCGCGAGCCGCAGAGCACCGAATGCTCGAGGATATGGGCGACCCCGGTAGAATCCTCGGGCGGCGTCTTCAGGGTGACGCCGAACACCTTGTTCTCATCCTCGTTGATGAGGCTGAGCACCTCGGCGCCCGTCTTCCGGTGCCGATAAAGCCGGGCCAGCGAACTGATTTCGGCGATCTGCTGCTCGCGCACGAGTTCGAAGGCGGGATGCTCGGACATAGACGGTACTCGGTGGTGACAGGTGGCAGTAACTTAGGGAGCGGCCGGGAGGGATGGAAGGGGGTTACGGGATTGTAACGGGGTGGCGGGATGAGCGGCGCCATGGAGATGCCGAACGCCCCCTCCACCAGCC
>JBQCFF010000463.1:0-12110 GCA_051959485.1 Devosia sp. | reverse complement strand
ATCGCCGACTATTCCGACCTCGAGGCGCTGGCCGCCGCGGCGCGCGAGGCGAAGGCGCACGGCTTCGACGGCGCCACCTGCATCCACCCCTCCGCCGTCCCGATCCTCAACGACGCCTTCAGCCCCACCGAGGCGGAGCGCGACTGGGCCACCCGCGTCCTCGCGACGGCCGAGGGCAGCGACGCCGCCTTCGCGCTCGACGGCCGCATGGTCGACGCCCCGGTCCTGGCCCGCGCCCGCCGCATCCTCGCATAGGCTCAGGGGCCTGCTGACCCGCTTGCATTCCCGATCGTGGCGGGGCCAAGTAGCCGGGCGTCACAGGAGCCGCCCATGCCGACCATCGCCGACCTCGACACCCCCACCGTGCTCATCGACATCGACCGGGTCGAGGCCAATTTGAAGCGCGCGCAGGCCCATGCCGACCGCGAGGGCTATGCGTTGCGTCCGCACACCAAGACCCACAAGCTGCCGCAGTTCGCCAAGCGCCAGGTCGAGCTCGGCGCCCGCGGCATCACCGTGCAGAAGCTGGGCGAGGCCGAGGTGATGGCGGATGCGGGGCTGACCGACCTCTTCCTCCCCTACAACATTGTCGGCGAGAAGAAGCTGGCGCGGCTCAAGGCGCTGAACGACCGCGTTACCCTCGCCGTCACCGCCGACAGCCCCGACACGCTCGCCGGCTATGCCCGCACCTTCGCCACCGGCAAGCCGCTGACGGTGCTGATCGAGTGCGATTCCGGCGGCGGCCGCTGCGGCGTGCAGACCCCGGCCCAGGCGCTCGCGCTGGCCCGCCAGATAGAGCTCGCGCCCGGCCTGCGCTTCGGCGGGCTGATGACCTATCCGCCGCTGCACGGGGTCGAGAAATCCAACGCCTGGATCGCGGAGGCGCTCGCCACCTTCAAAGAGGCCGGCATCGAGGTGCCGAAGGTCTCGGCTGGCAACAGCCCGGACATGTGGGCGCCGGGCGGCGGGCCCGTCACCGAGCGCCGTCCCGGTACCTACATCTACTACGATCGCATGCAGGTCCGTGAAAAGGCCGCCAGCCTGGACGATTGCGCCCTGACCGTGCTCGCCACGGTGGTCAGCCGTCCGACTGCCACCCGCGTGGTGATCGATGCCGGCTCCAAGTCGCTGTCCTCCGACCTGCTGGGCCTCGAAGGCTTCGGCCTCGTCATGGGCACGGAGCTGACGGTGAAGTCGCTGTCGGAAGAGCATGGCGTGATCGAGATGCCGGCCGCGTCCGATTGGCCGCGCATCGGCGATCGGCTGCGCATCGTCCCCAACCATGCCTGCGTCGTGTCGAACCTGTTCGACACGGTGACGCTGATCTCCGGCGACGAGGTCCGGGACACCCTTCCCGTTGCGAGCCGCGGCCGAGTCGACTAGGACTGCGGGGCGAGGGGGAGTGGTATCAGAATGGTCTCGGAATGGTACGAGGGGGTCACCCTCTCGAGCGAGTGGGTTGCCGCGGGGGACGCCCCCGCTTTCTATCGCCTGACCCTGTCCAACCGGGGTGAGGGGACGCTCAGCGGCTTCCAGCTCGGTGCCTCCGGCCCCGCCTTCGTCATCGGCGATGCGCCGATCGTCGGGGGCAGGGTGGTGACGCAGCTCTCCAACTACTGCGAGTTCGCCCCCCCGGCCGGCTTCACCCTCAGGCCCGGCGCGGACTGGACCGTCGACATCCTGAAGCCCGAGCTGCCGATCCGCCACTGGACCGATGGCGCCGTCACCGGCTTCCTGGTCCTCGCGGATGGCTCCACCCGCTCGCTGCGCACCCTTCCGGCACAGCTTGCCGGCGAGGCGGCCCACCGCAAACGCGGCACCGCCCGCTATCCCGTCCCCGAACTGCCGCCGGCACCGGTCTCGGTCATCCCGTGGCCACGCTCCGTCGCCGTATCCGGCCGCCGCACCGCCCCGCACGGCTTGACCCTCACCGCCACTGGCGATGCCGCCGCAGCCGCCGTGGAGAGCTTCGCGCAGCTCACCCGCCGCCTGTTCCCCGGCGAAGGGCTGGTGCGCGAGGCGCATGCGGGCGGCTATCCGGTCGAGCTCGCTCCCGGCCCCGGCGGCGAGGAGGGTTATGCGCTCGACTTTGCGACGGACCGCGTCAGGCTCACTGCCGAAACGCCGACCGGTTTCCTCTACGGCCTCGTCACGCTCGGGCAGATGCTGCGCGGCGCGCGCAGCAACCTGCACCAGCTGAGCTTCCCCACCGCCGGCCGCATCGAGGATGCCCCCCGCTACCGCTGGCGTGGCTGCCACCTCGACGTGGCCCGCCGCTTCTACTCCACCGACGACGTGGCGCAGTTCATCGCGCTGCTCGCGTGGAACAAGCTCAACGTGCTGCACTGGCACCTGAGCGACGACGAGGCCTGGCGCGTCGAGATCGACGCCTACCCGGCGTTGACGCAGCAGGCGGCTTGGCGCGGCCACGGCCTGTCGATCCCGCCGCTGCTCGGTTCCGGGCCCGAGCCAAGCGGCGGCTACTACAGCAAGGCCGAGGTGCGCGAACTGGTGGCGCTCGCCGCCGGGTTCGGCATCGAGGTGGTGCCGGAGATCGACGTGCCCGGCCACTGCTACGCCCTCGTGCAGGCCGTTCCGGCGCTGCGCGACGCCGGCGAGAATGGCCTCTACCACTCGATCCAGAGCTTTCCGAACAACTGCCTCAACCCCGGCGTCGAGGCGACCTACGGCGTGATCGAGACGATCTTCGGCGAGCTCGTCGAACTCTTCCCCTCGCGCTGGTTCCATGTCGGTGCCGACGAGGTGCCGCACGACGCCTGGGAAACCTCGCCCGCCGCCCGCGCCCTCGCCGCAAGGCTCGGCACCGAGGGCACGGCGCCGCTGCAGGCGCATTTCCTGCAGCGGGTCCAGGCCTTCCTTACCTCGCAGGGCCGGATCACCGGCGCCTGGGAGGAGGCCGCGCAGGGCGGCGGCATCGACAGGGCCAGCGCCTATCTCGTCGGCTGGAAGGACACCGCCATCAGCCAGAAGCTCGCGGCCGAGGGCTACGACGTGGTGGTCGCGCCCGCCCAAGCCTACTATTTCGACATGGCCAACGGGCCGGAGTTCGACGAGTGCGGCGCGGCCTGGGCCGGCTTCTCCTCGCTCGAGAACACCTATCGCTTCGAGCCCGCGGCCGGCTGGAGCGCGGCGGAGCGGGCCCATCTGCTGGGCATCCAGGGTTGCATCTGGTGCGAGCCGATGACCGATCGCGCCGTGTTCGACCGGCTGGTCTTCCCGCGCCTCTCGGCCATTGCCGAGACCGGCTGGAGTACCGATCGCGACTTCGCCCGCTTCACCGCGCTGGTGGGCTTGATGCCCAACCTCTACGGCAACTACGAGGATAGCTGATGGCCAAGACCGGCGACCTGCTCGTGCGGCTCTATGACCTGCCGGAGACGCCTGCCGACGCCCGGGTGGCGGCTGCCGGCATCACCATCCGCCGCGCCCTGCCGCCCGAGCGCTATGCGGTCCGCGACTGGATCGTCGAGCGCTTCAGCCCCTATTGGGGCGGCGAGGCCGAGATGGCGCTGAGCCAGTTCCCCACCACCATCTGGCTGGCGGTGCGCGATGGACGGCTGGTGGGCTTTGCCTGCCACGACGCCAGCGCCAGGGGCTTCTTCGGCCCCACCGGCGTCGATGAGAGCATGCGCGGGCAGGGGGTGGGCGAGGCGCTGCTGTTCGCCACGCTGCGCGGCATGCGCGAGGCCGGCTACGCCTATGCGGTGATCGGCGACCCCGGCCCGGTCGAGTTCTACCAGAAGCGGCTCGATGCCATGGTCATCCCGAAATCGAGCCCCGGGATCTATCGCGGCATGCTGCCCGCACGCCGCGCCTGAGCCGGCGCGACGGTTAAATCCGTCTTTACTGCAATGCCTTACCTTGTCCGGTGTCATCGCCCCATGGCATCCGGATCAGGCGGCGCGCGCCTGGCCCCGATGCGCTACGGTCATCGAGTACGGACGCGTTCCCTTGTCCAAGCGCAGCACAGAGCCCGACCTGGACACCGCCCCCTCCGGGCCGGGTCGCGACCGTCAGGTCGACCTGCTGCGCAACCGCCTCCGCTCGCAACAGCTGCGCCTGCGCGCCGTCGTCGACAATCTCGGCCATGGCCTCTCGCTCTACGACCGGCAGGGGCGGCTGGTGCTCTGCAACCAGCAGTTCCTCGACATCTATCGCCTGCCGGCGCAGCTCGGCAAAGCCGGCACCTCGTTCCGCCGCATCCTCGAGGCGCGGGTGGCGTCCAACACCCATGTCGGCGAGGACGGCCAGGGCTACGTCGCCGACCGCATCGGCGCCGTGCGCGAGCAGCGCCCGATCGGCATCATCCAGCGGCTGAACTCGGGGCAGATGATTTCCGTCACGCACCAGCCCATGGCGGCCGGCGGCTGGGTCTCCACCCACCGCGACGTTACCGAACTCTACAACATGCAGGCGGAGCTCACCCATCTCGCCTACCATGATCCGCTCACCGGCCTGCCCAACCGCACGCTGTTCTACCAGCGCATGGCCCAGGCGTTCGCGGGCATCGCGGAGACGGGCGGCTTTGCCGTGCTCTATCTCGATCTCGACGGCTTCAAGCCGATCAACGACATGCTCGGCCACGCCACCGGCGATGCGCTGCTGCGCCAGTTCGCTGCCCGGCTCGGCCGGGCGCTGGGGCCCGGCGACACGGCGGCCCGCATGGGCGGCGACGAGTTCGCCATCCTGCATCTCGGCGGCGACGAGGAGAGCGCCCTCGATCTGGCGCACAAGCTCGCCGAGCTCTGCCTGCAGCCCTTCGATTTCGACGGCGAGGTAGTGAGCATCGCGGTGGGTGTCGGCATCGCCCACGCCCCGGCCCATGGCGCCGACACCGATGCGCTGCTCCACAGTGCCGACCTGGCGCTCTATTCCGCCAAGCGTGGCGGCCGCGGCGGCATCCGCGCCTATGCCCCCGACCTCGACCGCGCGGCCGGCGACCGCCGTCGGCTCGAGGCCGAACTGCGCCGCGCCGTCGAGAACGGCGAGTTCGAACTCCACTACCAGCCGATCCTCGACCTTGCGGCGGGCAGCTTTGCCGGCTTCGAAGCGCTGATCCGCTGGCAGCATCCCGAGCGCGGCCTCATCCCGCCGGGCGAGTTCATCCCCGTCGCCGAGGAGGCGGGCCTCATCGTCACGATCGGCGAGTGGGCGCTGCGCGAAGCCTTCACCGAGGCCGCCCGCTGGCCGGCCGAGCTCCGCGTCGCCGTCAATGTCTCGACCATCCAGCTGCGTCGCGGCAACCTGGTGGCGACGGTCATGCATGCGCTCGCCGCGTCCGGCCTTCCGCCCGGCCGGGCCGAGATCGAGATCACCGAAAGCGTCTTCCTCGAGCATTCCGCGCAAAGCCTCGATGCGCTGCGGCAGCTCCGCGCCCTCGGCATCCGCGTCGCCCTCGACGATTTCGGCACCGGCTTCTCGGCGCTCAGCTACCTGCTGGCCTTTCCCTTCGACAAGCTGAAGATCGACGGCAGCTTCGTGCGGGCCCTGGCGGCATCGGACGGGGCCGCCACCATCGTCTCCGCCGTAGCCAGGATCGGCGCCCGCCTCGGCATGTCCACCACTGCCGAAGGCATCGAGACCCCCGACCAGCTCCGCGCCGTCCACGCCGCCGGCTACGCCGAGGCGCAGGGCTTCCTCATCTCCCGCCCCCTCACCCGCGACGCCGTCCGCGCCATGCTGAACGCCCGCTTCGACCAAATGCCCGAGCCCCCCGCCGGCCAGCGCGAAGCCGGATGAGCGCCCAACGGGGTCCGGATACGTCCTTCGTTATTGGCAAGCAGCGGAAGCGGAGAACATCGTCACCGCGGCCCTAGGCCGGTTCGGCCAAAACAGAAGGCGGGGCTTGCACCCCGCCTCCTCGATCCTCGCTGCGGCTGCGCTTACTTCAGCGCGTCGGTCACCACCGTGGTGTAGGCACCCTCGGGCGCCTTCGAGATGATCTTCTGGTCGACCAGCGCCTTGATGGTGCGGTCATAGGCGGCCATGTCGAGGGCCGGATCCTTGGCGTCGACGAGCTTCGACACCTCGCCCACCATGTAGCGCTGGTGGTGCAGGTCGGCCGCCCCGGTATCATCCGAGTCGACCACGATCTGCGCCGCCTCGTCGGGGTTGTCGAGCGCGTACTGCCAGCCCTTCATCGAGGCCTTCACGAAGCGCGTGTAGGCATCCACCTTGGCCGGATCCTGCAGCGTCGGCTCCATCACGTAGAGGCCGTCCTCGAGCAGGTCGTTGCCCATCTCGGTGTAGTTGAAGATGGTCAGGTTGTCCGGGCCGTAGCCGGCGTCGAGCGCCTGGCCGTACTCGTTATAGGTCATCACCGAGATGCAGTCGGCCTGCTTCTGGATCATCGGCTGGATGTCGAAGCTCTGCTGCAGCACCTTCACGTCGCCGCCTTCGGCGGTGGAGAGGCCTTCCTTGTTCATCCAGGCGAAGAACGGGTACTCGTTGCCGAAGAACCAGACGCCGAGCGTCTTGCCCTTGAAGTCGGCGACCGAGTTGATGTTGTTCTCCTTGGGGCAGATCAGTTCGAGGCCGGAGCGCTTGAACGGCTGCGCGATGTTGACCAGCGGTACGCCCTTGTCGCGGGCCGCCGCGGCGCCACCCATCCAGTCGACGATGATGTCGGCGCCGCCGCCGGCGATCACCTGCTCCGGCGCCACGTTCGGGCCGCCCGGCAGGATCGTGACGTCGAGGTTCTCCTCGTCGTAGAACCCCTTCGCCTTGGCCACGATGTAGCCGGCGAACTGCGCCTGGGTCACCCACTTCAGTTGCAGCGTCAGCTTGTCCTGCGCCATTGCAGCGGTCGCGGTGAGCGCCAGCGCGCCCGCGGCCAGTGCCATCAGAAGCTTCTTCATTCGTTCGTCCCTCACCCTGTCGTCGGTTACGTCCGTCCACCGCGGACAGACGGATGCCAGAAGGTGACGGCCCTCTCGATGAGGGCGATCACCCCGTAGAAGGCAGAGCCCGCAATCGCCGCCACGGCGATCTCTGCCCAGACCAGGTCGATGTTCAGCTTGCCGACCTCGGTCGATATCCGGAACCCCATTCCCACGATCGGTGTCCCGAAGAATTCCGCTACGATTGCGCCGATCAGCGCCAGAGTCGAGTTGATCTTCAAGGCGTTGAAGATGAACGGGGCCGCCGCCGGCAGCCGCAGCTTCAGCAGCGTCTCCCAGTAGCTGGCGGCATAGGTCCGCATCAGGTCGCGCTCGATCATCGACGACGCGTTGAGCCCCGCCACGGTGTTCACCAGCATGGGGAAGAACGTCATCGCCACGACCACGGCGGCCTTGGACGGCCAGTCGAAGCCGAACCACATCACCATGATCGGCGCGATGCCGATGATCGGCAGCGCCGAGACGAAGTTGCCGATCGGCAGCAGCCCGCGCTTCAGGAACGGCGAGCGGTCGACGAGGATGGCCACCACGAACCCGGCACCGCAGCCGAGCGCGAAGCCCGCCAGCACCGCCTTGAAGGTCTGCACGAAATCCGCCCACAGCGTCGGCACCGACGCGGTAAGCCGCGCCCAGATCATGCTGGGCGCCGGCAGCAGCACCTGCGGCACGTTGGCGCCGCGGGTGACGATCTCCCAGGCGAACAGCAGCGCCAGCCCGAACACCACCGGGATCAGCACGCCGAGCAGCGGCGGGGCCCGGTGCTGCCGGATCGCCTGCGCCAGCCGCTCGACGAACAGCCAGGCAAAACCCCAGCTCGCGACCAGCGCCAGCCAGAACCAGGCCGGCTTCGTCTCGAACAGCGGCAGCGCATCGAGCAGCGCCCACGCTCCGAGGAGCGCCATCGCCCCGTCGATCCAGTGCGACACCGGCACGAAGAAGCGCGCCAGCGTCAGCAAACCGGCGACGCCGAAGATCACCATCAGCCAGGGCGCGTCGCCGACGAGGCCCAGCAGCAGCGCCAGGGCCGCGAACAGGGCGGCCGCCACCGCCAGAGTGGTCTGCAGCCGGCTCATGCCCGCGCCCCCATCCGCCGGTTGGCGAGCTTCTCGCCCGCCCCGACCGCGATCACCAGCACCGCGGCCAGCGCCGCCGCGAGGAACAGGGCGGCCCAGATCTGGATCGTCTGCCCGCTATAGGAACCGGTGAGCAGCCGCACCCCGAGCCCGCCGCCGGCGGTGTTGGAGAGCTCGCCCACCACCGCGCCGATCAGCGAGATGGCGATGCCCACCTTCATCGAGGCGAACAGGAACGGCACCGAGGCCGGCCAGCGCAGCTTCGAGAACACCTGCCACGGCGAGGCATTGTAGGTGCGCATCAGGTCGAGCTGGATCGGCTCCGGCGTCCGCAGCCCCTTCACCATCCCCACGACGACCGGAAAGAAGCTGAGATACATCGAGATCAGCGCCTTGGGCACCATTCCCGTGACGCCCACGGCCCCGAGGCCCACCACCACCATCGGCGCGATGGCGAGGATCGGCACCGTCTGGCTGGCGATGATCCACGGCATCAGCGAGCGATCCGAGGCATCATTGTGGACGATCACCACCGCCAGCCCGACCCCGAGCAGCGTGCCGAGCGCAAAGCCGAGCAGCGTCGCCCCCAGCGTGATCCCGGCATGGTAGGCGAGCGACCGCTTCGAGGTGATGTTGGTGCCCACCGTGGCGTTCCAGATCTCGGCGATGACCTGGTGTGGCCCCGGCAGCACCGGCTTGTCCTGCGCCCAGGTCTGAGCCACGAATTCGGTGAACGGCACGTCGGTGAGGTTGGCGCGCGCGTTCAGCGTCTGCTGCCATGGCGCGTTCATCGCCACCGCCATCGCATACCAGAACAGCACGATCGCCCCGAGCACCACGAGGATCGGCACCGTCTTGCCCTCGAGCAGTCCCCGCATCGCCCGCTACCCCTCGTACGAGTGGCCGGCCCGCAGGCCGTCGCGGACACGGGCGGCGAGCTGCAGGAATTCCGGCGTCTCGCGGATTTCGAGCGGGCGCTCGCCGCGGGGCAGGGGGCTTTCGATCACGTCGGTCACCCGGCCCGGCCGCGGGCTCATCACCACGATCTTGGTGCTGAGGTACACCGCCTCGGGGATCGAGTGGGTGACGAAGGCGATGGTCTTCTGCGTCCGCTCCCAGAGCTTCAGCAGCTCCGAGTTGAGATGGTCGCGGACGATCTCGTCGAGCGCCCCGAACGGCTCGTCCATCAGCAACAGGTCGGCGTCGAAGGCCAGCGCGCGGGCGATCGAGGCTCGCTGCTGCATGCCGCCCGACAGCTGCCACGGAAACTTCTTCTCGAACCCGGTGAGGTTCACGAGGTCCAGCGCCTTGCCGACCCGCGCCGCGCTGTCGCGATAGCCCATGATCTCGAGCGGCAGCGCCACGTTGCGGTCGATGGTGCGCCACGGAAACAGCGCCGGCGCCTGGAACACGTAACCATACGACCGGTTCACCCGCGCCTCGGACGGCGAGGTGCCGTTGACGGTGATCGATCCCGCCGTCGGCTGCTCGAGGTCGGCGATCACCCGCAGCAGCGTGGTCTTGCCGCAGCCCGACGGGCCGATGAACGACACGAACTCGCCCTTGCCGATCTCGAGGTTCACGTCCGACAACGCCTGCACGTCGCCGTCACCGGTCTTGAAAACGAGGCCAAGGCCTTTGGCGGAAACCACCGACGTCAAATGTACACCCCTCTAAGTCCCCAATCTCGTGGCGAGGAGGAAGGCCCCCTCACAGCGCTTTACGCCGACCTCTCCCCCCGAGGGAGAGGTGAAGCTGCTCGATCGCCGGTTCCTCACCTCTCCCTCGGGGGAGAGGTTGACTGCGCAGCAGTCGGGTGAGGGGCCTTCATCCCGCAGCTTTTCCGTGAGCCTTTATACCCCGCTCTGCGGAATCCCCGAGCGCTCCACCTTGCGCGGTGCGGTGATTTCCTTCCACGTCGAAAACGCCCGGTTCACAGGGTTGTTGGGCTCGCGCGCCACGAACTGGCCGTGCCCCTGCTCGGCCTTCACCTCGTTCTCGGTCACCGACAGCTTGCCGCGGGTCATGACGAAGCGCGGCAGTCCCTCCACCTCGATGCCTTCGAACACGTTGTAGTCGATCGCCGACTGCTGCGTCTTGGCCGAGATGGTCTTCTTCCGCTTCGGGTCCCAGACGATCAGGTCGGCATCGGCACCCACCAGCACCGCGCCTTTCCTGGGATAGAGCCCGAGGATCTTGGCGATGTTGGTCGAGGTCACCGCCACGAACTCGTTCATCGTCAGCCGCCCGGTGTTGACGCCCTTGCTCCACAGCACCGGCAGCCGGTCCTCGAGCCCACCCGTACCATTGGGGATCTTGGCGAAGTTACCGACGCCGGAGCGCTTCTGCGCGGTGGTGAAGGCGCAGTGGTCGGTCGCCACCACCTGCAGCGACCCGGCGGCGAGGCCGGCCCACAGCGAATCCTGGTGCTGCTTGTTGCGGAACGGCGGGCTCATCACCCGGCGCGCCGCATAGTCCCAGTCCTTGTTGAAATACTCGGTCTCGTCGAGCACCAGGTGCTGGATCAGCGGCTCGCCATAGACGCGCATCCCCTTCTGCCGCGCCCGCCGGATCGCCTCGTGGCTCTCCTCGCACGAGGTGTGGACGACGTAGAGCGGCACGCCCGCCATGTCGGCGATCATGATCGCCCGGTTGGTCGCCTCGCCCTCCACCTCCGGCGGCCGCGAATAGGCATGCCCCTCGGGGCCATTGTTGCCGGCCGCCAGCAGCTTCTCGGTCATCGCGGCGACGACGTCGCCGTTCTCGGCGTGCACCAGGGGCAGGGCCCCGAGGTCGGCGCAGCGCTGGAACGAGGCGAACAGCTCGTCGTCGTTCACCATCAGGCTGCCCTTGTAGGCCATGAAATGCTTGAACGAGGTGATGCCGCGGTCCACCACCTCGGCCATCTCGTTGAATACCTGCTCACCCCACCAGGTGATCGCCATGTGGAACGAGTAGTCGCAACTGGCCCTCGAGGTCTTGTTGTCCCACATCGACAGCGCCTCGAGCAGGCTCTGGTTCGGGCTCGGCAGGCAGAAATCCACCACCATCGTGGTGCCGCCCGCCAGCGCCGCCCGCGTGCCGCTCTCGAAGTCGTCGGTCGAGTAGGTGCCCATGAACGGCATCTCGAGATGCGTATGCGGGTCGATGCCGCCCGGCATCACGTAGCACCCGCCGGCATCGAGCATCTCGCCGCCACTCAGGTCCTGCCCGATCTCGGTGATCTTCCCCCCCTCGACCCGCACATCCGCCCTGTAGGTCAGATCCGCCGTAACGATCGTGCCGTTCTTGATGATGGTCATTGTGGTTCCCTCTGCGTCGTCGAAGACCCCTCACCCGTCTCGGCCTGCGGCCGATCCACCCTCTCCCCGACGGGGAGAGGAATAGGCTGTGTCTTGTCTTGAGTCCGGCCAGCCAGCGCGGCGCGAGCGGCCAGGGCACCCCTTCTTCCTCTCCCCGTCGGGGAGAGGGTGGCCTGCGCGAAGCGCAGGTCGGGTGAGGGGTTTCCGGCTATCACGTCGCTGATCGATTGCAGCACTGCATCCCGGTTGCTCAGAACCTCGTTGTTCCAGAATCGCAGCACGCTGTAGCCTTCGGCGTTCAGGGATGCCGTTCGTACCGTATCCCGCGCACTTTCCGCGTGCTGCCCGCCGTCCAGTTCAACAATCAGCGCGACCTCCCGACAGACGAAGTCCGCGATGAACGGCCCGATCGGCTCCTGTCGGACAAACTTCAAGCCCAGGAAGTTGCGGTTCTTGAATACGTACCACAGCCGGTTCTCGGCATAGGTGCCGTGTCGGCGCAGCTCCCGCGCGCGCTTCGTAGGGGTACTGGGAGCGACCTCCCTCACCCCACAATCTCCGCCGTTTCCAGCACGGCGTGCAGCAGCACGTCGGCACCGGCCGCCGCCCATTCCTTGGAGATGTTCTCCGCCTCGTTGTGGCTGAGCCCGTCGACGCACGGGCACATGATCATCGTTGCCGGCGCGACCTTGGCGGCCCAGCACGCATCGTGCCCCGCGCCCGAGATGATGTTCATGTGGCTGTAGCCGAGGTCCTCGGCGGCCCTCCGCACCCGGCCGACCAGCACCGGGTCGAACGTCACCGGGTCGAAGTGC
>JBQCFF010000462.1:0-7784 GCA_051959485.1 Devosia sp. | reverse complement strand
ACCGCCTTCGGCGGTCCCCCTCCCCCGCGTCGCGGTGGAGGATCACCGGCGTCAGCGCGATGGCGAAGGGGTGGGTTTTCCGCGCCCGGGGGTGTATATGGGCTGCCCGCCGGATGGGGGCAATGCGCTTGTCGGTGGGGGGAGCCCTCGTCCTTCGACAGGCTCAGGATGAGGGGGGCGGGGAGCGGGAGCGGGGAGAGGCGAGCGAGCGGTGAGGTCCGGGATCCTCACCCGCAAAGCGGGGGAGGGGGACCATGCGGAGCATGGTGGAGGGGGCGGTCCGAGCACGGCGTTTGTGGCCGCCCCCTCCACCGCCTGCGGCGGTCCCCCTCCCCCGCTTCGCGGTGGAGGATCACGGGCGTCGGCGTGTGCGGGAGGAGGTGGCGCAGCGAGGGGGCGGCTGCTAGTGCGGATCGCCCTTGAGGTACTTTTCCAGCCAGTGGATGTCGTAGTCGGCCGACAGGATCTCCGGCTCCTTGTTGAGCCGGTGGAACAGCGGCAGGGTGGTCTTGATGCCGTCGACGACGAACTCGTCCACGGCGCGACGCAGGCGCTGCAGGCATTCGGCCCGGGTGCGGCCGTAGACGATCAGCTTGCCGATCAGCGAGTCGTAGTAGGGCGGGATCGAGTAGCCCTGGTACACGGCGCTGTCGATGCGCACCCCGACGCCGCCGGCCGGGTGGTAGAAGCTGATCTTGCCCGGCGAGGGCGCGAAGGTCTGCGGGTCCTCGGCGTTGATGCGCACCTCGATGGCATGGCCGTTGAACTGGATCTTGTCCTGCTGCAGGCTCAGCTTCTCGCCCGAGGCGACGCGGATCTGCTCGTAGACGATATCCACCCCGGTGATGCGCTCGGTCACCGGGTGTTCCACCTGCAGGCGGGTGTTCATCTCGATGAAGTAGAACTCGCCGTTCTCGTAGAGGAACTCGATGGTGCCGGCGCCGGAGTATTTCAGCTTGCGCATGGCGGCAGCGCAAATCTCGCCGATCTCGAGCTGCTCCTGCATCGGCACGGTCGGGGCAGGGGCCTCCTCCCACACCTTCTGATGCCGGCGCTGCAGCGAGCAGTCGCGGGTGCCCAGGTGCACGGCGTTGCCCTGGCCGTCGCCCATCACCTGCACTTCGATGTGCCGCGGCTTGCCGAGGTACTTCTCCATGTAGACCGACTCGTTGCCGAAGGCGGCCTTGGCCTCGGCCCGCGCGGTCGACCAGGCAGTGAGCAGGTCAGCTTCGGTGAGCGCCACCTTCATGCCGCGTCCGCCGCCGCCGGCGGTGGCCTTGATCAGCACCGGGTAGCCGATCTCGGCTGCGGTCTGCTTGGCGTCCGCTTCGGTCTCGACTGCACCGGCCGAGCCGGGAACGACGGGGATGCCCAGCTCCACCGCCGTCTTCTTGGCGGTGATCTTGTCGCCCATGATCTCGATATGGTGCGACGACGGGCCGATGAAGGTGATCTTGTGTTCCTGGAGGATGCGGGCGAAGCGCGCGTTCTCCGAGAGGAAGCCATAGCCCGGATGCACGGCGTCGGCACCGGTGATCTCGCAGGCGGCCATGATCGAGGGAATGTTGAGGTAGCTGTCCTTGGCGGGCGCCGGGCCGATGCAGACGCTCTCGTCGGCGAGGCGCACGTGCATGGCGTTGGAGTCGGCGGTGGAGTGGACGGCCACCGTCGAGATGCCGAGCTCCTTGCAGGCCCTGAGGATGCGGAGCGCGATCTCGCCGCGGTTGGCGATGAGGACCTTCTGGAACATCTGCCGGCCGCCTTACTCGATGACCACGAGCGGCTGGCCGTACTCGACCGGGGAAGCGTCCTCCACCAGCACGCGGGTGACGGTGCCGGAGCGGTGCGCGGGAATCTGGTTCATGGTCTTCATCGCCTCGACGATGAGCACGGTCTGCCCCTCGGAGACGCGGGTGCCGACCGGCGCGAACTGCGGCTTGCCCGGCTCGGGCGACAGGTAGGCGGTGCCCACCATCGGCGAGGTGAGGGTGCCCGGATTGGAGGCAATGTCGTCGTGCGGGGCGGCAGCGGTGGCGGCGGCGCCAGCCGGCACGGCGGGGCTCGGCAGTGCGGCCGGAGCCGCTGCGGGAGCGGGGGCATAGGCCGGCACCGCGACCTGCTGCACGGCCTGCGCGGCGTAGGTGCGGGTGACGCGGACGCGAAGGTCCTCGCGCTCGATCTCGATCTCGGCGAGGTTCTGCTCGTTGAGGAGCTTGGCAATGGCCTCGATCAGATCCTGATCGGAATTGGAAGACGCCTTGGTCATTCGGAACCTCTTATAGTTTTTCGGCCAGTGCGCGGAGGGCCAGCTTATAACCGGTCGCGCCGAGCCCGCAAATCACCCCCAGCGCGACGGGCGAGACGTAGGAATGGTGGCGAAACGGCTCGCGCGTGTAGATGTTGGACAGGTGCACCTCGACGACCGGCAGGCTGACGGCGCGGAAAGCGTCGTGGATGGCGATGGACGTATGCGAGTAGGCGCCGGGGTTGATGACGATGGCGTCATAGGCGCCCAGCGCCTGCTGGATCCAGGTGACGAGCTCGCCCTCGATGTTGGACTGCCGGCAGGTGACCTCGAGCCCGAGCGCGCTGCCCTCCTCGACCGCCATCTGCTCGATGTCGGCAAGGGTCTGAGAGCCGTAGGTCTGCGGCTCGCGGGTGCCGAGCATGTTGAGATTGGGTCCGTTGAGGACGAGGACGCGTTTGGCCATGGTTCCGCCTTGTGCACCGCTGCCCCGGCGGGACGCAAGCGCGGCGCCGAATAATGCACGAAAAAGGGCGGAAGTGGGGCTGTGGGGCTACGTTCGGGGACGCCCCTCTCCTCAGCTACGCTAGGCGGTAAGCCGCCAAGCTCCGCTATCCTCCCCCGCCAGGGGGGAGGAGGCGCATTGGCTCCTGGCCTCAGCCGGGCGTGGCGGGGCAGTCGGTGGAGCCGCAGGCGCGCATGTTGGCGATGCGGCTGCGCAGCTGGTCGATGCCGACGGCGCCGGGGATGATCTCGTCGCCGATGATGTAGGTCGGCGTGCCGGTGATGTTGAGCTTGTCGGCGATGCGGTAGCTCTTGTCGATCACCGCGGCCACGTCCGGGGCGTTCATGTTCAGCTCGAGGGTGATCGGGTTGAGGCCGAGGTCGGAGGCCGCCTTCAGCGCCACGGCCTTGTCGACCTGGCCCGGCGAGGTGAAGAGCGTCTGGTGGAAGGTCCAGTAGTCGACATTGGCCTCGCTCACCTGCACGGCCACGCGGGCCGCCTCGACCGAGCCCTGCGACAGGATCGGGAACTCCTTGAGGATGACCCGCAGGTTCGGGTCCTCGTCGAGCAGCGTCGCGAGGTCGGGCAGGGCCTGGCGGCAGTAGCCGCAATTGTAGTCGAACATCTCGACCAGCGTGACGTCGCCGTCGGGATTGCCGAGCACGATGTGCCCCGGCTCCTCGTAGATGGCGGACTTGAGCTCGGCGAGCTGGGTGCGCGTCTCTTCCTTGCGCCTGGCGGTGACCTCGGCCTGCAGCGCCTCGGAGACGCGCTGCAGGATGGAGGGGTTCGCCATCAGGTAGCTCTCGATCATCGGGTTGAGCGTATCCGCGTCGAGCGCCGCGACCGATGCGGGCGTATCCTGCTTCGGCTGGCGGGCGAGGAAGTCGGCCACGATGGTCTCGACCGCCGACTTGTCGACCGAGGCGGGCGCCGGAGACTCGGCGACGACCGACTGGGCGATCTGCCGCACCTCTGCCTCGCTCATGCCGGGACGGAGCATGGCCGTGCCGATGCCGCCTACGAGCAGGCCGAGGATGAGGACGAGCAGGACGGTGGTGCGCGACATGGTGGCCCTGAAAAGCGGTTTCGCCGATCAGGTACAGAGCTTAGGCGCAAAAGGCGAGGCTTTGGTTACGGGCGTGCCGGGGCCGCGTTCAAATCTGGTTGAGACTGGGGGGCTGATCGTCTAGCCAAGCGGGCATGACCGAACCGCATGACAAGCTCACCGGGCTCCGGCCCTTCTACGCCATGGAGATCAACGCGCTGGCCGGCCGCGAGGAAGCGGCGGGGCGGCGCGTGATGCACCTCGAGGTCGGCGAGCCCGGCTCGCCGCCAGCCCCGGCGGTCCGGGCGGCAGTCGCCGCGGCACTCGACGACCCGCAGCGCTACACGCATTTCGCCGGCCAGCTGGAGCTGCGGCAGGCGCTTGCGGCCTATTACCGGGCACAGCACGGGGTGGCGGTCGATCCCGAGGCGCTGATCGTGACGATGGGCTCGTCGTCGGGCTTCATCCTCGCCTTCCTCGGCGGGTTCGCGCCGGGGGCCAGGATCGCGGTGACGCGGCCGGGCTATCCCGCCTACCTCAACACGCTCGACGGCCTCGGCATGACAGCGGTGGAAATCCCGCTGACGGCCGCGTCGGGCTGGCGCCTGTCGGGCGACGACATCGAGCGCGCCTACCGGGCCGAGCCGTTCGACGGCCTGCTCTTCGCCTCGCCAGCCAACCCGACCGGGGCGGCGGTGACCCGCGAGGGGCTCGGTGAGATCGTCGACACCTGCCGGCGGCTGGGCGTGCGGCTGATCTCCGACGAGATCTACCACGGGCTCGACTATCGCGGCCGGTCGGTCTCGGCGCTGGAGTTCGGCGACGACGCGATCGTCATCAACAGCTTCAGCAAATACTACTGCATGACCGGCTGGCGCATCGGCTGGATGGTGTTGCCCGCGCCGGTGCTGCGGCGCACCCAGATGCTGCAGCAGAACCTCTTCATCTCCGCCCCGACGCAGAGCCAGATCGCTGCCCGCGTGGCGCTGGGCGAGCGGGACTACTCCGAGGCGCAGAAGGCGCAGTATGCCACCAACCGCCACATCGTCGGCGAGTGGCTCGCCCGGCAGGGGCTCGGCGACGGCCACGAGCCGGACGGCGCGTTCTACGCGTATCTGGACATGAGCCGGTACACCAACGACTCCCTGGGCTTCTGCGAGGCGATGGTGCGCGAAGTGGGGGTGGCCACCACGCCGGGCATCGACTTCGACCGCGTCAACGGCAACCGCTTCGTGCGGCTGTCCTACGCGGGGACGCGCGAGGCCGTGGAGCAGGGGCTGGAGCGGATCGAGACGTTCCTGAAGGGGCGGTAGATTTTGCGATCGCGCCCGTAACCAACGGCTTACGCGAACAACTTCATCGTTCAGGCGAGCATGAAAAAGGCGGGAGTGATCCCGCCTTTCTTGATTCCTGGAATGGGACCGCGGCTAGCCGAGCCCGAGGCGGCGCTGCCACCAGCCGACCTTCTTCGGCTTCGGCTCCTCGGCGGTTTCCTCCGGGGTCTCGACGGGCGCGGGCGCGGTGGAACTCGTCAGGATCTCGCCTTCCGGGATTTCCTTCTTGCGGCGGCGCGACGGAGTCTCCGGCTCGGGGGCGGCTGCCGCCTCCGGCTCGGCGGCCGCTGCGACCCGGGTGGGCTCGGGCTCGCTGGCGACGGGGGCCGTCACCGCCGCAATCTCCTCGGCAGCAGCCACGACCTCGGCTTCGGCCGGCGGCGCCGCCTTCTTGCGCGGGGCACGGGTCCGCTTCGGGCGAGCCGCAGGCTCGGCCTCGGCTTCGGGCGCCGGGGCCTCGGTCACCGCGTCGGCGGGAGCGGCTTCGGCAGCGGCCTCCGCGGCGGGCTCGGCCTTGCGACGGCGACCGCGCTTCGGCTTTTCGGCCGGCGCTTCGGCCTCCGCCTCGGGAGCGACACCGGCATCGGCCGCGATGGCGTCCTGGGCGAGCACGGTGGCCGTGACCGTCTCGGCTGCTTCGGGCGACAGCTCGGTGCCGGCCTCGGCCACGGCGGGTTCAACCGCCTCGACTTCGCCGGCGACTGCCGCGCCGCCCTCTGCTGCACCTGCGACTAGCTCGCCGGCCTCGGCATCGGCGGGCGCGCCGTTCTCGTCGGGGCGGCGGTTGCGGCGGCCACCGCGGCGGCCGCGACGGCGGCGACGGCGCGGTTCGCCGTTCTCGTCATGCCCGTCGGCATGCACTGCGCCTTCGGCTTCCGTCTCGTCGCCCTCTTCGTCATCCGAAGCGGCTTCGGCGGTGGCGTGCGGCTGCTGTTGGGCCTGGTGCTGCGGACGATCCTCGCGATCGCCACCACGCCGGCGGCGGCGACGGCGACGGCCGGACCGGTCGCCATTCTCTTCGCCATGCGCATGGCGCTCGCCGTTGCCGGAGGCGACGACTTCCTCGTCCTCCTCGTCCTCGATCAGGGCGTCGGCGGCATCCTCGGCGGTCTCGACCAGCGTGGCCGTATCGACACGGATATGCGTGCCGGCCGCCTCGCCGCGCTCGAGCTGGCGCGGTTCGCCCCGCTCGATCACATAGTGGGCGGGGCCGACATGGTCATCGGCGACAACGGTGACGGAGAGGCCGTACTTGGCTTCGATGGTCGCCAGCGTGCCGCGCTTGGTGTTGAGGATGTAGAGCGCGACGTCGACCGGCACCTTGAGGTTGATCGACTGGCCGGGCTTCTTCATCACGTGCTCTTCAACGGCACGCATCACCATCAGCGCCAGGCTCTCGACCGAGCGGATGAGGCCGGTGCCGTTGCAGGTCGGGCACTTGTGGGTGGAGCTTTCCACCACCCCCTGGCGGATGCGCTGGCGGCTCATCTCGAGCAGGCCGAAATGGCTGATGCGGCCGACCTGGATGCGGGCGCGGTCGTTCTTCAGCGCTTCCTTGAGCTTGCGCTCCACCGCCCGGTTCGAGCGGTTCTCCATCATGTCGATGAAGTCGATGACGATGAGGCCGGCGAGGTCGCGCAGGCGGAGCTGGCGCGACACTTCCTCGGCGGCTTCCAGGTTGGTCTGGAGCGCCGTGTCCTCGATATTGTGTTCCTTGGTGGCGCGGCCGGAGTTCACGTCGATCGAGACCAGCGCCTCGGTCGGGTTGATCACCAGGTAACCGCCGGAGGGCAGGTTGACCGTCGGCGAGAACATCTGGTCGAGCTGGCCCTCGACGCCGTATTTCGAGAAGATCGGCGCATCGTCCTTGTAGAGCTGCACGTTCTTGGCGTGGCTCGGCATGATCATGCGCATGAAGTCCTTGGCCTCGCGGTAGGCCTCGTCACCCGCGACCAGCAGCTCGTCGATCTCCTTGGAGTAGAGGTCGCGGATGGTGCGCTTGATGAGCGAGCCTTCCTCGTAGACGAGGCACGGCGCGGTGGACTTCAGGGTGAGGGTGCGGACGTTCTCCCACAGCCGCTGCAGGTATTCGAAGTCGCGCTTCACCTCGGCCTTGGTGCGCGACGCACCGGCGGTGCGCAGGATGATGCCCTGGCCCTGCGGCACGTCGAGGTCGCCGACGATGTCCTTGAGCCGCTTGCGATCGGCAGCGTTGGTGATCTTGCGCGAGATGCCGCCACCACGGGCGGTGTTGGGCATCAGCACCGAGTAGCGGCCGGCGAGCGACAGGTAGGTGGTGAGAGCCGCGCCCTTGTTGCCGCGCTCCTCCTTCACGACCTGCACCAGCATCACCTGCCGGCGCTTGATCACTTCCTGGATCTTGTACTGGTTGCGGCGGACGGACGGACGGCGGCGCTCCTGCACGTCTTCCAGCACATCGCCACCACCGACGCTTTCGACCGGCTCGTTGCTGGTCGGCGCCTGCTCGATGTGGCTGGCGTCGTCGCCTTCTTCGTCGTGATGCTCGTCGTGGTGCCCGTCGTCGGAAGCGACGGACTCGGCGGGAGCGGCCTCGGCGGCAGCCACCTCGGCGGCGTGCTCGTGGTCGTCATGCTCGTCGTCGGCCTCCTGCTCGCGCAGCAGCGCTTCACG
>JBQCFF010000461.1:0-3203 GCA_051959485.1 Devosia sp. | reverse complement strand
GTTCTGCGCGGTGGAAGGGCCGCCGCTGATCCTGCGGCTCTATGGGCGCGGGCGGGTGATCGTGCGCGGGTCGGCGGAATATGCGGGGCTGCTGGCCGGAGAGTTCGAGGGGAAGGAGCCGCTCGGCGCCCGGCAGATGGTACGGCTCGACTTCGACCTGGTGAAGACCTCGTGCGGCTATGGCGTGCCGCTGATGGCGTATGAGGGCGAGCGCGACACCATCGACAGCTGGTCGGAGGCCAAGGGGCCGCAGGGGCTGGTCGACTACTGGGCCGAGAAGAACATGGTGAGCATGGACGGACTGCCGACGGGGTTCCGGCAGGAATGAGGTGTTCGGCCGGGGCGGTGCGGTCGCCTCGTGGTTCGACGGGCTCACCTTGCGGCTTGGGTGGGGGGGGGGGTGTTGGAGCGCTCGGGGAGGGAGCTTCACCCCACCCCAGCTTCGCTACGGCCGCCTGGGGCGGCCAAGCTGCGCTACCCTCCCCATCGAGGGGAGGGAGGGGCGAGGGCGGTGCGGTCGCCTCGTGGTTCGACGGGCTCACCATGAGGCTTGGGTGGGGTTGGGGGCTGTTGGAGCGTTCGGGGGGTGCCTCGGGGTTGGGAACTTCACCCCACCCTAGCTTCGCTACGGCCGCCGGGGGCGGCCAAGCTGCGCTACCCTCCCCATCGAGGGGAGGGAGGGGGTGTTGGCTGAGCTGTGCCACTGGTCTCCCTCCCCCTTGTGGGGAGGGTAGCGGCGCTAGGAGCGAAGCGACGTAGCGGAGCTTGGGTGGGGGGCGTTCACCCTCAGACCGAACCCTCTCCGGCGGGTTGGTCAGCGGCGGTTTTCTGGCGGACGGAGAGGATGCTGGAGAGGTTGACGCGGGCGCCGCCGACGATGAGGACGGGCTCGGAGCCGGAGAAGTCGACGCCGGTGACTTCGCCGGTCATCTGCGTGGCGACGTTGACCAGCTTGCCGTCGGGGTCGCGGCCCTCGATGGTGACGGAGTAGGAGCCGTCGGGCTTCTTGCGGCCGTCGCTGCCGATGCCGTCCCAGGTGAAGACGCTCTCGCCCTGCTTGACGCTGCCGGTCTTGGTGTAGACGACGTTGCCGTCCTTGTCGCGCACGGTGGCGGTAATGCTGGCGGCCTTGTCGGTGGCGAAGTGCCAGACCGCCTTGCCGCCGACCAGCTCGGTCTTGGCGCCCGAGGCCGTGACGATCTTGCCGATGTAGCTCACCGCCTGCGAGTTGTTGGCGTTCTGGGTCGAGGTGACCATGGCCTCGAGGAACTGGTTGGTCTTGAGCTGCTGCTCGACGCCGGAGAACTGCACCAATTGCTGGGTGAACTGGTTGGTGTCGAGCGGATCGAGCGGGTTCTGGTTGCGCAGCTGGGTGGTGAGGATCTGGAGGAAGGTGTCGAAATTGTCCGCCAGCCGCGCGCCGCTGTTGAGGGCCGAGCTGGAGGATGATCCGGTGGAACCGACGCCGCCGACTGCCATGGGTCGTACTCCCTAGACGAACAGGTTGACGCCGCTCGCCGAAGCCGAGCCGCGATAAAGGGTTTGGGACGGAAGCTCGGTGCTCTCGTCCGCGACCGGGGTGCCGGGGCCACCGAAGCCGGGCTGGCCGTTGCTGCCGCCCTGGCCGGTCTCCGTGCCGGCGCCGCCGAAGGGGCTCTGACGCAGCGAGAACTCGAGGCTGGTCTTGCTGGTATCGAGACCGGCCTGCTGCAGCGCCTGCTGCAGGGCCCGCTGGTCGCGCAGCATCAGGTCGAGCGTCTCGGGGCGCTCGACGAACAGCCGGGCGTTGACGCTGCCGTGCTTGTCGAGGTCGAGCCTGACGTCGACACGGCCCATCTCGGGCGGATCGAGGCGGATCTGGAAGCGGCTGTTGCCGGCCTCGAACTGGCGCGCGACCTCGAAGGCGACCTGCGGCAGGTTGAGCTGCTGCACCGGGGCGGCGTAGGCTGCATGGATGGCGCGGGTGGCCGTGGCCGCGGTGGCGGCCGCCGCCTGGGCCGCCTGCGACGGGGCCTCGCTCGCGGCAGCGACCGGCGCCGGAGGCGGGGTTGGGGGCGCCGCAGGCTTGCTGTCGGGATGGGCGGCGGCGGCCGGCTTGGCGTCGGTGGCGGGGCTGGCTGGTTCGGACCTGGCCGGCCTGGCCTCGAGCTTCACTTCGGCGTCGAGGCCGGGATCAGCGGGGCGACGGAGCGGCTCGGACTGCCCGGCCTGGGGCTCGGGCGGCTTCCTGCTGTCGGACGGAGCGGTGGACGAGCCGGCGAGCACCTCGGGCAGCGCGAGGGTGGGGGGCGCGATGGGCGGCTGCGGGGCAAGGGCGGCCTTCGCATCGGGCCTGGCGGTGAGGGCGGCGACGAGCTGGTCGAGCTGGGGGCTGGTGCTGCCGGGAGTGCGGTTGAGGCCGAGCTGGGCCAGGACGTCGTCGGAGATATCGCCGACGCCGATCCGGTCGGCGAGCTGAGCGAGCGCTTTGGCGAGCTGGGGCGAGGCCCGTTCGAGCTGCGCCGCGAAGTCCTTCAGGGCGGTGCCGAGTTCGCCGAGCCGTGCGGGGACGATCCGGAACTGCATGGACTCGACGACGGGCTCGCCAGTGCCGGCAGCGGGCGCCGCGGCCGGGGTCGCGTCGGACGGCGTGGGCGCAGCGGGCAGCTCGCCGCCCGGGGCGGCAGGGAGGATGGCCTTGCCGCTCGCGAGTTCGGCGAGCTTGCCGGTGTCGACGGGCGTAGGCTGCAGCAGCGGCTGGCCGGCGAACCAGGCGGCGATGGCGGCGACGGTATCCTCGAGCTTTTTTTCGAGCGCCGGATCGAGGGGCTGGCCCGCATCGAGGGCGGCCCTGGCGGCCTTGAGCGCCGTGGTGAAATCCCTGAGCAGGGCCTTGCCTTGCTCGGACTGCTGCAGGTCGGTGAGTGCCGGCAGGTCGGGCGTCGTGGCCGGATCGGTGGCGGGAGCGGTGGGGGCGGGCAGGGTGGCGGCGGTGGTCGGTACGGCGGCCGCGTCGGCGTCGGGAGCAGGCGCGCCGGGGGCGAGCATGGCGAGCAGGGCGGCGAACAGGCCGGCCTCCCCAATGCCGTCGGCGCTACCGTCGGCCGGGGTGCCGTCGGGCCTGGTCGTGCCCGCGAGCAGCGGAGTGGTTGCCTGGGAGAAGCCGACGGTGACCGACACGAATGCCTCGCGGGAGGGTTGTTCGCCCATGACGTTGCAAGCCT